>CAMZLP010000037.1 GCA_947311535.1 uncultured Deinococcota bacterium | reverse complement strand
ATTTCCATTATTTAAATATCTTTCCTATGGGTAGAGGGATTTGCAGAGCATAAACAAAGAGGAAGTAAAGGAACAGGCTCGAGCCTAAGCCCAATAATACCGCTTGCCAAATCTTAGCTCCAAATCGTTGACTAAGAAAACTTGTTTCTAGGGTTGTAGAAGCAATAAAACCAATTGGTACAAGTAAATAAGCATAAATAACAAAACTTACAAGCGCCAAACTAATGTTAAACCAATTTTGCAAATTGGGCCAGTTCTTTAGTGGGTCTTTCTTAAAAACTAGCACTATTCCTAAGCTTGCTAATAGTATTGCTAATATAATAGGGAAACCCCTAGGCCCCACCGAGTCAGAACCAAAGCCGGACTTGAGGCGATATGCCTCAAGTCCGTATAAAAAACTAAAAATTATAATGAGAATTGCTATTATGCGATTACTCATTGAATCAGGCCAAGCTCCTCAGAAATACTGCGGATAATAGCAATTTGTTCTCTTACAAAAGCATCAAAGTCTGGACCAAATTTTTCAAATCTAGCTAAACCATTATCGTCTCTAAGAGTTTCCCATGCGTCAGAATGAGCTACAGTATCAACAGCATTTACCCAAAAGTCATAGCGTGCGTCGCTAATTCCAGCAGGAGCATAAAATGCACGCCAGTTACCACCAACAACATCGTAACCAAGCTCTTTTGCAGTTGGTATATCAGCCAAGCGCTCAATTCGGACAGGTGACAATATTGCCAAAATACGCACTGCGCCTGCATCGTACTGGCTTAATACTTCAGAAGTATCACCAGAAAATACATCTGCACGACCTGCTAAGATTTCTATCATAGCTGCACCGCCACCGTCAAAATCTATGTATTGAATGCTTTTTAGATTTTCGATACCAGCAGCTTTTGCCAACATTAATGCTTTTAAATGATCCCAACCACCAACAGAGCCACCACCAGAAAATGACAGTTTTTCGCCAGCTCTTAAATCATCTATTAATTGCTCAAGAGTTTGATATGGTGAGTCTTGGCGAACGGCAATTACGCCAAAATCAGAGCCTACGGCACCAACCCAACGCACATCATCTTCACTCATACCTGGATACACGTTTTGAGCCAAACGTGTTGCAGTTGCTGCACTTGCAGCAATAATTACGTTTTCGTCATCAGTGCGTTCAGAAACTACATGGGCATAAGCAACAGCGCCACCGCCACCAGACATATTAGTAACTTTCATATTATCTACAATGCCAAGTTCAACCATTAAGTTTGCTGCAGGAATGCGGCAAGTAAAATCCCAACCGCCACCAGGGCCAGCAGGTGCTATACATTCAGTATTTTGAGCTAAACCAAAAGTTGATGTGATTGCTAATAAAGCAATAATTAAAAATTTCTTCATATTCGTCCTCCAAACGATTTTGTACGAGATTAGTTTATGTTTTTTTTTTAGCTTTTGTCAAGATTTATACAAAACTATTAAGAAGCCAGATAAAAGCTGCTATAGCTAATACAAAGATTAGTAAGTATATAAATGACATCTTATAAACAACTAAGATAAGCTCGAGCGTATTCCTCAAGCTTATCTTTTTTTCTTCTTTTTCTTTATCCATCAATTTTACTTATTTAACGGCGTTTTTTAGGGTCAAAGGCATCACGCAAGCCGTCACCTAGCAGGTTCCAACTTAGTACAGCAAAGAAAATTGGAATACCAGGGATTAATAACCAAGGCACAAACTGTATGCTCGAGCCTCTGGCAGTAGCATCATTTAAAAGCAGGCCCCAACTAGATGTATCTAAGGCACTAGGCCCCAAACCTAAAAATGAAAGCCCAGTTTCTGCTAATATGAAGCCAGGAATTGCCAAGGTTATAGTTACTATTACATAGCTGGCTGTGGCAGGTAAAAGATGCAGAAACATAATTCTAGCTTCACTTGCACCCAACGCCTTAGCTGCTGAAGCATAGTCCATTTCTCGAATACTTAATATCAAGCTTCTAATAGTTCTGGCCAAGCCCCCCCAGCCCACAAGGCCTAAAACCATCACAATCATTAAAAATGTTTGTGCACTTGTCATTTTAAGCCCAAAGGCTTGGGCAAGTGGATTTTTTGGGTCTCGTAATAATGACGATAAAACTATTAATAAAAATAAGCCAGGTATTGCTGAAAATATTTCTACCAGCCTCATAATTACATCATCAACCCAGCCCCCATAAAAACCAGCTAAACTACCCATAAATAAACCAATGATTAATGAAACCCAAACAGCTAAAATACCAATTGATAAACTTATCTGTCCACCCCAAATAACTCGACTGAAAACATCTTTGCCTAGGTTGTTTGTACCCCACAAAAATATCCGAGCAGGTTCATCAACCCCAAATAAATGCAGGGTGCTTTTGGTAAAAGGTAAGCCTAAAGTCTTATATTCAGTCTTTTCACGATGCACAAAAAACTTAATTGGATACATACCCTTTGAAGGGTCTTCTTCATAAAATCTTTGCCTAGTTACAGGGTCTCTAGCTACTTTTGAAATATATACAAAAGGCCTTGTAAGTCGGCCAGTATCAGGGTTGCGCCAGTGTATTTTGGCAGGTGCTTGAAATTGAGTAATTGGGAATTTGCGATACTCATTAAGGCCATAAGGTGCTATAAAACCAGCAAAAATTGCTGTTAAATACATAAATATAAGAATTACTCCACCTATTAAAGCTGCCTTATGCTTTCTGAATTGTTCCCAGACAATTTGTCTTTGGCTTTTAGATAGTCTTTCTGTTTTATTTGTTGCCATTTTAGCTATACCTTATTCTTGGGTCAACAACTGCTAACAAAATATCTGAAATAATATTGCCTATCATTAATAATATTGTCGAGACAATCAGCAAACCTAAAACTACATAGATATCTTGCTGTCTGAGTGCTTTTAAATAAGTGGGTGTAATACCGGGCCAGGCAAATACAATTTCTACTAGACCCGCACCACCAATTAAACTAGGTAACAAACCCCCTATCCCTGCAACAAATGGAATAATTGCAGGTCTTAGAGCATGCTTATAGGTTACAGTGCTTCTGCCCAAGCCCTTGGCTCTTGCAGTTCTTATAAAATCGCTGCTCAGGTATTCTATCATTTGGCTACGTAAGACCCTAGTAAAACCAGCAATGCCAGAAGTGGCAACTACAAAACTAGGTGCTAACATATGTTTGAAAATATCCCATGCTTGGCCAATAGCTGACATCTCACTATGGTTACTACTAGTCATTTGGGCAATTGGTAATATGAGTTGATTATAGTCAAAATATTCTCTGGTAAAACTTCGAAACATAAAAATACCCAAAATAATAATTTGAGCAAAAAAGAAGTTAGGTATAGCCAAACCAAAGTAGCTAATTGCACTAACAATTTGGTCTGCTATGGAGTACTGCCTAACAGCAGAAAATACCCCCATAGGCACGGCAAAAAGCCATAATAAAATAAGTGAAAAAACCACTAAATACATTGAGTTTTTTATAGGTGTTGCTAGAATTTGAGTAACCGGTTGATTGCTAGCAAAAGAATCACCTAAGTCACCACGTAATAAATTACCCATCCATTTGACATATTGAACAGGCCAAGGCTCATCAATGCCATATCTATCTCTCATTCTAGAGATGGTTTCGGGCCTTACATTTGGTTGTAGCTCTAGTTGTTTAAAAAAATCACCAGGTACTAGCTGAGAAATTAAAAATGCTAATAGTGTAGCCCCGATAAATGTGGGGATAAGATGAATGATTCTACGAATAATATAAGGAATCAAAAGAATTACTCCTAAATGTTAAGAAATACTTTAATAAAATATTTTTAAAGAGGATAGCACGCTATCCTCTTTAAAGTTTATCTCTTTATTTTACTTTTTGAAAGTTAAAACAATTTCACGAGTACCAACAATTGGATTTACTTGACCGTCAGCATGCTGACCACCAACATTGCTCAACCAGCTATAGTGAGCTGCAGGGCTAACTGTATAAATCTGTGGCTGAATTTGTGCTTGAATTTGTTGTATTTTCAAGCCAATTTCACGCGCTGCTGGTGTATCTAATGTGCCACGACCTTGATAATAAAGTTTAGTCATTAGTAATTCTTGAGGGGCAATACAATCACCAGAAGTGTTGTACATGTGCAAGTTTGTTCCACAAGGAATAACATTAGAACCAAATGGCCAATCACGGCTACCACCACTTAAACCAATAAGAATTGCATCAAATGGGCGGTCAGTGCCTTCACTTAACAGTTGATCAACAATTAAGCTGAATTCAATTGCTTGTGCATCTACGTTAATACCAACTTCACGAGCAGCATCAGTAAAGATTTCTAAAATTTGCTCACGTTGATTATTACCAGAGTTAGTTACTAAGGTAAAGCCTAATTCATTACCATCAGCATCAACTAAGAAGCCATCGCTATTTTTCTCAGTAAAGCCTAAGCTTGCTAGCTTGGTAGCTGCAGCTTCTGGATCAAATGGAAACTTAGGTACATCATTATCTACCCAGTAAGAGTTTACTTGATATACGTTAGACCACATTGGTGAAGCAGCTCCACCATAGATTAGTTCTATCATGGCTTCACGATCTACTAAGTGGCTGATTGCTTGGCGGAAAGTAGCAGAACGGAATACTTTTTGCTTGAAAGGATCGCTTTCTTTGTTCCAGTTAAATACAATAAACTGGCTACTAGCTACAGGTGCAACGTTTTCCATAACTACTGCATCAATATCACCATTTTGTACAGCAACATTAATAGAGCCAATATCGTCTAAGTTTCTAGGGCCGTAAGTATCTAGTTCACCAGCTAAGAATAAGTTTAGGCCGGCATCTCCATCACCTACGATATTTTCTACGATTCCATCTAAATATGGTAGCGCATTACCAGCTTCATCTTTATTCCATTCACCAAAGTAAGGGTTTTTAACCAATATAGCACGCTCACCAGGGGTAAATGCAGTAGGAATAAATGGACCAGTCCAAACGGTTTTACTTACGTCAGATTCAATACCCCATTCAGCTTTTAGCGCTTCAGCACCGCCAGCACGATAAACTTCACCTAAAATATGGTCAGGGCTAGGAACCATAGCAACAATTGGTAAAGCAGTACGGTCTGGTTCTGGGAATGTGAATCTTAAGCTATTTTCGCCAGTTGCCTCTAAAATAATTGGTTTGTCATTAATAAACCAGCTATCAAAGCCATTAGAACCGACTTCTTCGTCAGTTTCTGCTTCATAGCGGAATAAATAATCTTTAATAGTTACCGGTGTACCATCGCTCCACTTAATGCCGTCACGCAAAACAACATCTACAACGGTACCATCGTCAGAAATTTTAAAAGATGATGCAGCATAAGGAATCCAATCATCACTATCAGGTCCACGAGTGATTAATGAAGCACCCATACCATCAGCATAACGGAGCACTACAGGAGCAGCTTCAGCAGAAACAAAAGGGTTAAATGTTCGTGGATCGCTCAATTGAGATACCCTTAAGGTACCACCCATTTGGGCGTTGCCAGCATCAGCTGACCATGCATTTGGCCAAACAAATGGTTGAGCAAATGTAATGCTTAGAAATGCTGCAAGAGATAAAACGAGTAAAAATTTTTTCATATATCCTCCATTGATTTTGATAAGTTCCTTAAACCTATCAAATAGGGTTGCTATACAAAATAAACTGTGAAATTTATAAAGTTATAGCAATGGACAATAAATAATGCTGTCCATGTAACTGAAATGTATCATTATCTAATATGATGGGTCAACTAAAATTGTTAAAATTGCGTTAATATGGGATGTAAATAGAAAAAGACCCTCTATTGAAGGCCTTTTTTGCTATATTGTTAAATTATTTATCTAGGAATAATATTTAAAGTAAGGGCTAACAAACCCCATACAACACCTAAAATAATTGATAAACGATGTAAACCGCCTGCTGTACCACCAGTGGTACTAAAATCCCCACCGCCACCACCGCCGCCGCCAAGACCGCCACCTAAACCAGCTTGTTTAGGCTCTTGGAGCAATATTATAATTGTTAATAAAACACTAACAATTACATAAACTGTTAAAACCAACCAAAAGAGCATATAATGCCTCCGAAAATCAAATAAACCATATTAGTAAAAATATGATAAAAATGGTGCCGAGAAAGGGACTCGAACCCTCACGGTATTAACCGGTAGATTTTGAATCTACTGCGTCTACCAATTCCGCCATCTCGGCGCAAGGTACCAGTTTAGCAGTGACTTTGGGTCTAGGTCAACTAGATATAAAGCGATAATGTAAGTTTTGCGTCACTTTAAAGCGTTATTTTAGCTAAAATGATAGCGAATAGGAGAATGATATGCTTCCGTTATTTATTATTCTAGGTATTGGTGTTGGGATTGTATTAGTGCTTATCTCGGTGTACAACAAAATAATTAGGCTCGAGAACAGAGTGGATAATGCTTGGGGGCAGATTGATGTCCAACTCAAAAAGAGGAATGATTTAATTCCAAATCTTGTTGAAACAGTAAAGGGCTATGCCAGCCATGAAAAAGGCATATTTGAAGACCTAGCAAAATCACGCCAAGCTATGATGAATGCCAAAGGCAAAGAAGAATCAGTGGGGGCTGCTAACATGATGCAAGGTGCTTTGGGCAGGTTGTTTGCCATTGCCGAAAACTATCCAGATTTAAAAGCCAGTGAGAACTTTAGCGTTTTACAAGAAGAGCTATCAAGTATTGAGAATAAAATTGCCTATTCTAGACAGTTTTATAATGATGCAGTTTTGCAATACAATAATGCCATAGAAACTTTCCCTGGAGCCGCTTTTGCTGGTCCAATGAATAAAAAAGAACAAGTATATTTAGAAATCCCAGAAACTGAAAGACAAGCTCCTAAAGTTTCTTTTTGATTGATTTAGTAGTATTTTTATTGCTCTATCAGCGATAAAAATATTGGACTAAGAATGCTTTTTCTATTGATAAATTCCTTAGCCTAGTAGCTTCTTTCTTTTGCTTCATCTAGCTACAATCAATTTTAGTTATTTGAACGCAGTTCTTGCCCAGACGCTATAAGATAAGCTAACTAGCTATGTCAGTTTTTTGCTAGGCAAGGTTTTTATAAAATGCAAAATTATTGCTATTGAGCTTGGAGTGCAATGATAAAAAAAACAGAATATCCTAGATATATCACCGATACTAAAACGACCCAAAAAATAGACTTATTAGCTTGGAAGGCAGCTAATATCCGTTATTCTTATATCTTGGGTTTTTTTGTTTTTGTTTTATTTATTGTAATTGCTTATTTAATTGCAATAGTAAGTAGCCCAGAATTGGCGATATTTTATATTGCTATCGCTATGTTTTTGGCTATTGGGCAAAATATTGTAGCTTATTGGTTTGGCGACGATATTGCTCTAAAAGTAGCCAAAGCTCGGCCAGCTAATAAAGATGAAGAGCGTTACTTAGTTAATATTACTGAGGCAATTTCTTTTGGTACTGGTTTGCCTATGCCCAAGATTTATGTAATGGACTCGGCCTTACCCAATGCATTTGCCACTGGTAGAAACCCAAAGCACAGTGCAATTGCCGTCTCCACTGGTCTTTTAGAACTATTAGATAGACAAGAACTAGAGGGTGTAATAGCCCATGAGATGTCTCATATAAAAAACTATGATATTTTATTTTTGACAATGCTAGCTGCAACTGTGGGGGCATTGGTAATAATGCGTGATCTTTTTATGCGCTCGCTGCGTTATGGCTCACGGCGGTCTAATAAAAGTGACAAGGGTCAAATAGAGGCTGTTGTGTATCTAATATTAATTGTCTTATTAATTTTGTCACCAATTTTAGGCAGCCTTCTTCATTTGGCGGTAAGCCGTCGCCGAGAATATTTGGCTGATGCCACGGCTGTTTATATTACTCGTAATCCTGATGGTTTGATTTCTGCTTTAGAAAAACTGGCTAATTTCAAAGATACTAGCAATGAACCGATAAATGATGGTATACGGCATTTGTACTTTGCCGACCCAAAGTCTTTTAGAAGGCAAATTAAAGGTGCATTTGCTACTCACCCACCAATAGAAGAGCGGATTGCTCGGTTAAAATCGATTTGAGACCTAGATTGTTTAAAAAATAAGATATTATTCTAAGCCTAGATGCTTCAAGATTTTAAATTTTTGGTGAAATTATGAATGAAATTGAGTTTTTAGAAAAATTAATCAGTATCCCAAGTGTTTCAAAAAATGAAACTGAGGTAGCAGAGTATTTAGTTGCCGAAATGGCAAGTTTTTGTGATGAGGCTTTTATTGACCAGGCTGGTAATGCTATTGGCAAACTAGGCCGTGGTGATTTAAAGATTTTCTTTTTAGGGCATATTGATACGGTGCCGGGGCATATATCTGTTGAAATAGTTGCTGGCAATTTATTTGGACGTGGCTCTGTAGATGCCAAAGGCTCTTTTGCAACGGCTGTGATGGCTGCTAAGAGACTAGATAATGAAGTTTTGGATAAGATTAGCTTGAGTTTAATTGGAGCAGTGGAAGAGGAAGTTGGCTCGAGCAAAGGCGCAAGGTATGTTTTAGAAGCCTATGGGCAGCCAGATTTAATAATAATTGGTGAACCAAGCTCTTTTGATGCTATGACCTTGGGTTATAAGGGTAGGTTGATAGCTCATTTGAGTACGGAAAAAGATAACTTTCATTCAGCTGGTGAAGGTACAACCGCTGCTGAAGACTTAGTTGAAGTTTGGAATATTTTAAATAATGATGCAAAAGAATACAATAAGAAAAGTCAAAAGATATTTGAACAATTGCAAATTAGTTTGCAAGAATTTAATACAAATTCTGACGGCTTATCTCAAAAAGCTAAGGCAGTTGTTGGTTATCGTTTACCCTTGGATATTAGCCCAAGTGATTTAAAAGAGAGAATAAAATCTTTAATAGATTGTGAAATTGAGTTTAAGAGTTCAGAAATAGCATATCGGAGTGATAGAAATTCACAGCTGGCTCGAGCCTTTCGGCTTGCAATACGCGAGCACGGCTATAAGCCGCGTCTAAAATTAAAAACAGGTACATCTGATATGAATGTAATCGCAGCTTCTTGGGATTTACCCATGCTGGCTTATGGCCCTGGCGATTCTGCATTAGATCATAGACCAGATGAACATTTAAATTTAGACGAATACAAAAAGGCGATTACCATATTGGCAAGCGCCCTTAAGAATTTATCAATTTAAAATAAGCTTATTCAGCTTCAGCAAAATCGTAGTTTTTATCTATAAAACTTTCCCACTCTTCTGGGACATCTTCTTCTGGGAAGATTGCGCTTACAGGACAAGCCGGAACGCAAGCACCGCAGTCAATACATTCGTCTGGGTGAATCCAAAATTGATCATCTGCTTCATAAATACACTCAACAGGACAAACATCAACACATGCACCGTCTTTAGTCCCGATACATGGTTCTGTAATAATAAATGCCATAAATATCAAAGCTCCTTAAACACTTTTTAGCAAGACTTAACTTGCTAATGCCCTATTGTTATTTATGTTTTAAAGACAGTCAAGGGTGATTATTACTATTTAGAACAACAAGTCAATAGCTTTTTGGATTATTAAGACTTTGAAATTGGATTATTAAGACTTTGAAGCAAGAGCAAAATAAGCTATAAAGCATTATAATATAGAAGAAGACCAGTCAATTAAGCTCCTATATTTTTATTAAATCTTGTGTAATATTATTCATTTTATAAAATATTTTACAAATACCTTACTTGTAATATTAAAAATAGATAGTAAAATCGTTGGAGTTATGATGAGCTTAGAAAAACTTAGCCTCGAGCTTTTAGAATACAAAATTCAAGATATTCAGGCTGGCCGCAAAATTAATGGTGGTTTGGACAGCGCTTGGGCATTATATGACTTTTTATTAAAAGGCGAATATATGCTAAGTCAAGCAGAAAATTACAAAATAGCTAGGTTTGGTGAGATTCTGAAATCTCAAATTGCAATTAGGGTTAAAAAACCCCAAACTGATTCAAACTTGAAAGATAGTTTTGAAAAGCTGATGAGTGAGAGCTTTCCTGATATTAAAAAATCTCAATTTGAAAAAGAACCGACTGTGGATTTTAACCCTCTTTTAATAGCAGAGCCTAGAGATTCAAAATCGGAACCTAGCTTTAATCATTCTATAGATTGGTTTGATACTGCAATAAGCACAAAAGAATTGACAAATAGCTCTGAATTTATTGAAGAACAAAAAATATTGCAAAAAATAGCCCTTAAATTGTGGTGGCATGATTTAGATAATCACTTACAAAACTTAGCCATATTTTATAAGCTCGAGCCAGACTTGTTAACAGCTAGGTTATTATATGCGCTTTCTCGTAATTTTGAGCACTATTCCAATCAAAAAACATTTGCTGATGATATTGATTTAGAGCACTTTAGAGTTGTTTTCCCAATTTCACAAATAAATGACCCTTTGGTTTCTTTAGATGATTTAGAGACGCTAAAAAACTTTATGTTTAGGTTTATAAAAATAATATTTAATTTAACCAGTAGCGATGGTGAGTTTATTAAACTCAATATGCCAACTAAAGATTCGATGAAATATTTTGAAAATATGGCCTTGAAAATAACCTCAAATCCTTTTTCTTCAAACTTGCCTTCCCAAAAGCAAAACCGATTATCTAGTGCTGATATAAAGCTTGCTATGCAAGATTTGACAAGTAGTAAATCAGTTTCAAATGATGAACACAAAAGACAGCTTAAGGTCTTGGATAAACGCTATCGTGAACTGCGTAATGCAGAACTTTTGCAAGTTAACCAAGAAAATAAAGACAAGATTTATTATTCTAAGGTTATTAGGGTGTTTTTTGCAAAATTAAGATCGATACTATTTAAAAGCCATGGTGGTGATGTAGATGCTCCTCGTTTAGATGGTGGCGTGTTGTTTGCTAAAAACCCTGTTTTAGAGGTTCAAAACATAGCCAAGAGTGCCAAGGCTATAACAATTCGGATAAAAGGGCCAATGCGTTTTACTTTGGCTGGGCTCGAGCTTGCTTTAATGGGCTCAGGAAAGCACATGATGATCTATCTAGAGAATAAGGAACACCCTTTAGAAAAAGAAAATAGACTCAGTGCAAAAAACAAAACAATAATTGGCTTATTAGAAGACTCTTATTTACATCTGCGCTTAGAAAATGAATCAGCAACTCTGGTAGAACAATTAGCCAGAGGATTAGTTCTTTTAAAAATATTAAGCTCAGAATATTCTAAAGGTCTTTTGGCTATATTTAAGATAATTAGTCTAAGTAATAATGATAGCCCCTATAATATAGTTGAATCAGCATTGACTAGATTTAAACAATTTAGCGCCAAAGCACCAAGCACCAGACCCGTTGTAGAAGGGTTAATAAGGGCAGCAATAAAAAGCCAAGCTTTGGAGCTACCAGAAAATATAATTTTATCAATTGTGCAAACAATTCTAACCGCACTTACGTCTGAAGCTAAAGATTTTGATATTGTTTTAGAATCAGCAAATCATAATGAGATTAAACTAATTGAAATGACTTCTGATTCTTTGGATATCTATATTGATAATCAAGATTTGGGTTTGCGTAGATACCGTAGCTCGATTAGACCAGAATATATAGCCGTTTTATCGGCAAATAAGTTCTTGGGTTCGTTTTCTACTATGATGATTAAGCCATTTTCTAATGGTTCTATAATGCTTATTAAACATGCCAGTGAAATTGCTATTTTATATTTTGACCACATAGTTGTGTCTTTATAAGAACTTAGTTTTAGTATTGTCTAATGTAAGCCTAGTTAATTGCTAAACTTGCGGTATTCTAAAGTTTATGAAAATACTAATTGCAGGAAACTGGAAGATGAATAAATTACCCTCAGAAGTAGCTCAATGGGCAAAAGAACTTAAAACAGTTCTAAATTCTGTGGATACAAGGGCAGAAGTTTTAATTGCTCCTTCTTTTACACACTTAGATTTATTTGTTAAGGCAGTAGGGGCTAATGTTTCTGTAGCTTCTCAGGATGTAAGTCAACATATTTTTGGAGCCTATACAGCCGAGGTTTCTGCACCCATGATAAAAGACTTAGGGGTTGGCTATGTGCTAGTTGGTCACTCTGAGCGACGTTTATATCATAATGAAACTGATGAATCGGTTAATGCAAAACTAAAAATTGCGCTCGAGCACAATCTAAGGCCTATCCTTTGTATTGGTGAATCAGAGGCAGAACGTGATGCTGGTAAGGCTGAAGCTGTTGTTTTAGAGCAGCTAAAATCTGGCCTGGCTGAAATAGAGTTTGATAATCCAGAAGACTTGGTAGTGGCTTATGAGCCGGTTTGGGCAATTGGTACTGGTAAAACTGCTACCGCCGAAGATGCTGAAGAGATGTCGGCATTGATTAGGAATAGTCTAAAAGAATTGTATCCAAATAAAGCTAGCCAGATGAGGATTTTGTATGGCGGCAGCATGAAGCCATCTAATGCAAAAGAGCTTTTGGCAAAGCCAAATATTAATGGTGGTTTAATTGGCGGGGCTTCTTTAAAAGTTGCTGATTTTGTAGAAATCATAAAGCAAGCATAATGCTGGCTAAATTACAAAAAGATATTGCGGCAATTGAGGCTGAGGCATTTCTACTTACAAATCCTGCTAATGTTCGCTACCTTTCTGGCTTTTCTAACCCACAAGATGCTCGAGTATTAGTTTTTGCAGATGAAATAATTTTAATTACTGATGGTCGCTATAATGCTCAGGCTAAGACAGAATCAAAAATTGATTATAAGATATTCCCAATTACTAAAACTCTTAATGAGTATCTTGCCGAAACCGTGAAAGGCAAGAAGCTAGCTATTGAGGCAGATCAAATTTCTGTTAAACAATATAAAGACTTAAGCAAGCTTTTGGGCTATGAGCCAATCGCTAGTGAAGATATTGTGGCTAAATATCGTTTAATTAAAACTGAGGCTGAGCTCGAGCAGATTCGAGCAGCTGCTAAAATTGCCGATGATGCTTTTAGCCATATCTTAAACTATATTAAAGCTGGCGTAAAAGAAATTGAAATAGCTCTAGAGCTAGAGAGATTTATGCGTATGGCTGGGGCAGAGGGCTTAGCTTTTGATTCTATAGTAGCTAGTGGTTACCGCAGCTCTATGCCACATGGCACGGCTTCACAAAAATTAATAGAATCTGGTGACTTAGTCACTTTAGACTTTGGTGCTTGTTTGGACGGTTATAACAGTGACATGACCAGAACCGTTGCAATTGGTGAAATTACCGATGAAGCAAATCAAATCTATCATGCTGTTTTAGAAGCCCAAGAAGCTGCCTTAAAAGCAGTAGTAGCTAGTATTGCTACTAAAGATTTAGACAAGATTGCCCGTACAATTTTAGAAAAACACAAGTTAGGGGAATATTTTAGCCATGGTTTGGGCCATGGGGTAGGAATAGATATTCATGAAGCGCCACGTTTGAGTATGTCTTCCTTGGATGTGCTCGAGCCTAATATGGTTATAACCATAGAACCTGGTGCCTATATCCCTGGTAAAATAGGAGTTAGAATCGAAGATTTAGTATTTGTAACAGCCGATAGTTATGAACTTGTATCAAAAAGCAATAAAAATCTAATACAACTCTAAGGTTTGGTACTATACTTAGATGTAGAGCTGCGAAGCGGGGCAGCAAAAGTTATAGGAAGTTTTTTAGGAGTAAATCAGTATGAAACGTTTAATTATAGCAGTCTTTTTATTAATATTATTTCTTAGTGGATGTAATAACAATCAGTTAGATGCTTTAACAAAAGAGCAAAAGCAATTGCAAGCAAGTATTCAAACTTTAGAAACTAAGGTTACAGATCTAACTAACGAAAATACTAGTTTAACTGAACTAGCCGATGATTTGGCTGCAAAAGCAAATACTTTAAGTCAAGAAAAAGAAGACTTGATAAGCTCGAGCCTAGCCCTTGGTAATGTCAATGAATCATTAAAAGCGCAGGTGAGTGCTTTAAATAATGAGACTACAAAACTAGCTACTATCTTTCAAGAAACCGAAGCTGTTAAAACTGAGCTTGAGCTCAAGTTAGAACAAGAATTAGAGTCTCAGCTAACAAACTTAGAATTAGAACTTTATCAGGCTCAAAAAGATGTCGAAAGACTAACTGCTAAACGACAAGAAGTCTTAGAGCGTTTGGGTAGACCAGTTACTGAATTTATAATTGAAGAAGATAACAGTTCCCAAAGCTTAGAAGAGCAAGTTGACTCAGATGTAAATATGCAAGAAGATAATACCGAAGTTGTTGACGAGCCTAATGAAGCTGTATTAAATACTGCTGATGAATCGCTAGATGCTGACATTAGTAACGAAGCAGAACCTGTAATTGAAACTACTGAAGAAACGGCAGATGAAAGTAGCAGTGATAGCGATACAACCGAGCCAGTTACCTTAGAAGAATCAAGCGATGAAAGCCCAGTGGTTAGCGTTGAAGAAACTGATGCTGTTATATCAACTGAAGAAGCTGAAACAGTTGATATTAGTACTGATGCTGTAGTTGAAGTCGTAGAAGCTGATGTTGAGCAAACTGATGTTGAGCAAGAGCAAAGTATTACTACGGCTTCTGATAGTGTTGACAATAATACCAATGAATCAGCAGCTGCAACTGCTAATGAAGATCTTAAAATTGAGTCGCCAAATCAGATTAATTATGATAATAAGCCAGAAGATAAAACTGAAGATAATAATTAGTTTGTAGTGGCTGTTGTCATTAAATATGGCGGCAATGCCATGACCTCAGAGCCTCTTAGGCAAGCTGTTGCTAAGGATATTAGCCAGCTTTCTCTAAGAGGCTTTGCGCCTGTTGTGGTGCATGGTGGAGGACCCTTTATTAAGCAAGCTCTTGACCATGCTGGGCTCGAGCATAGTTTTATCCGCGGTTTACGGGTTACAAGTGCAAAATCTTTGCCAATAGTAGAACAAACTTTGACCATGCTAAACAAAAAACTAAGTCAAGAAATCGGTAAATCTGTAGGCTTAAGTGGGCGCGATAACAGTATTTTAGTTGCCAAAAAAATATCCGATGCACTTGGCTATGTTGGTGAAATAAGCCAAGTAAATAGTCAATTTATTACTGAGCTTCTCAATTTGCAAATAACACCAGTAATTTCTCCTTTGGCATCTGATAATAATCTTGGCATTTTAAATGTAAATGCTGATGAAGTAGCTGGGGCTGTTGCTGCTAGCTTGCAGTCATCAGTTATTTTTCTAACTGATGTTACAGGTGTTTTAGATGATTTTGATAATCCAAATAGCTTATTAAAAGAAATAAACAAAGCCCAAATATTAGAACGTATCGGCAATGGTAAAATTGCCGGTGGGATGATTCCTAAAGTAGAAGCAGCTCTTAAAGCTCTGGAACAAGGCGCAGAATACGCAGTAATTGCTGACGGACGAGAGCCTAAAATATTAGCAAAAGTTATTACTGCTGAGGCCGGTACTAAAATAATTTCTTAATAATTGATGCCTTGAATCTTTATTTTTAGTGGGCTGCTTTTGAAATGATGATGGTATTTCCACGAAACATGCGGTTAACTTATAGAATCTATGAAAAAGCTAAATGAAAATTAGAATTGATAATTAAGGAGCTAGAAGACAAAAGACTATGGCTTGTCTTGAAAAATTTTTCACTTATCATTTCTTACTACTTTCCCTCTTTTCCTTTCCACTCAAAGCTAGATCTTTTTTGAACTTGCTATAGATCAAAAGTCGGCTATTCACACCATCTTAAGTAAAAAAATTTTAGACTAGGCAGTTATGGAAGGTTTATTTATTGCCGAGGAAGTCGCAAGTATTGCTGGTTTTTTACCTGCAAAGCATATTAGCTGGCGCTTCCCTGATACCAAAACCTTTGTTTTACCTTTGCAAGCTAATAAAAAACTGGCAATTTGGCTTTATAGTCGGCCACCAAAACCACGCTTAGCTTTAGAAAATGATTTCCCTGAAATCACCAATACCAAAACGGGTTTTCAAGATTTATTGGTAGCTAAAACCTCTGGTGAACTTTTAGCTATTGAGCAAATTAAATTAGATAGAGTTGTTAAATTTCATTTTGCGGCTGGGCAAGGTTTTGTGCCATCACCGCCTGTAACATTGGTTTTTGAGCTAACTGGTCGAAATTGTAATATGATTTTATTAGATGAAGAGCAAAAAATCTTAGGTGCTTTTCGAGATATCTCTAGTGATATTAACCGTTTTCGACAGATACGAACTGGCCTAAGTTATGTTGGCCCACCTCCTTATGAAAAGCTAGACCCACGTAGTTTTGAATTAAATGAGCTAGTTGAAATCTTAGAAACTAAAACTCTTAAAGATATTTGGAAGCATGTTGATGGTATTGGTCCAGAATTAACTAGGGCTTTATCAGTTGCATCTGGAATTGGGCGCAAGAAAAAGCTAGGAAAACTGGATATAGAGCAACTTTGGCCCTTTATTCATAAATTAAAAGACTCTCCAGCAGAATTTTTGCGAGAGACTATCAATATTGTTGACATAAAAGATTTGCGTTTAAATGAGCAACGTCAAGAAAATATAGAAAAATTAGAAATAGTATTAAATAAAAAAATAAATTTACTGATAAAAAGGCTCGAGGATATCCAAAAGATTAGAGAAGCCGCTAAAATGGCCGACGAAATTAAATTGCGTGCAGATGTTTTAATGGCCTATCAACATACTGTCCCCAAAAATGCCAACAAAGTGAGCTTATTTGGCTTTGATGGTCAAGAGATGATTTTTGAACTCAATCCTCAGCTCTCGGCCTTAGAGAATGCTCAAAAGCTATATAAGCGCTCACAAAAGGCTAAAAAACGTAAAGAAGAAGCAGAAAATAGATTTAAATTGTTAATAAAGGAAAAACTGGAATTAGAAGCAGTGTTGACAGGACTAGCTAAAACTACTGACAAGGGTTTACTCGAGCTTTTAAAGAAATATTTTAAAGCTAAAGCAAAAAAGCAAAAATCACGTATAGGGGCACATTTTTTGGCTCCCCATGGCTTTAATGTAATTGTGGGTAAAAGCTCAAAAGAAAACGATATTATTACTAAAAAACTGGCTCGTTCACGTGATATTTGGTTACATGCCCAAGGTTATCGGGGCTCACATGTGATTATTCAAGCCCAAAATAAAGAAGTACCTTTTGAAACGATAGTTTTTGCCGCTCAACTAGCTGCTGCAAACTCTAAAGCTGGTCAATCAGATAATGTGCCTGTTGACTATACTTTGCGTAAACATGTTTGGAAACAAAAAGGTGCTGCCTTGGGCGCTGTTAACTATAGTCAGCAAAAGACTGTTTATGTTAGCCCAAGCCGTAATCCTAGTATTAAATCATAAAAAAATTGCAATAATTCCGCAATTGTCATCTTTTGCATGCTTAGCACTTGACACAAACGCAATCTATCCATATACTATCTAAGCTGAACTTAAGGGTTCAGTGCCGCGTGGGTCGTTAGCTCAGTTGGTAGAGCAACCGGCTTTTAACCGGTTGGTCACAGGTTCAAGTCCTGTACGACCCACCACGTGGCCCCTTCGACTAGCGGTCAGGTCACCGCTCTTTCACAGCGGCGGCACGGGTTCGAGTCCCGTAGGGGTCACCAAATTACAAATAGTACCTGTGGTACTATTTGTAACAGGGGCGATTAGCTCAGCTGGAAGAGCACCTGCTTTACACGCAGGGGGTCGGCGGTTCGAGCCCGTCATCGCTCACCAAAACTAAAAAGAATCTAGAATTTTTCTAGGTTCTTTTTTTTTGCTTTTTAGGCTATACTGTAGCTTATGAGTTTAGTAACAGGTTTAGATATTTTATCGGTTGCCCGTAAGGGTAAATATGGCGTTGGTGCTTTTAACACTAACGATATGGAAATAACCCAAGCAATTTTAGAGGCTGCCGAAGAAGCACATAGCCCAGTTATTGTTTCTTTGTCAGAAGGGGCTATAAAATATGGCGGCGATGCTTTAATTGACATGGTAATCCATGAGGCTAAGCAAGCCACAGTACCAGTTGCTGTACACCTTGACCACGGTTCATCTTATGAGTCATGCATGCGCTGTATACGAGCAGGCTTTACCTCGGTAATGATTGACAAATCACATGAAGATGAAGAGACTAATACCAGAGAAGTAAAACGTGTGGTAGAGGCTGCTCATGCTGTAGGAGTTTCGGTAGAAGCTGAAATTGGTCGTTTAGGTGGTATAGAAGAGCATGTAGTTGTGACCGAAGACCAGGTTTCTTTAACAGAACCAAGTGAAGCAAAGCGCTTTATAGATAATACCGATGCAGACTTTTTGGCAATAGCTATAGGTACTTCTCATGGTGCTAATAAGGGTAAAGGTAGACCGTTTATACATCATGACAGAATAAAAGAAATCGCTGTGGTAGTTCCGCAACCATTGGTAATGCATGGGGCAAGCGGGGTTCCACAAGATATTGTAGCTCGCCTTATTGCAGCTGGTGGCAAAATTGAAGGTGCTGTTGGCATACATGAAGATGATGTTCGCAAAGCAGTAACCGAGGGAATTGCTAAAATTAATACCGATACAGATTTGCGTTTGACTTTTACAGCTGTAGTTCGTGAAATACTAATGAATACCCCAGAGCAATTTGATCCTCGTAAAATATTAGGACCAGCCAGAACTGAAATGAAAAGAATTGTCGCTGAACGAATTGATGTTTTTGGTTCAGCTAATAAGGCCTAAAAACCTAAAAAATATATTTCTGATGTAACGTAGAGACATGATGCATCACGTCTCTACGTTACATCGTGTTTATACGATTTACCAGACGAAATAAATTCCTTTTCCAGATTTTGGTATTTTTTGATATTAATAAATTCCTGAAAATCAACAAATGCAAAATCATTATTTATTTTGCTATTTGTTCCTGTTTTGATTTCAGCCATAGTGTCTAGCATCGTTTTGCTAACTGCAAGTAGATTAGACAAAGCAAAGACAATCAATTTATAGCCCATATCTTCTAATTCTTTGGCATTTAGGTTTGGAGTTTTGCCACCTTTTATGATATTGGCCATTAATACTACACCTTTAAAATAATTGGCTATTTCCTGCAACTCTTGCCTTGACTCGGGTGCTTCTATAAATAAAACGTCTGCTCCTGCTTCTAAGTAAGCGTCTCCGCGGTTTATAGCTTCAGATAAACCGAGTTTGGCTCGAGCATCTGTTCTGGCAATAATTACTAATCCAGAGTCTTTAGCTGCAAGCTTAGCTGCTTTTATCTTTTGGACCTGTTCGGCTTTAGTAATTACAGTTTTACCCTCAAAATGCCCACAGCGTTTGGGCCATTCTTGGTCTTCTAAAATTATACCAGCAGCTCCGGTATTTATAATTTTTTCGACAGTGTCAATTACATTAAGTGGATTGCCATAACCTGTGTCAATATCAGCAATTATTGGCAAATTTGTACAAGAGTTTAAGCGGCTAATAGTTGCTATGACTTCGCTTCCACTCAAATAGCCATAATCTGGCTTGCCTAATTGTGATGCCGAAATACCAAAGCCACTTGTAAATGCATAGTCAAAACCAGTTTTTTGGGCGGCTATTGCACCTATACAATCATAAATAGTGGGTGCAATATGTGCTCCTTTTTGCTTTATTAGTTTTCTAAGAATTTCCGATTTATTATTCATAAATCTATTCTACAAAAACGTTCAGGGTTTTTTCAGACCTTTTAATATATCTTTAGACTATGAAAACTATAGATCCAAAAAAACTTAGTCAAAAACGTCTTAAGATTTATTATCATTATTACGAAAAACTGGTAAAAACATATCAAGCAAGTTTTGCTGAGTATGAATTATTTGTTAGCTTTCAGCGTGAGCTAGTGTTGCGTAAATCACAAAGTAGATTTATAGTTGGACAATTCTTTTAAGCTAGTATGAATTTTTTCTAAAAGGTTAGGTACTTGCAAAAACTAGCCAATTTAGTTAACATAGACTAGATTGAACTAGTTCATATTAAGAGGTGAGAATGACTAAACTTAATACAAGCTATGCTTGGACAGTTGCCGAGGCAAAAGCACGATTGTCGGAAATATTAAATTTAGCTAAGGAAGAAGGGCCACAAATAATTGGAAAAAGAACTGAGTTTGTGATTATGCCAAAAGAGCAGTGGCTAGACTTGCTTGATAAAAAACCCTCTTTGGGTGCTTGGTTAGTAGAAAATATGTCTTTAAATATAGATTTGGAATTGCCCAATAGGGCCGAGCCAGAACGCGAAATCCCTTTTAATTAGCTGTGCTATCTTATATTCTTGACACCAATATTGTTTCGGAAATAATAAAAAATAATCCCAATGAATCGGTTAGAAGATTTTTACTGGAAGAAAGGCAAGATTTTTTGTCTGTAGTGACAATTCATGAATTAAAATATGGGATTGAATTATTGCCAAAAGGTAAACGTAAATCTATTATCGGAGAAAAATTCATTGACTTAATTTATACTTTTGAAAAGCAAATAATACCGATTTTACCTCAAGAGGCAAAAAGGGCGGCAGAGCTAAGGGCAAAAGCCAAAAAGCAGGGTTTGACCTTGCATTTGGCGGATTCCCTAATTGCTGGAACCGCGGCAATTCATGGTTTGGGTGTAGCTACTAGAAATACCTCAGATTTTGTTGCTGTTTGTGATAATTTGTTTAACCCTTGGGAATAGATATTAGGTTTTTGCTTAAAAGACTGGATGTAAGATTTAAACCTATTAGTTCGATATATATTGTATCAATTATTATTGAATTATAAATTTACTTGATTTATCATCTAATAATGATTAAAGCAAAATCTGCTAATCTAAAGCAAACAATTCAACAATTTAAAGCCCTTGGTGACCCCACGAGGTTGCAAATACTGGCTTTACTTGCAAATAGTGAATTCTGTGTTTGTGATCTACAATCTAACATTCAAGTTCCTGCAAACTTACTATCTCACCATTTAAAAGTCTTAAGAGAAGCTGGACTAATAATTGGAAAAAAACGAGGTCGTTGGATAGATTATAAATTAAATGAGCAAGCTCTTGAACTTTTAAAGGCTTCTTTGCCACCCAGTCTGGAATTGGCTGAAATAGAAGGCATAGTAGCTTGTGAAACGCTTATAGTATGAAAGCAACCGCTATAAAGCCATATCAGTTTTCAAAAGAATGGCTATATCTAACAATTTCTGCCATAGCCTGGATTTTTCTTTATAAAACAATCTTACCGTTTTGGGATTGGTTTATTTATGGGCTGATTGGCTTAGATGCTACTTCGCAAGTGGGCAGCTCTGTTCATTTTTTTGTTTATGACGTAAGCAAATTATTTTTGCTACTAGCTGGGATTATTTTTGTAGTTACGGTTATAAGAAGTTTTTCTAGTGTGGAGAAAACCCGAGCTATGCTAGGCGGAAAGCATGAAGGAATTGGCAATTTACTTGCTTCAGGGCTTGGGGTTATTACGCCCTTTTGTTCTTGTAGTGCTGTACCTGCTTTTATTGGTTTTGTTGCTGCAGGTGTACCGCTTGGGGTGACTTTATCATTTTTGATAGCTAGCCCAATGGTAAATGAAATTGCCTTAATAATGCTCTTTGGTATGTTTGGTTGGAAGATTGCAGCCTTGTATTTGATATCTGGTTTAACAATAGCGGTTTTAGCTGGTTTTATTTTAGGCAAGCTAAAATTAGAGCGTTTTGTAGAGCCATTTGTTTTTGAGACCAAGCTAGGCAATAAAATAATTGACCCATCAAAGGGTTTAGAATGGTCAGAACGCTTTGAAATGGGGCTTGAAGAAGTTAAATTAATAATAGGCAAAGTTTGGCCTTATCTACTAATTGGAGTGGCCTTGGGAGCCCTTATTCATGGTTGGGTTCCAGAGAGCTTTTTCTTGAAATATGCTGGCCCAGATAATCCATTTGCGGTGCCTGTTGCTGTTTTGCTGGGTATACCGCTTTATAGCAATGCGGCTGGGGTATTACCACTAGTAGAAGCTTTGTATGCCAAAGGTTTGGCGATGGGGACAATGCTAGCATTTATGATGGCAGTGGTGGCTTTGTCTTTGCCAGAAATGATAATTTTAAGACGGGTTTTAAAACCGCAGTTGATAGTGATATATGTGGCTGTTGTAGGCACTGGGATATTAGCTGTGGGGTTTTTGTTTAATATAATTTTATAAGGAGATTTAAAATGATAATAAAAGTACTTGGTTCAGGATGTAAAAATTGCAATTTGCTCGAGCAAAATGTAATAAAAGCCCTTAGTAATTTGGGTCAAACCGCAGAGATAGAAAAACTTACCGATTATTCAGACATCTTAGCCTACGGAGTAAGCTCAACCCCGGCTTTGGTGGTTGATGAAAAATTAGTACTGTCTGGCAGAGTTCCTAGTCCTAAGCAGTTAGAGAAATTTTTGAGTGCTTCTTAGGTGGTTTTTAGTGATTAGAATTGCTAGCACCTAGCTAAAACTTATACTTCATAGCTTCCATTAGCTCATCAACAATAGCTTCGCTATCACCCCGTTCAGAAGCTGTGACTACGTGGTCACGAATGTGTGAACGCAAGACTTTCTCATTTACTTTGGCTAATGCACCTTGGACTGCTTTGACTTGTTTAAGTACGTCTACACAATAAACTTGCTCGTCCTCGAGCATACGCAAAATACCCTCAAGATGCCCCTTGGCGTTTTTTAAGCGCGAGGAGGCATCTTTTCTAGTTTCGCTGTCTAAATGCAAACAGCAGTTTGGTTTAGGCATTTAGGCTGGCTTTGTAGCCTTCTTCAGCAACCGCTGCAATTAAAACCTGAGGGTCTACATTTCCTTCAATGGTGGCTAAGCCAGCATCTAGGTCAACGCTTACGTTTTGGCTACCGTCTATACTCTCTAATGCTTCTTGAACTGCTGCTTTACAGTGTCCGCAAGTCATTCCTTCTACTTTTAATGTTGTCATATTTTTCTCCTTATAGTTTGACTATATTAGCATTATCTGCTAATCTGATTATAGCACCCCACTAGGGGTGGGGTCAAGTAGTTAGTATATTTACTTGCTTTAGGCTTTTTAAGCCAGTAAAAAGGAGACATTGATAATGGGCGAAAAAAATGAAAATTTGAATCAGCTCGAGCTTGGTATTGGCGGTATGACTTGTGCCAATTGTTCAGCTCGGATTGAGCGTAAACTAAATAAAATTGATGGGGTAGAGGCTGCAGTTAACTTAGCTACCGAGCGAGCAACAATCCATTTTGACCCTAGTAAAATCAGCCAGCAAGATATTTTGGATTCAATCATAAATACTGGCTATGAACCGCGCTTGGAAGAAATTAGTTTAGATATTGGTGGTATGACCTGCGCCAATTGCTCTGCCCGAATAGAAAAGAAATTGAATAAATTAGATGGCATTATGGACGCAAGCGTTAATTTAGCTACCGAAAAAGCTACTATAAAATTTAACCCAAGCTCAGTAAATATTCAAAAAATTACCGAGTTAATCGAGAAAACTGGCTACGAAGTCCGCGATAGCGTGCAAGGAGAACAAATAGATTCACGGCAAGAAAATGAAAACGAACTAAAAAAGTTGATGATTGTCGCTATCATTATTGCTACACCACTTTTGCTTTTGGAAATGTTGCCAATGTTTATCCCCGGAGGAATGGAACTGCGTAATTCTATTATTCCGCATAATATCCTAAACTACTTTAGCTTTGCTTTGGCAAGCTTGGCAATTGCTTGGCCGGGTTGGCGTTTTTATAAAACTGGTTTTAAGAGTTTAGTGCAGCTAAACCCAGATATGAATGCTCTAGTCATGCTCGGTACCTCGGCAGCTTATTTTTATTCGGTAGTGGCAGTATTTTTGCCCCAGCTATTGCCAGTTGGTACTCGTAATGTTTACTTTGAAGCTGTTGCCTTTATTATGGCAACGATACTAATTGGTAAATATTTAGAAGCCCGTAGCAAAGGCCAAACTGGCGATGCTATCAAGCAATTACTTAGTTTGCAGGCCAAAACGGCTCGAGTCGAACGCAATAATGAACTTATAGAAATCCCTATTGATGAAGTAAAACTTGACGACTTAATTACAGTTCGCCCTGGTGAAAAAATACCAGTTGATGGTGAAATTATTTCGGGTAAAACTTTCATTGATGAGTCAATGATAACAGGTGAGCCAATTCCTAATGAAAAACAAATTGGCGATACCGTGGTAGGTGCCACAATTAACCAAACTGGCAATATTGTTTTTAAAGCCACTAAGATTGGAGCAGATACCACCCTTGCCCAAATAATAAAATTAGTAGAAGATGCCCAGGGCTCAAAAGCTCCAATTCAGGCACTGGCTGATAAGGTTGTGGCAATCTTTGTGCCGATTGTAATCACTTTGGCTTTGATTACCTTTGCAATCTGGATGATTTTTGGCCCGCAGCCTGCCCTTGCTTTTGCAGTTGTAAATGCAGTTGCAGTTTTACTGATTTCTTGTCCTTGTGCTATGGGCTTGGCTACCCCCATTTCTAT
This sequence comes from uncultured Deinococcota bacterium, assembly GCA_947311535.1. Taxonomy (GTDB): domain Bacteria; phylum Deinococcota; class Deinococci; order Deinococcales; family Trueperaceae; genus CAMZLP01. The sequence goes on along the minus strand of CAMZLP010000037.1, from coordinate 4,288 downwards.
CATGGTGGGTTCTGGTAAAGCAGCCGAAATGGGTACACTTTTCAAAACCGCAGCTGCCTTACAAAATTTTGGTGAGACCAAGGTATTGGCTTTTGATAAAACAGGAACCCTGACCAAAGGCAAGCCAGAGCTTACTGACTTAGTTATCCAAACTGGTTTTAAAGAAGATGAAGTCTTAGAACTAGCTGCTTCAGTTGAAGAAAAGAGTGAGCACCCAATTGCCAGAGCTATTGTTGATGCAGCTCAAGAGCGAGGCTTAGAACTAAAAGAGGTAAGCGATTTTGAAGCTATTCCAGGATATGGAGTTAGTGCCAAGCTAGCTGGCAAGCATTTGCAAATTGGCGCTGACCGATATCTAGAACAGCTTAATATAAGCTTTCCAAAAGAAATAGCTACTAAATTGGCTAATCAAGCTAAAACACCACTATTTGTTGCCATAGATGGCAAACTAGCGGCAATAATTGCGGTTGCTGATAAGATAAAAGAAGGTACTAAAGAGACTATAGCGGTATTGCATAAGCAAGGCATAAAAGTTGCCATGATAACTGGAGATAATAAACATACTGCCAATGCTATCGCCAAAGAATTGGGTATAGATACGGTTTTAGCAGAAGTTTTGCCATCTGGCAAAGTGGATGCAATCAAAGATTTGCAAGCTAGCAGCGATAGTGTGAGCTTTGTTGGTGACGGTATAAATGACGCTCCGGCTTTGGCTCAGGCAGATGTAGGCGTGGCAATAGGCACAGGTACTGATATTGCTATAGAATCTGCTGATGTTATTTTGATGTCTGGTGATTTACGGGTTGTGCCAAATGCTTTGGGTATTTCTAGGTCTACATTGAATAATATTAAGCAAAATCTATTTTGGGCTTTTATCTATAATATTATTCTTATTCCGGTAGCAGCTGGGGTTTTGTTTCCAAGCTTTGGTATATTATTATCGCCAATATTGGCTGCGGCCGCTATGGGTGTATCTAGTATTTTTGTTGTGACTAATGCTATGAGATTAAGACGTTTTAAAGGACAAATGGCTTTGGTATCAAATTAAGATTGTGGTCAAATTACTGACGGTTAAAATTGTTTTTTAACGTTATGCTGAAAATAATTTGGAAGAATTTAATTAAACTTTAGGAGTAGTAATGGAAGAAAATGGAACAGTAGTTGTAGAAAAGACCAATAGCTGGTTATTGGTTTTGCTACTTTTAGCAGTAATTGCAGGTCTGGCATTTAGCTTTTGGCAGCTTAGTAATCGTTTGGATAGGCTCGAGCAAAATCTACTTACTATTCAAGAGTCTGTGCCAGAAATCCCTCAGGCAACAATTGACGCTATTATTACTTTGCAAAATGGAGCCCAGCCCGAACAAGCTGCCCAACAAGCCCCAGCTAATCCTCAGGGGGTAAAAATATCTTTAAATGATGCCGAAATATATGGCAGCAAAGATGCAAAAATCGCTATTGTTGAATTCAGTGATTTTAATTGCCCATTCTGTGCTAGGTTTCACACCCAAACCCTACCAAAAATCATTCAAAACTATATTGATTCTGGTGAAGTGGCGTTTGTTTATAAAGACTATATTGGCGTTGGCGGCAATATGTCTATGGATGCTGCTATGGCTACAGAATGTGCTCGCGAGCAAATTGGTAATGATAAATACCTAGGGCTTATAGAGCAGGTTTATGCCTCTGCCGGTCGTAAAAACCGTGATTTGGTTATTAAGCTTATAGAGCAATATTCATTAGATATGGAGCAGTTTAATGCTTGTGTTGCTGATGATAAATATCGTCAGCAAGTTGCTGATGATACCAGGCTTGGTCAGGCATCAGGGATAAGAGGCACGCCAGGCTTTGTTATTGGTAATTTTAAAGATGGTGAAGTTGTTGGTACTGTTGTAGCTGGGGCACAACCCTATGAAGTTTTTGAAAATATTTTGGATAGAAGCCTAGCTGCAAATCCCTAAAAATAAGCATAGAATCTAAAAAACTGCTGCTTTATAATTATGCTGCTTTATAACTGTAAAGTGGCAGTTTTTTATCTTAGCTGCCTAAGAATAATAGCAATAAGCGCTAAAACAGTTATTCCTATCGCAAACAAGCGTATATATTTGATAGCGGTTTTATTATCCCCAGATTTCATAGTTTCTCGAGCCTCTTCTTTTAACTCTTTGTTTTTGGCTTTTTGGGCTCTCTTTAAATAACCAACACTTTTAGTTATTTGCCCTTTCTTACGATAAGCTACGCCCAAGTTATGCAGTGCGCTAGAACTTGCATCATTAATCTTAAGAGCATTTTGGTAATCTACAATGGCTTGTTCAATTTTATTTGCTTCTAAATTTAGGTTGCCAATATTAGTCAAGGCTCTAAAATGTTTGGGGTCGTAGTCAATAGCTTTTTTTAGGTTTTGCATAGCTTGTTCATTTTGATTGCTATAAACGTTAGCGGTGCCTAAAAGCGTGTATCTTTCTGCTTGAGTTAGGCTCGAGCCTAAGCCCCCAAGCAGCTCAATCGCTTTTGCTGGTTTGTGGCTATTAATTGCCCTGCTAGCTTCTTTTAATAAATCTATTTCATTTTTTAGCTGCCCTTTATCAACTATATCTGTTTCTAATCTATTAATTAACTCGCCTGCATGAAAATAATGTTTGTTTCGCAGATTCTCCATGACCTTGTTTAAAACAGCTAAATCATCAAGAGTGCTTTCGCTTACTTCGGTTTTGTTTTGGATTTGCTCTAAAGCATCTCCAAGCTGCCCTAAAGCAACAGCAGTTATCCATTTATCATCTTCCATAATGCCTATTTTAGCCTAATTATGAAAAAAATATAGAACTAATTAAGACTTTCAGTATCTCACTTACTATTTTCATGGTTTTGTATGCTTATACTAAAGCTTGCTATATTGGAGGCTACTATGAAACCTAAACTATTATTTGCTGCTATTGCAGTTGTTGCTATATCATTTTTTGTGGTTAGTGCCCAGCGAGGCTTTAACTATACCGAAGAATTCTTAGCAAACCCATCCGGAAATGCTTTAACTCAGGTTTATGGAAATCTAAAGCATGAATATCTAAATGATGTTGATGATGAAAAACTAACCCAAGGGGCAATTAAAGGCATGATAGAGGCCCTAGATGACCCTTTTACCTACTATGTTACGCCAGAAGATGCAGTAATGAGAGATGAGGATTTATCTGGCTCATTTGAAGGTATTGGAGCTTTATTGCAAATTCTAAATCGCCAAACTGGTGAAGGTGTAAAAATTGTAAATGTTTATAAAGATGGACCAGCCTGGAATGCCGGTATTCACCCTGGCGATATCTTTCATAAGGTTGATGACACAATTGTTGATAATATGACTCCTAGTGAGGTCGCTCGGATAGTGCGTGGCCCTAAAGGCACTAGTGTCTATATTGAAATGATTAGAGCTGGTAGCGAAGACCCAGTAGCCTTTACTATCAAAAGAGGTAAAATTGATATTGTAAGCGTTGAATCAGCAGTTTTAGATAACAATATTGGTTATATTAGCCTAAAAACCTTCGCAAACTCAAAACTTTATGATCAAATGGTAGAGCAATTAAACGATTTAAAAGCTCGAGGTATTGAAGCTTTAATTTTAGACTTGCGTGATAACGGCGGCGGTTTGTTAAATCAGGGGATACTTGTTGCAGATGAATTTCTAGATTCTGGAAATATTGTCTTCCAAAGGGCTAAAGGGCTTACCCAAAGAATTGCTCGAGCCGACAAAAACTCTTTTGATTTACCAATGGTTGTATTAGTAAATAAAAACTCAGCTTCTGCTTCAGAAATTGTAGCAGGTGCACTGCAAGATAATAAGCGAGCTAAAATAGTTGGTGAAACTACTTTTGGTAAAGGCGTTGCTCAAAATATTACTGGTTTGGCAGACGGTGGTCAATTTGCCTATGTTGTTTTTGAGTGGCTTACTCCAAATAAACGCAGCATTCATAAAATCGGTATTGCGCCAGATGTGCTAGCTGAAGATACGCGTTTCCCCAGCGTAGTTTCATTAGAAGGTATCGCTGGGGCAGGAAAAGTAATAGAGATTGTAGTGGATGGTGAAACTCTCGGTTCTACAATGGCTGACGAAGATGGTAATTTTAAATTTGTTTCTGCTATTGCTGAGAGAGATTATAGTGCGGTGCAGGGTGAAGCTCTTGTAGATTTAGCAACCGATAATGCCTTGTCAGTTGCCTATAAAACAGTACTTGCAGAATTAGGAAAATAGTATTTAGATTTATAAAATTTTCAAATAAATTTTATAGTTGAGAGTATTAATACT
>CAMZLP010000036.1 GCA_947311535.1 uncultured Deinococcota bacterium | reverse complement strand
CTTTGTTTTTCCACTATCTATTAGCTCATAGCTGTGCAAATCATATGCACCCTGAGTTTTACCTTCTTTTAATTTTAGATGGCTTTTGTAATTTAGGGTCTTTATTAAACTGAAACTCTTATTTGTTTTAATCCAAGTTTTTGGTATAGGGTACTTACTGCCATATTTAGGGTTAAATTGTTCTTCGCTTAAAATCCAGTTTTTACCACAACCCCAGCCGCCATGCTCGAGCCTAGCCCCATAAACCTTATAAGAATCGAAGCTATCTTTAGCATTATCTATTTTATCAGAGTTAAGGTAAATTCGCTCTCCCGAAAATCTACCTCCACCTGTCCACGTGTCATTATGCTCGAGCAAATACAAAGCAGTTAAGTTTGGCACTGCCGATATTGCTGTCCAATAAGTTAATTTCTTATTGTATTTTTGCTGGGACTTTCCAAGGGCGAAATAAATAAAATATTTTCCATCATCAGATATATCAGATCTATTGGGGTAAATTCTGCCATAAAAACGTGAGCCTAAGGTCAAATTATAGCTTTTAGATTTATAGTCTAATTTTATTAAATAAGTCAACTTATGACTCTTGCGATAAAGAAAAAGCATAGTTTTTTTCTTATCAGCAACAAAACCTCTAAGCTTAACTGTATTAGTCATCACTTTAAAAACCTAAATAATCTATAATTTATTAGCAATTCTAATATTCCTCTTAGACAAAATATAAAACCTGATATTAAGCAATATAGCTGCCACAGCTAAACCAAAAACCAAGCCAAGCCAAAGACCCTTTCCGCCCAATCCTGCCCCAAAAGCTAATAAGACACTTGCGCTTAAGCCAATGAGCCAGTAAGCAAGGAGGGTTATAAACATAGGCAGTTTTGTATCTTTATAACCTCGCAAAGCACCAGTTGCACTCACTTGTAAGCCATCAAATAGCTGAAACATAGCAACAGCTGATAAAAAACTAATTGCATAAACGGCCACTGCTCCATTGGCAGGATCATTAATATCTAAATACAAAGAAACTATAGCTTTTGGTAATAGCCAAAATAACAAAGCTGTAAAAGTCATAAATAAAGTACTAATTATTATGCCGACAAGGCCGCTTTTGCGAGCAGCTATAAAATCTTTGCCGCCAACTGCCTGCCCTACCCGAATAGCTATAGCAATAGATAAACCCAGAGGCACCATAAAAGTAATACTAGCAGTTTGCAAAGCTATTTGGTGGGCTGCTAATTGATCTTTGCCAATAAGCCCCATTAGCAAGGCTGCTGCTGTAAACATGCCACTCTCGGCACCAATAGACATAGAAATAGGTAGACCCAAGCGAATGATTTCTTTTAGAGTTTTAAAATCTGGCTGACGCAATTTAGTGAAAACCTCATATTTTTTATAAGCCTTAGCAATATAAATAGCTATAAATAAAAAGCTCAGCCAGTTAACCAAGCTGCTAGCATAGCCACTACCTACAAGGCCTAATTTGGGAAAGCCAAATTTGCCAAATATCAGCAAGTAATTAGCTAATACATTTAAGCCAACAGAAATAAGGGCAAAAACAAATAATGGTTTAGTATTGGCACTACCCTCTAGTAATGAGCGTAAAGCGGAAAATAACAAAGCCGGAAATATACCCCAAGCCATAGCCTTTAGATAGGCATAGCTAGCAGTGACTGTTTCTGGGTTTTGCCCCATGATTAAAAAAACTTTTTTAGCTAATAGTAGTAGCACAATAGCAAACGGAACCATAATAATTGCCAGCCATAAACCCTGACGCACACTACGAGCTGAGGCATCAGCATCATTGGCGCCAATTGCATGCCCTACAAGTGGCCCTATGGCTATAAGCACTCCTACAAAGACTATATAAACAGTAAAATAATAGCTACTGCCTAAAGCAATTGCAGCCAAAGCATCTTTACCCAAACGGCCTACCATTATGGTATCAGTAAAGCCAAGGGCTACTCCTGCTAGTTGGGCAAGTATTAATGGTATGCCTAAAAATATAAGTTTTTTTGCTTCTTTTAAATATTCTGCCATTTTTCTACCTCATAAAAGATACATTCTAGCACTGGCTAGACAAAGACCCTAGGCTACAGAATTCAAATATGTTAAATTAGGTTGTGCTCGAGCCTATTCAAAATTACTTCCAAAACAAAGACCTAAAACTCAAGCAAAGCCGAGATTTTTTACGCCAAAGCTTTGTATTTTTCTTTTCAGTGCAAATAATACTAGCAATCATAATTAGCTTGATTTTTTCTTTTTTTAAGAGCCCCCGAGCGGTTGATTCTTTGATTGTTACCTTAATATTAATGTCTGTTTTGCAACTGCCTTTAGCTACATTTATGGGGCTTTATTTTGGCAAAAAAGGCGGTAAAAAAGCAGCTTTGTCAGCCACTATTGTCACAGCTATGTTATTTTCTAACCCTGCTTGGTTTGCAGGCTTTGGCTTTTTGAGCTCAAAGAGCGTTTTTTATTTATTTATTCAAATTTTAATTTTGGCAATTTACTATGCCATTGGTATTTTAATAGCTGGCCAATTTGCCAAAATTTCTTTAATAAATAATGATAGTAGTAAATAGCCTCTTAAACATAGTTTTACCTGCATTTTTTGTAATTGCAGTTGGGGTTTTTGTAGGCAAAAAGTTCAATCCTGAAATTGCCCCCATAAACCGTATTGCTCTATTTAGCACCACCCCAGCTTTAGTTTTTAATTCTATGTTAAAAACTAATTTGGCTTTTAACAGCGTAGCCAAACTGATTTTTGTTTATCTTTTGCTCATTGCTATTATGATTGCTCTTAGCTATTTGCTAAGTTTTAAATTTAGTCTGCCTGATAGACGCGGGCTTATGTCTACTAGTGCATTTTCTAATACTGGTAATCTAAACTTACCCATTGCTCTATTTGCTTTTGGAGCGTCTGGGCTCGAGCTGGCTGTAGTTTTATACATTATTACCACAGTGCTACTTTTTACCCTTGCCCCGTTAATTATGACAGGCGGTTCGGCTAGTTTTGATATCAAAAAAATCCTCTCGCTGCCTGTCTTATGGGCTGCGATTATTGCTCTTATTATCAATGCCAGCAATATCAGTTTAGTAACTGGTATTAGCCGAGGCATAGAGATTTTAGGCCAAGGAGCAATTCCCTTGGTTTTGTTGCTATTAGGTATGCAAATAGCCCAACGCGGCCTCAAAATGCCCTCGGTAGTTAACTTTTTTGGGGCTTTCAGCAAACTGATTTTAGCCCCTGTTGTTGCCTTTTTATTAGCCAAAATCTTTGGCTTGGCTAATTTAGAACTATCTGTTTTAGTATTACTCGCCTCTATGCCGCCAGCTGTACTTAACTTTATGCTTGCGCTCGAGTTTGATGCCTCGCCCGAAGAAGTAGCTGGCACAATTGTTCTTTCTACCCTATCTGCCCTCTTTACTATTTCAATAGTGGTCTCACTGCTAATCTAAAAAACTATTTATCATTAGTTTTTTGTGATTTATACTAAGTTCGATTTTTACTTCCAAAATCTTCAATCGGTACTTCTTATTTGCAAATCTATTTTATTCTTGATTTCCTGCACTTTAATATTCATTAATAAGTTTGACTCATGAAAATGTTATAGAACCTCTCTCGTGGTTTTAATAAAACTTAGGTCTTTCAATATTAACTAACCCCAACTCTCAAACAACTTCCTAGGGTTATCCTCATCCTCTGGTGGAAAAACCTCTAACTGTGGCCAATCTTCAACTCGTTCTCGAATAGCAATAGTCAGCTGTTTTTTAGTAAGGTCATCATTTAGTAGATGCTCGAGCCTATTGTCATTACGCCCATCGTTATAGTTCCCAAATCTTCCGCAGACAATCAAGCTTTTTGCGAAATGCCCACCCAAAGCTTGTGACATAAAGAGTTGATTACTGCCTGAATTGGTTTCAAATATTTTTTTAATATTATCTTTTACCTCAACCGTCAAAAGACTAGCGTTGTGCAAAACAAGCGCATCAGGGGAAAGCTTTACTTTTTTATTGGGGTTAGCTAGTTCATCTTCTGGTATTTTTATCTGAGATTCTGCCACAACCTTGCTATTTTTAGGAGCTGTCTTAGAAAGTTCAAAATATGTTGCGTATTCATTGGGGTCTCCCTCAATAACTTGCTTATTGCCGTTAATTTTTGCAAAAGCTTTTGCAAAATCTGGCCAAGTTTTAGTCTTTTTAATGCTGCCGCCTTTGCTTTGGTTTTCTTTTAAACAAGCAAGGGCAATTTTATAGAGCTTTTTATCAAGTGGATAAGTTTTGGAAGCCGTCAATTTATAACCATGAACCGCCAAAAAATCTACAATCTCCATATCCAATTCAAGTGACTTTTCAAACTCTTGTTCATTAAATAATTGTAGTTTGTCGTGCATAATGTAGTGAACAGGGGTATCCCCTTTGGCAAGAAAAGTAGCCACGCACATAAGGCTAGTGCCGCCATTTAAATTAAGCCAAAGTTTGCTCTTATGATGGCTAACTAGCTTAGCAAGATAATCAGCAAGTAGTTCTGGCTTATCTGGGCCAAAAGAATCAACAATCTCTACTCTGGCTTTTTTTGATAAATAGTCTTTTAGTCCTTTGGCATTGGCTAGTTTTTCTTTTGAACTGAGTAAATAGATTTGCTCAGCCTGGTATTCGGCTTGGCTTTGCAAGCAAGGCACAAACTGGTCACTGACTATTGCAATTAGGGTAGGCTTATTTTTATCTAAAAAAATGTCTGGGCTTGCTTCTAATGGGTCATCATTTTTTGCTGCATCATTTAAAAACTTGTAGTCACCGTTTTTACAGGCTATGCCCCTGTAGGCTCGAGCATATCTTTCTGTTTCTGCAACCTGTTGCTTTTGTTTTTCTAAATTACCTCAAGAATTAAGAAGATTGAAAAATCTATATTGTCCTGAAAAAACTTTTCACTTAGCACTTTTCACTGTTTTTCCTTCTTTTGATATTGAAAAAGATAAAAGGAAGACCTTTCTTAAGTCTGCATAATATTAAAAAAGGATTGCTATAAATTTATGGCAATTGCTATTATTTATACAGAAGAAATGCTAGCCGATAGATTTGTCGGGGCTACAGCCCCGATTCCGTGATTTTCTCTAAACCTCAGGAGCCTAGACTTCAGCCTCGGCTAAGGCAAGTAAATTACTTTAAATTTTTTAATACACTACTAGACAAACTAGGAAGTTTCTATAAAAGAGTTAGTTCATTGAGCTTGGTATTAAGAATATAATTGGTAGAATTTAAAAATGATAAAAATACAAAACTTCCCAGCTAAAACAGCCAAAAATCTAAAGGCTGTTTTTATGGACATTGACGGCACCTTAACAAATGATGGCAAGCTCTTACCTCAAGCTTATAATTCTCTTTGGCAATTAAAAGAAATGGGGTTTAGAGTTGTACCGGTTACAGGTCGGCCGGCAGGCTGGTGCGATTTGATAGTTCGGCAGTGGCCAGTAGATGGTGTAATTGGTGAAAACGGAGCTTTTGCGTTTTGGCTAGAAGATAAAAAGCTAAAGCGTTTGTTTCATCCAACTATCGCTAAACCCAATATGAAAGAAAAACTAGCAGAGGTCAAAGAAATTATTTTAAAAGAAATCCCAGGTTCTAGGGTAGCTGCTGGCTATGCTTATAGCTTATTTGATTTACCGATTGATTTTAGAGAAGAAGAGCCAGATTTGGGCTTTAGAGTTGCTGAAGATATTAAGAACATTTTTGAAAGATTAGGAGCAACTGCCAAAGTCAGTGACATCCATGTAAACGGTTGGTTTGGTGACTACAACAAACTAGCTATGGTTAGATTATTTAGCCAAGAAGTTTGGGGAGAGAACTTAGAAGAGTATAAAGAGCAATATGTGTTTTGTGGTGATTCACCAAATGATGAACCTATGTTTGCTTACTTTGATAATTCTATTGCGGTAGCAAACATCTCCCCTTTTATAGCTAATTTAAAGTCTTTACCAACTTATATAAGCACTAACGAAGGCGGTTTGGGCTTTGCAGAATTTGTTGATATTTTAGCCTCTTATAAAAACAAAACCTAAACCAATGCAAGATATTTGCTAGTAAATAAGCTTGGTTTTACATAAAATAACATAGTGGCTATGGCGATAGATAATAAAACTAAGAAAAAATCAAAGACATCACAAGCAATTGACTTTTGGCATAGAGCCACCCAAGCACTCTATTGGTACTATGAAAAACGCCTATTAAATGAAGTAAGCAAAGCCAAAACCCTACCTAATCATATCGGCATAATAATGGATGGAAATCGTCGATTTGCCAAGAGCATAGGCCTTGATGTCAAGGCCGGCCATGACTACGGGGCAAAAAAGGCTCGAGCCGTACTCGATTGGTGCGTAGAACTGGGGATACAGCACGTTACTATCTGGGGCTTTAGTAGTGAAAACAAAGGCCGAGCAGTTGAAGAGGTAGACCATCTTCATAGTATTTTTACCCAACAAGCCAAAATGCTAATTGATGATAAGAAACTGCACCAAAACAAAATAAAAGTACGCATAATCGGTGATATTGATAGCTTCCCTGCCGAGACAAAAATAGCCCTTGCCAAAATGGAAGAAGCTACAAAAGACTATGACGGCATGAGCCTAAATGTTGCCCTAGGCTATGGTGGCCGCGAAGAAATTGTGGCAGCCGTGCAAAGTTTATTAAAAGAAAAAGTCAAAACAGGTATGACAGCACAAGAAATTGCCGAGCAAGTCTGCATATCTGAAATAGAGCAGCACCTTTATACCGCAGGCATACCAGACCCAGATTTTGTAATTCGAACCTCTGGTGAAATTCGCTTATCGGGCTTTTTGCTTTGGCAAACTGCTTATAGTGAGTTTTATTTTGTTGATGCCAACTGGCCGGACTTTCGCAAATTGGATTTTTTACGAGCTATTAGGAACTACCAAGCCAGAGAACGTAGATTTGGCAAATAGGAAAAGCTTTAACATTTTCATGAGATATTCAATTAATATGACTAGGGCAGTTTTTTGGCTAGGAAAGAATAAAAACAATAAGTATTAATCATGAATAGTCGTAGCCTTATATGTCATAAAAATGCTACTAATAAATCTTTTCTTCAGAGTCTAGGCAGCCATATCTAAATTTATCATTTAAATCTTCTGGCAAAATCAAGGTACTAAATTTCAAATTTTTTGATTTCCTGCATAGTTCTTGTCTGGCACTAGCATCTCTTACGTATTTTTTCTTGTATTCTGCATTCAAAACAGCTTTGCCTTTTTTTATAAATAAAGACAAGGCCTCACATTCTTTGTATTCAAAGCACTGTTCATTAATAGCAAAATCAAAGTGCTCAACAAGTTCTGCAATTTGTGAAAGATCGTTTTTTAAACCAACAGCCAAACCCCGCAAATGGGCAGCTTTTGCAATAAATTTATTAAAATCAATTTGCTCCATTGGGCTTAGATTAAAACCTGATTTATTTTCACCTTCATACTCATCTTCAAAAGCATCCATATTATCTGGTTCAACCCCATCACAGCCCTTTTCTTTGGCCAGATCTAAACGCTCTAACATAATAGAACGCACAGCTTCGGAGCGAATATCAAGCCACTTTTCACCCGCCCAATTCTCTAAGCGTTTACCCAAAACATCTTTAGGAAAGTTCTTGGCATCTGGCCGCCATTTTTCATAAGAACCCGCCGAAAAATAACAAATTACCTTAATGCCTTTGCTATGCAATTGTTTAATAAGGCTGGCTTCTACATCAAAAAGGTCAAGGTCATAAACTTCAACTGCATAGCTTGTATTTATATTTTTGTCTTTGCCTTCATCTAGCTGCCATTGCCATAATACCGAAACCGGCGGTTGGTATATATCTGGATCAATGATGGTTATTGTCTTTGTTATTACGTTACTAGCTCCGTTATTATCTCGTACGGTCAAACTAATTTGATAGTTGCCAGCTTTTTTATAACTATGTTTTGCAGTTATTCCTATAGCCTTTCCATCTCCAAAATCCCAAAAATAGCTTGTAATTTGGCCATCTTTATCGCTTGATTCATCAGCATTAAAATTGATTTCTCTACCCACAATCCTTGTATCCGACATAGTGAATATCGCTCTTGGTCTTATATTTTGAACCAAATGGCGTATAGTTATTGTTTTTGTTATTGTGCTGCTCTCATTTTTATTATCTTTTACGCTCAGCCTAACTTCATAGCTTCCGAAGCTAGCAAATCTATGGCTTATGCTCGAGCCAATAGCAGTTTCACCATCTCCAAAATCCCAATTATAGCTTATTATTCTGCCATCTTCATCATATGATTCACTAGCATCAAAACTAATTTCTGCAGAAATTTCGGCAACTGTGTGTAAGCTTGTAAATCTTGCTATTGGTTTTATATTTTTTATATCTGGCGCAATATTACAAGACGTAATCAGCAGAGCAAGCAAAAAAACTAAATATATTCTCTTCATAAATCCCCCTAAAGGCGAATTACTGAATATTCAAATAACTGTGCTCTCAACTATGTTTTTTGGGTAATCTGTATTTTTAGGCAATCTGGAAAAATAACTTGACTTATATCTATACCAAAATTTAATTTGATTAATGCATGACGGTGAGAGAAAGAAATAGACATTAGTAATCTAAAACATAGTAGACCGAAGTAAAAATTCTATGAGTTAAAAAACTCACATCAGCTTGCTATACTCGAGCTTATGGAAAAACCAAAAAACTATCAACATGCACTTATAATTGGTGGAACCGGTATGCTAAAAGCTGCTAGCTTAGCTATAATAGATAAATATGAAAAGACAAGTCTCATTGCAAGAAATGTGGACAGGCTCGAGCAAATCGCAATAAATCCTAAAACTAATCCAATATCCTTAAACTACACTGACAGTAATAAGCTTAAAACAGCTCTTGAATCCAGCACTCAAAAATATGGAAGCTTTGACCTAGTTATAATCTTAATTCATAGCACAGCCCCCCAAGCCCCCTATATTGCCGCCGAGTTTGTAAATGCTGATTATTATCATATTCTAGGCAGTTCTTATGGCAAGCCTGGTGAGGATAATAGCTTTAGGATATAGCTCACTTCAACTAATACCCAGTCTTTTGGCTAAGCCCTCAGCTGCCTGAAACACTGAGTCTGGTATTGAAATTGCAGTCTTCATAGCTATAGTATAACTATAGTTATACCAGTGGCCAAGAATATTAAAAAGAGCTAAGGCATTCTATTAATCTTTTCTGCGGTAAACTAAAACTATGATTGCACACATAGACGGCATTGTTGCCGAAATAAAAGGTTCATCGCTAATCATTCAGACAGGGGCTTTTGGACTAGAAGTTTTTGCTCCCAAATCTACCCTAATGGTTTGTAAAAAAGGTGAGACTATCCGCTTGCACACGTTTTTAGTTGTAAAAGAAACTGAATTATCACTTTATGCCTTTCATCAAGAAGACATGCTGACAATATTCAAACATTTAATTACTGTCTCAGGAGTTGGTCCAAAACTAGCAATAGCTAGCTTATCTAGCTTACCAACTCCCCTAATTGCCACGGCAATTTTTAATGAAGATATTGGCTTGCTCACAAGTGTTTCTGGGCTTGGCAAAAAAACAGCTGCCAAAATTATTTTGGACCTAAAAAATAAATTACCCGAAGAACTTATGGCCTCTACTGTTTCTAATAGACCAAAATCGGTTTTATCTGGCGAGGCCCAAGATGCTGCAGAGGCTCTTATAACTTTGGGCTACCGAGAAAACCGTGTCAAATCGGTGGTTGCTCATTTAGCCTTAGAAAAGCCTGATGACAGCGCCGAGAGCTTGATTAGAAAAGCCTTAGCCAAACTGCGCTAAAAAATGACGACAAATTTTAGTGAGATTTATTTCTTAAAGGTCAATCAAGTATATGATTTTGACAGCATTTTGGTATTTTTGCAAAGGCACGCCGCTTTTGGAATAGAGCAGGTCAGCAAAACAAAATATAGTCGCTATTTAGGTGAAAATAGCAAGCTCGAGGTCAGTTTAAAAAATGAATCCAGTTTGCGAGTAGCTATAAATTCTTTTAAAAGCCACAAGGCAATTCTTAGCAAAATAAAGAATTTATTTGATACCGAGCACAATCCAAAGTCTTTGCCAATTAAAACGGGGGTGAGAGTAATTGGCAGCTATGACCCTTTTGAGACTTCGGTATCCATAATTTTGGGTCAATTGATAAGCATTAAGCAAGCAACAGCCAAACTGAAACAACTAATACGGCTCTATGGCCAACAAATTGATGAGCAGCTTTATACTTTTCCTAGTGCTAAAGATTTGCTAGCTAAAGAGATAGAAGAGATTGGCATTCCTAAAACAAAAGCTGGGGCAATTAGGAAGTTATCAGAAATGGTTTTTACCCAAGAGCTAGTATATTCACAAACTGCTGATATTAGAGCAACAGAGCAAAAACTACTCTCCATTAAAGGCATAGGCCCTTGGACTAGCCAGTTAATACTAATGCGCTGCTTTGGCTATAAAGATGCTTTTCCTAGCAATGATTTATTTATTAAAAGGGCAATTGAAAATAGCCTTGTTAACGAATCACTCTGGCAAAATCAGCGAGCATATTTGACTCATTATTTATGGCAACAAGCTGCCAAGAAATTTTAAAAATTATTTTAACAAAGCCCACCAAGCCACTAGCCTACTCAGTGGTTTTGATTACATGCCCTATTTATTAAGGTATTAAAGGTCTTTTTTGCTAAACCAGCTAGTAATAATTTAAAATATCAATTAAGATAGGATATTACTTGAAAGGATATTTTTATGTCTAAAATTTGTTTTGGCTCGAGCCCAACCGCGCCACTTTCGCTAGCTGTTCGGGCAGCTGACCATGTCTATATTTCTGGCCAAGTACCAACCGATGCCAATAGTAATATAGTCTCTGATGATATTAGCAAACAAGCTCACCAAGTTTTTAAAAATTGCCAAGCAGCCCTTGCTCTAGCAAATGCCAGCTTCGATGATGTTGTAAAAGTAAATGTAATATTAAAGGATGTAAATGACTTTGCAGCCATGAACAAGGTTTATATTCAATACTTCCCAAATAATCCACCCGCACGCACCACTATTGGAGCAGCATTAGCCAGAAAAGGCTTGTTGATAGAAATCGATATGATTGCCTACGCCCCAAAAACACATTAATGGATATAAAAGATTTAGATACTCCGATACCTGCTATAGATCTTGACAGGGTTGAAGCTAATATTAAAAAGATACAATCTTATTGCGATAAATACAATATTAACTTAAGACCACATATAAAAACCCATAAGTTGCCAAGCATGGCTTATAAGCAATTAAAAGCTGGGGCAAATGGCATAACTTGCCAAAAAATATCCGAGGCAGCAGTTATGGCAGCAGCAGGAATAAAAGATATTTTGCTAACTTACAACATTATCGGCAAAACCAAAATAGAGCCACTTGCCAATCTTGCTAAACAAACTAATCTCTCTATTGCCATAGATAACAAAGTTGCCCTAGATACAATTTCTCAGGCAGCTAAATTAGCAAAAAAAGAAATCAAAATCCTAGTAGAATTTGAATCTGGCAATAAGCGTTTGGGTGTGCAAACAACCCAAGCTGCGTTAAGTTTAGCCCAAGAAATCATCAAACTAGATTACCTAACATTTGATGGTCTTATGACCTACCCTTGCGGCGAACAGGCGGGTAAATTTATTAAAGAAGCCAAAGAGCTTTTTAGCCAAGCAAATATTGAAATAAACACAGTTTCAGTAGGTGGCACACCAACTATGTATTCTGTTCACAAGGTAGCTGGAGTAACAGAATTAAGAGTTGGAACATATATTTATAATGATGTTAATACTATCGGAAGTGGTGCAGCTAAGCTAAATCAATGTGCTTTACATGTTCATACAACTGTTATTAGTAGGCCAAGCAAAAACCGAGCTGTAATTGATGCAGGCTCTAAAACCCTAAGCAGTGATTTAACAAATCCAGAATATGGTCAGGGCTACGGTTTAATATTAGAATATCCAGAAGCAGTTATTTATAAACTCAATGAAGAACACGGCATTATCGATTTATCTGCCTGCAACAAAAAACCTAAAATTGGCGAAGTCATTAGAATCGTGCCAAACCATGTTTGTGTTGTTAGTAATTTACATGATGAGCTTGTGACTCATAGAAATGGCATTGTGGAAGCAGTTTTAGCTGTTTGGGCAAGGGGTAAAACTCGCTAGTTAATTCTCTATAGTGGTTTATTTCTAAGAAGGTATAGATATCTACAATTCTTACCCTCAAAAAATAAATGAATTATACTATATTTTATTAAAATACTATTTTAACAAAGGAAAAAATGAGCCAACTAAAATATGATCTCTTGCTAAAAAACGGTCAGCTAATCGACCCAAAAAACAAAATTAACCAAAAAATGGATCTTGCTATTTCCAAAGACAAAATAGCCAAACTAGCCCCAGACATTAACCCTAGCAATGCCAAAAAGACTATTGACGTATCAGGGCTTTATATTTGCCCAGGTCTTATTGATATTCATGTGCATGTTTATCATAGAAAAAAACCCGAGGGTTTAAGCATAATTGCCGATCATCATTCCTTTCGTTCGGGTGTGACCACAATGGTAGATACAGGTACTGCGGGGGCAAATAATTTCTTGCATTTTAAACGCACAGTAATTGATAAATCAAAAACAAGAATTTTAGCTTTTGTCAATATTGTAAAAGATGGCATGATGGGTGACTATGAGCAAGACCCAAAGCAAATGGATGCAGAGCTTGCTGCCTCCATAGCTCGAGCCTATCCAAAGCAAGTAGTAGGTATAAAAACCGCCCACTATTGGACTCATCAAGCTTGGGATAGTGAGCATAGACCATGGTTAGCAGTTGATAGGGCATTAGAAGCTGGAGAATTGGCAAATAAACCGGTAATGATGGATTTTTGGCCAAGACCAGAGCGGCCTTATCAAGAACTTTTAGAAAAAATGCGACCTGGTGATATTCATACCCATGTTTTTGCTCAGCAATTTCCTATTTTAAAAAATAATAAGCCTCAAGACTTTTTATTTGAACAGCAAGAACGGGGCATAGTTTTTGACCTTGGTCATGGTGCAGGCAGTTTTTGGTTTAGGCAAGCCATACCCGCCATGCAAGCCGGTTTTCATCCAAATTCTATCAGTAGCGATTTGCATATGGGTAATATAAATGGTCCTGTTGTAGATATGCTAACAACTATGTCCAAAATGCTAAATATCAGCATGGATTTAGAAGAGGTGATTTATCGCTCTACGGTTACAGCTGCTGCCGAGATTAAACATAATGAGCTAGGTCATTTAAGCAAAGGAGCAATTGCAGATATTGCAGTCTTAAAGTTAGAAGAAGAGCCTTATTTTCTTACAGATTGTGGCAATGCAAAAATGAAAGCAAATAAGAAGCTAAGCTGCTCTTTAACCGTGCGAGCAGGTGAGATAGTTTTTGACCCAGAAGGCTTAGCTATGCCAGATTGGCAAAATGCCCATAAATCTTATTATCAAGTCACCGAAGAACCCATTCCAATAGAGTAATAAACTAAAAGAACTTAAGCTATTGCCTTACGGAACACAATTTACAAGAGCATAATTTATAGGCTGAGCTATACCCAGAAAAGCAATGAGATTACTATTAATAACGCTAATAATATAGAAATAGCCAAACTTTGTTTACTTGCTAATTCTAACTCAGTGCGATTTAAGCCCGACCTATCAAAGCTGTGCTTAAATCGCTCTAATTCTTTAGGTTCGGTAGAAAATATCCTGCTATCATTTTCAATAGAACTTTCAGAATAAACTCTAAATCCAAATTAATATATTCTTGAACATTCATTCCAATTACCTCCAAAAAAAATTTATATGCTTGCCAAGCACATATTTACAACATCTTCTAAAACTTCATTTGAACGCTCTGAACCAGCCGAGCGAGACATCACTTTTAAACCTAAAATAGTGTTATTTATAGATCTGGCAATAGCTAGGCTATCTTTACTCTTATCAAGCTCACCATTTTTTTGGGCTTCTTTTACTCTTTTAGCTAAGTCATTTTCACGCCAATCATAAAAATCAGAAATATACTTAGCCACTTCTTTATCATGAGGGGCAAGCTCTATTGTTGAGTTCACAACAAAACAGCCTATATCTTGTTGTTTTTCTAAAACTAAAGCTATTTTAAAACTGAGTAGGTTTTTTATTGATTCTTTAAAGGGCATTTTACCAAAAAACCCATAATGCCTTTCTTTGGCAGTATTTAGATATTGCTCTAGGGCTAGCAAATATAAATTGTGTTTATCACCAAAGCTATCATAAATACTACCTCGACCAATACCCATGGCATGAACCAAGTCTTGGATTGAGGTCATTTTATAGCCTTTATCCCAAAACACCTGCATGGCTCGAGCAATTACAATTTTTTGATCAAATTCCTTTTTTCTAGCCATATTAAGAATGACTATAGCCTATTTGGAACGCTTAGTCAAGAATAATCTATTCTTATTAATTAACTAATAATTTGTGAGAATAGCGACAATAATTGAGTTGAATAAATTACAGATAGTATGATAAATCGAGATTTTAATTTTTTTCACAGGCAACTAATAATATTCCTCACAGTCTAAGCGTAAGAGTTTTGTAATGGTATCTATATTAGAGTTTAGCTATAGAGAAATCCTTGGCAATTCTCGTCAAGGCTATGAAGCTTATTTGTAATATGGGCACTTAAAATAAGCCGAGCTAGTAGCGCAACCGATTGAAAAGATGGCATACAACAAATGCCGCCAGAAAGGAACTTTTCATGCAATACAATTTCACAGTTCTAAAATGGGTTTCCAATGACTGCTGAACTAACAATATATCGTTGTTATTGGCCAAAGGTCTATAACTATCTAAAAACATTTCAAATCAATAATTTTAAAACTGAGGCATTTGGTCTCTTGATGACAATAGATATAGAGCCTAAGCAAGCTCATAGAATTGCAGATATTCTACCAACTGGAGCTGTTGTTGATTTAATTAAGCTGGAAGATTTAGATATTTTTAGCGGGCTCGAGCTTGACGGTTTAGACATTGATAGTAGCTCTATTGTGCCTCCAAAAAGCATTAAAAATTAGCTAAAGCGTCAATTAGATTTAGTTAATTAAGATTAAAATAAAAGACCTAAACAGATAATACAAGCCTGCTTTGGTCTTTTTATTTATGCATGCCCTATACTTCTTATTTCTTAGTTTTATTCTTAAATCTTAGTTCTCATAGCTTATCTTAAATTAACTGCAAATTTCATAAATATGCTATTTAAATCGCTCAACTCTAATCAAATTTGTTGTACCGCGTTGCCCAAACGGTACTCCGGCAGTAATAACAAATATAGAGCCTTTTTCAACTAGATTAAGCTCCTCTAAAGCTTGGCTCGCTGATTCAACCATTTCATCGGTATTAGTAATATCTTTACCCAAATGAGGAATCACCCCCCATACAAGCATCAGTTGGCGACAAATCAATTCATTTGGAGTAATTGTCAGAATTGGTGCTGCTGGCCTATTACGAGCAACATTAATAGCAGTATTACCACTAGATGTAAATGTTACTATTGAGCTTGCTGATAGCTCAAAAACTAATCGACAGGCACTACGAGAAATAGCATCAGAAACAGAACCCATAGGTTTTGGATAGTGCTCACGCATGGCTTTTTGATATTCATCATCTGCCTCTACCGATTTAATAATTCGGCTCATCATTGCTACAGCCTTGACCGGGTAGTTACCAACCGCCGTTTCGGCGGACAACATAATTGCATCAGTTCCATCATAAATAGCATTAGCAACATCACTTGCCTCTGCACGAGTAGGATTAGGGCTAGTAATCATGCTCTCGAGCATCTGGGTTGCTGTAATAACTGGTTTTCCTGATTCTTTTGATAGATTGATCAATCTCTTTTGAATAATAGGTACTAGTTCAGGCTCGATCTCAACCCCAAGGTCACCCCTAGCCACCATAATGCCATCTGCTTGTTCAAGTATTTCTTCAAAACGTTCAACCGCTTTTGGTTTTTCAATTTTAGCTATAATCTTAGCCTTTGAGCCGGCTCGAGCTAAATAGTGTTTAGCTAATAATAAATCATCTCTACTGCGTACAAAACTAATTGCAACCCAATCAACTTCTAATTCAACACCCAACAACAAATCTTCAATATCTTTATCGGTTAATGCCGGAATACTCAGCTCCACATTAGGTAAATTTATACCTTTATTGTTGGATAAAGTACCGCCCAAAGTCACAACGGTTTCAATGGTATTACCCGTAACCCCAGTCACTTTCAAACCCAGACGGCCGTCATCTAAAAGCAAGCAATCGTCTACACTTACATCATTGCATAAGTTTTTATAAGTTACTCCAACTCTTTTTTTGTCTCCAGGGCTATCATTATCACAAGTTAGCTTAAAAATATCCCCTTCTGTTAATTCAATACTGGATTTCTTAAAAGTAGTAATTCTAATTTTGGGGCCTTGTAAATCTTGCAAAACGCCAATATGTTTACCCAAACGCTTGCCCTCTTTACGGATAAAATCAATGCTTTGTTTATGGTCTTCTTTAGTACTATGAGAAAAGTTTAATCGAAAAAGATCAACACCTGCCTCAATTAATTTTGATATCATTTCAGCATTATTAGTTGCAGGCCCTAAGGTTGCAATAATTTTGGTCCGTTTATGGTTTTCCACTAAAACGCTTTTCTGCCTAAATAGACAGCATCAGAGCCTAATTCGTTCTCAATTTGTAATAAGCGATTATATTTTGCCAAACGGTCACTGCGGCTTGCTGAGCCCGTTTTAATTTGCCCAGAATTTACAGCTACTGCCAAATCAGCAATAAAGCTGTCTTCAGTTTCACCACTTCGGTGGCTAATCATATTACGGTAGCCGCTTGATTTGGCTAGTTCAATTGCATCTAAGCTTTCGGTAACGGTGCCTATTTGATTTACTTTAATTAAAATAGCATTAGCGATTTTTTCATCAATGCCGCGTTGTAAACGATTTACATTGGTTACAAATAAATCATCACCAACCAGCTGCACTTTATCACCAACACGCTTACTAAGTTCACTCCAGCCATCCCAGTCATCTTCGTCAAGAGCATCTTCAATTGAGATAATAGGATAATTTTCTACCCAGTTTTGCCAGTAGTCTACCATCTCTGCTGAGCTTAGTATTCTATCTTCTGCATCTAAATGATATTTACCATCTTTATAAAATTCACTAGCTGCTGGGTCAAGAGCAATTGCTATTTCTTCGCCAACTTTATAGCCTGCATTTTCAATTGCTTCTATAATTACTTCTATGGCTTCTTGATTACTTTTTAAATTAGGAGCAAAACCACCCTCGTCACCAACATTGGTATTGTAACCACGTTTTGATAAAACTTTTTTAAGTTGATGAAAGGTCTCAACACCAGCACGCAAAGCATCTTTAAAACTGCTAAAACCAACTGGAGCCAACATAAATTCCTGCATGTCTACACTGTTATCAGCATGCTGGCCACCGTTAATTACATTCATCATAGGTACTGGCAATGTTTTGGCATTTGCCCCACCCAAATAGCGATACAACGGCATATCATAGGTTTTAGCAACGGCTCGAGCCGCTGCCAATGATACAGCCAAAATAGCATTTGCCCCCAAATTACTTTTATTAGGAGTTCCATCAAGCTCAATCATAAGCTTATCTAAACCAACTTGATCAAAAGCATCAAATCCTAGTATCTCCGGAGTTATTATTGAGTTTACATTTTCAACCGCTTTTAAAACACCTTTGCCCATAAATCTGTCACCGCCATCACGCAATTCAACAGCTTCATGAACACCAGTAGATGCGCCTGATGGCACCATTGCACTAGCTTCTATACCACTCGACAAACGAACAGTCGCACTAACTGTAGGGTTTCCTCGTGAATCCAAAACCTCTAATGCTTGTACTGCTTCAATTCTTGTCATCATTAATCTCCTTATTAATAGCCCTTTAAGAACTAAAATATATACGTTTACCTAGTTTAGCACGTCAGGCAAAAATGTCGAATTTTATTTGCTGTTTAAAAGCAATAATAATCAAATTAAACTACAAAATAAAATATTTTGCAGATAAAAATTAGAATTCAGGCTTTATTTGTAAATTTTATCCCTTCCCCTTTCTCGTTATCCTAATTTGATAGGGGACAATATAACCAGGCGGATTGAATCGCTTAATTATATATTAATTACTGAGAATACAAAAATAAATAGAAAACAGCTTTTTTAGCTATAAATCATCAAAGAGAGGAATATTGCTAGCAACTTCTTGGGCAGATTCTACTCTATCTAACCTAAAGGTTAATAGCTCTTTACGCAAATTACAAAAAGCTCGAATATAAACCCCATCAAAGCGTTTGACATCAACTAAGCGTTCTTTGGCACCATATACCATCTTGACACTAGCTTTGGTCTTAGCTGCATTGCTAAAAATATCAGAATATGGGCTTTTAGAAAAACTCATCGGCACAACAGCTCTGCGCTTGCCTTTCATATAATAAGCATGGCCTTCTTTTAGAGCATATTCATAAATATCTCGGGTTATTTTTACATCTTCTAGACAATACCTTTCTAACTTATCCCAATCACCATTGCGGTAATATTCTAAGGCATCTAGGCCAGAACCCAGCTTACTTGAATCCAAGGTAGCCATAGCCATAGAATTTAAACTAACTCTATGTCCCAAAGCTTTTTGGGCTTCAAACATGATATCTAAGGTTGGTAAATCATAAATCCAATCACCCATATTAGCCGCTAAAACAGGCCAGTCAAAACCTATCAAATTGAAACCAATTAGCAACTCCGCTTCTTTTAGATCATGCTCGAGCCTATCCAAATCTTCTTCTCTATAAGTTATAAATTTGTCACTTTCATAGTGAAAGGTAGCAACCACACTAATACCTAACTGGGCTTTATTATGGGCACCGCCTACTTCATCAAAAGACCTTTGGGTTTCAATATCTAAAACAATCTTTTTCATTTTAGGCTATTTTCCAGATCTAACAAATCAACAAGTTTTTCATGTAAAACCCCGTTGCTAGCAATAATCACTTTGTCGGTCAAAATATATTCTCCACCACTGCGGTTAGTAACTTTGCCAGTAGCTTCTTCTATTATCAATACCCCCGCTGCTACATCCCAAGGGTCTAGTTTTAGCTCCCAAAAAGCATCTAAACGACCACAAGCCACATAACATAAATCCAAAGCAGCAGCCCCTGGTCGACGGATAGAACGCACCTTGTGATGGACTCGAGCAAATATCCCTAAATTCTCACTAATTGTATCTTCAGCATATGCAAAGCCAGTTGCTAACATTGATTTTTTTAAAATAATCTCAGAGCTAGTCCTAATAGGTGCACCATCTAAAAACGCTCCCCGACCCTTAATCGCGGTAAAAAGCTCGTTTCTAGTACTATCTAAAACAACAGCCACTTTTACATCTCCATCAATTTCTAAAGCAATAGAAACACAGTAAAAAGGAAAACCATGAGCATAATTTAAAGTTCCATCTAATGGGTCTACAATCCACCTATGGCTAGCTTCGCCCGTTTGACCTTGTTCTTCACCCAAAACAATATGCTCGGGGTAATCACGGCTAATAATTTCTCTTATTTTCTCTTCACATAGTTTATCAACCTTGGTAACAAGGTCAGTCTCGCTACTTTTAGTGTCAATTTCTAGTTCTTTACCAATATAATAATTTTGAATTTGGGCTGCAGCTTTAGCTGCCTCTATGGCTGTAAATAAATATTTCTCTAGGTTTTTCATAGCACTACTATAACTCTTAGCCAAAAAGATAATGTCCTAAGATTTATATAAATAAAGCAAACTCAAAGAACTTCTTCTCCTATCAAAATTATTTCTCAAGTTGTTTTCTACGTCAATTATTTAAAGAATAGTAGGAATATTTAAAGAATAGTAGGAATTAGCAAAAAAAGATAAAATCACTAACTGATCACCTTTTCTTTATATACTAAGTTGAAATAACTAAAAAGAACATCTTTAGTTGACTTTGGTATTACGACTTAGTACAGTCTATTTACAATAAAAATATAAAAAATAGCAATTTATAAATTACTATCCAATTTCTTCAGATATATTTGCTTGACCTAAAAGCTCAATATTAGCTTGCTCTTTTGAAGCCATAGTAAAACTCCAAAATAATATCCATAAGGCAAAAGCACTAAAAAAAGCAGCGAGAGTAATTAAAGCAACGACGAGAAAGAACATGGGCCCCCCTTGGCTAACAGTATTCTAATCTTCTTTAGCTTACGCAAGTCTTACAAATTATGCCGTGACCAGCGTACTAGTAAACTAATCATAGTCCCCTAATGTTAGTTTATGATTGTAATTCGCTGAGATTTATTAGATTTAGTTTTTCAAGCTCTTTGCCAATTGCCTTTGGACCATATCCTAGTGCCTCGTGCTGGGCTTTTACATCACCATGAGGCACAAAATTATCACTAATACCTAAACAGATGACATTATTAGTATAGCCATTTATTGCTTTATGCTCGAGCACAGCCGAACCAAAACCCCCAGCCAACGAATGGTCTTCAACAGTTATAAGGGTTTTATCAAATAAAACTGCTAGCATATTCTCATCTAAAGGTTTAATAAACCTCGCATTTATTACCCCAACTTTTTCATTATCAGCAGCAGCTTCTAAGGCATAAGGGATTGTGAGCCCAGTAGCCAAAATATAAGCTTCACTACCCTCTTGTAATATTTCCCAAGTTCCCCATCTTATATTATTCCAATTTTCATAATTAGCTTCTATAGCTCGTTGCAAACTACCACGCGGCCATCTAATTGCCTTAGGGCCACCTAAGCTAAGAGCTTCTTTAAGCATAGCTTGCATTTCATTAGCATCTTTTGGGCTAGCTATAGACATATTAGGAACAGTGCGTAAAATAGCAATATCAAATGCACCCTGATGCGTCATACCATCGCCACCAACTAAACCAGCTCTATCAATAGCAAAAATCACATCTAAATTTTCAATACAAATATCATGGATAATCTGGTCAACAGCTCTTTGTAAAAAGGTGCTATAAATTGCCACCATAGGTCTATACCCTTGCAAAGCCAAGCCAGCAGCAACAGTCACTGCCACATCTTCGGCAATACCAACATCCAAATATCTATCTTTATAGTCTTTGCTATAGCGCACCAAACCGCTACCCACTCGCATCGCGGGGGTAATAGCCCAAATTCGCTCATCTTGTTTTGCTAATTCACAAGCAGCATCACCAAAAGCATTAGACCAAGAATAGCCTTTAGCGGCTAGTTCTGGATGGGATACATTAAATTTACTTGCTCCATGCCAGTCTATTGGGTTCTCTTCGGCAATATCATAGCCTTTACCTTTCTGGGTAATAACATGTAGCATAGTCGGGCCTTCTAAATTTTTTATCTTATCCAAATAATAGATAATCTGATCAATATTATGTCCATCTATTGGGCCTACATACCGTATACCCATGGCATGAAATGGATTAGCACTAATTGGGTCAAAAAATAAGCGAGTAGAATCTTTTATTCGCCCAACAACTTGTTTTAAAGGACCAAGCGCTAGCTTGCCACGCTCTTCTGCTCGTCTATACCAAGGTTGCACTTGTAAGCTACGTAAATGGTTCTTTAAGCCACCTACATTCTCACTAATAGACATTTCATTGTCATTTAAAATAATTGTCAATTTTGGTTTATTCTGCCCTATTTGGTTTAATGCAGCCAAAGCCATACCACCAGTTAAAGAACCATCACCAATAACTGCAATAACTTCATAATCTTTTCCTTGTGCGTCTCTAGCTAGTGCCATACCCAAAGCGGCCGCAATACTAGTACTAGCATGTCCTACAGTCAAGGCATCATGCTCTGACTCACTAGAAGTTGTAAAACCAGCCAAGCCACCAGGTTTACGTATGCTATCAATCTCGGCCTTACGACCAGTTATTATTTTATGAGCATAAGTCTGGTGGCCGACATCCCAAATAAATCTATCTTTAGCCGAATCAAATAGATAATGCATGGCAATAGTAAGTTCGATAGCACCTAGGCTCGAGGCCAAATGCCCGCCACCCAAAGAACAAACTCGTATAATCTCACTGCGTAATTCTTCTGCCAAACCATTAAGCTCTTCTTGCTTAAGTTTTTTTAAATCTTTTGGTAAATTAATCTGCTCTAAATAAGGCAATGTATTCTCCCAATATTGCCTTATTTTAGCAAAGAATAGCTATTTTTACTGTTCCTTTGCATTAGCCTGAGGGCTATCCAAAAATAAACTAGCCAGATTTTGACTTATATGCCATCAAAAAATATTAAAACTATTTTAAAGATATTAATATCTTTTTACACCACGCCCCCATGCAAATACAGCTAAGCGGTTAGAATTGTGCCTTCAAAATAATAAAGTTGAAGTAAAAATCCCTAGTCTGTCTGAGCGTAGACTAGGAATCTATCGTCGATTAGAGCAAGTATTTATTCCAAAAGCAGCAAATCACCCCTGCTTTTAAATCAATTTACAGCACAAAACAAGGTAAAATATCTAAACTCTATAATCACTTAAAGATAGTAAATCTTAGTAACAAAAGCTACTTCCTAGCAACTCCTGTTAGATTAGTCTCGAGCAAAAAGAATTTATTCTCTGTACGTATTTCGCCAATATAAGGCACAAACCAAGTTTCTTGTTTTGCTTCTGGGTTACTAAGATTTAAATTATCAGAAACCGAGGCCACAAAATTAATAACAAAAGCTTCAAATTGTCCAGCAGGCACGGTAACAGTTCTTTTATCAACTACAGTATAATCATAGCGAACTTCGATTTTTTTATATTGGTTATCAGGTTTTGCATCTGGCCAAAATATAATTGTTGTGGTATTTCCACCCCAAGTAGTTCCTACTCGGAGGCTTTTAGCTGTTGGGAATTCTTTTAAAGGTGGATCATAGCTTACAATTTGACCAGGGCGTTCTTCTTTGAGTAAATAAACCCCATCAGCTCTATATTGCCTAAACCAAGTATTTTGAATCCCTTGACCTACCAAGTCTGTTGCAATCCAAATATCGCCCTCTACAACCGTTGGGCCAAGCACCGAGCTAACCACTGGACTATCAGCTAAAGATACACCATTTGCTAAATATTTCCAATTAGCACCAACTTCATGTGGATAATAACTAACTGAATCAGTCAGTTGAACTACTTCTACCTTCTCTGTTGTCTCGACAGGTGTACATGCTGTTAGCAGTAATAGTAAAAACAAAAAAATGCTTATTTTCTTCATATCTTGAGCTTACCTATTAAGCAAAGATAGCAAGCATAAATTTTTCACAATTTCAATTCATTGTTTAGTTCAGAAAATGCAGATTCTAAAGCAGTAATTTCTATTAGGGCATCATCTAAATCTTTAGCCAAATAATTATCTTTTTTTAAACTGGTTGCATCTGTTAAAACTTGATAGACTTTGCCACGTAATGTTTTTAAATTTGCTACAAATTCTGCTAAATCCTGCTCTACTACCTCCTTGTCTTCTTGAATATTTTGATATTGAGCTTCATCTGGGCTAAGTGTTAGCATATATTCAGCTAAGCTAGTTCCATGCTTAGCTCTTGGCAGTGCTCTTTTTATTAAATTATCTATTCTTTGTGCCAATAATATAAGCTCATGCCTAATAGCCTTAGGGGCATTTTTTGCCTGATTCATAACATCTTTATGAATGCTCACAGCTTCACCCATATAGTTTTTAAATGGCTGTGCCAGAGCACTCAATTCTTGAGGCTTTAGTGAATCGCTAATTTGTTTTTGGTTTTGTTTAATACCGGAATATATTCCCCATGCTCCAAAACCTAGTAAAGCCATCATCAATAGTGCAAGTTCAAAACCTATAATCATTATTTTCCTTTTTTATCAAAAATCAAGAATCAGCTAATTTTGCTTTTAAAGCTGCCAACTCATCTTCTACCCGCGAGTCGGTCTCTAAAGCAGCAAATTCTTCGTCAAGTGATAACTCATCTGTCAATTCTGCCTCAGCAGCTAATCTATCTTCCATTTGATCAACTTTATCTTCCATTTGCTCAAATGCTTCAAATGCCTTACGGGTATCCGTATATCCCATAGCTCCAGCAATAGATTCTTGGGCTTCTAGTCTTT
>CAMZLP010000035.1 GCA_947311535.1 uncultured Deinococcota bacterium | reverse complement strand
TACTGATTCTATTAATACTGATAAATATATGCTAGCCCCGGAATTATTAGAGCAATTAGGAGATAATTTTTTAATAATAAGGAAAATGGATGTGGATTGTGCCTAGGATATGGAAATTTACTGATTCTATTAATACTGATGACATTTTACCCGGCAAGTATGCCCCATATATGGTTGGTGAAGATGTTTTTCAAAACTATGCTTTTGCTCATTTGCGAGCAGATTTTGCAAGCAATATGCAAGCAGGTGATATCTTGTTGGCAGGGAAAAATTGGGGCTTGGGTAGTAGCCGTGAATATGCGCCTAAAGCTCTTAAAAAGCTAAACGTTGGGGCTATTATTGCTCAATCTTTTGCCAGAATACACTATCGTAATTTGGTTAACTTGGGTATACCTGCTTTTACTTCTTATAAAGCTTACGGTTTATTTAATGACAGTGAAAATGTTAGTTTTGATTATAAAAATGCGGTATTAAGCTCGGCTAATCATGAGATTAGGCTCGAGCCTGTCCCCAGATTTCTACAAGAATCTTTAGAATTGGGTTCTGTTTTGGAATATTATAAAAAATATAGGAGGTTTCCTAGCGAAGATATCGGCTGAAGTTAATTTAAGTAAATTATTGTTTAAAGGAGAAAAAAATGGCAAATTGTCCAGATTGTGCTGCAGAATTAGATTTAAATGAATTAGAACTTGGTGAATTAATAGTATGTGATGATTGTGGTAGTGAAATAGAAGTTGTTGGGCTCGAGCCTCTTGTATTAGAGCTTGCGCCAGAAGAAGAAGAAGATTGGGGAGAGTAAAAGACAGACTGTATTAGCTAGAGCTTAGTAGCTAGAAAAAATAATTGTGTGGTTTTAAAATTTTTAACCAAAGAATAGTAAAGATAGATGCTTGAAGGTCTTTGGAAATAATATAAGATAATGAGGACTTTGATGAAAACTAAAACTAAGGCTAAAATTGCGGTGGTTTATGACCGTTTACGACCAGAAGAGCGTATGCTTTTTGATGCTTTTGAGAGCCAAGGAGTTGCTTTTGATAAGCTTTATGCTCCTCACATTTCTGTTGATTTTAGCAAAGCTAATTTGTTTAATTATGATGTTGTCATAAATAGATGTGTGTCTCAATCGCGTGGGCTCGAGCTTAGCCGAATTTTTGAAGCTTATGGAATAATGGTTATTAATAGCTCAAGCCTAATAGAAACTTGCGGTGATAAGCTAGCTACTAATGCTGTATTGGCTCGAGATAATATCCCAACTCCACGCACTGCTATTGCTTTTACCAAAGAATCTGCAATTAAAATTGCCGAGGATTTTGGCTACCCAATTGTCTTAAAACCTATTACAGGCTCTTGGGGGCGTATGGTTTCTAAAATATCTGATCAAGATGCGCTCGAGGCTGTTTTGGAACATAAAGAAGTCTTAGGTGGCCCTCAGCACAAGATTTTTTATCTGCAAGAATTTATTAATAAACCAGGCCGAGATATTAGGGTCTTTGTTTTTGGTAATGAAGTAGTTGCTGCAATTTATCGCTTAAGTGAACATTGGATAACTAATACTGCCAGAGGTGGTAGCGCCATAAATTGCCCGCTCTATCCAGAATTAATTGAAATTTCTTTGCAGGCAGCCGCCGCGGTTGGCAATGGAGTTGTAGCAGTTGATTTGCTAGAGAGTGAGCGGGGTTTATTAGTAATAGAACTCAATCACACTATGGAATTTAGAAATTCAGTTACAACAACAGGTGTTAATATACCTGCCAAGCTGGTTTCTTATGCTGAGTCGTTATTAGTTTTGAATTGATTAAGATTATTACTAAAGGATATATGTTAAATTTATTTTGAGGTGAACTGATGAAAAGAAAAATTAAATTGTTAGTATTGGCTTTTTTACTGAGTCTGAGTTTGACATCTTGTATTCCTAGTTTTATTCAACCAATAATCAGACCCCCCATTTTTAGTATTCAAACCCAAGGTGTTAGTGTAGTGGATATTCAGCCACCATTATTGGGTAATGGTAATTTGGTTTTACTTGTGCCTATGAGTGTTTATAACCCTAATAATATTGATATTTACTTGGATCGAATTGATTTTGACCTATTTGTTAATTCTCATTTTGCTATAAATAGTAACTTTGCAAACGGTTTTCAGCTAGTAGCTGGGGGTAGTGCTCCAATGCAGTTATATGTCACTATTCCTGTTCTTCGTGGTATAGACTTAGCAGGAGATGTAATAGGAATTATAGAGGGTAGAAAAACAACGGTCAGAGTAGATGGCAGTGTACAGGTTAGAGTATTAGATAATTTTAGAGTATTTGCGCGTACAACATTGCTTTCTGCAAGAATTAATTAATTGCAATTATTTGTTTTATAGGCATTTTTGTGATGGATATTAAATAGCTAAAAATCAAGAATTAATTATTTAAACAAGCTCGGCAATCATAGTAAGAATAGTGGATTTATAAAAGGATAAGTTTGGATTCAATGCGAGTAATGCTTTTTTTAGAGATGTTAAAAGGAAGATGGGAAAACAAGCTAAGAAGTATTGAAAAATATAATTCTTCAACTTTTGTCTCTTATGTTTCTTTTCTCAAAATATTATAATTGTGCTCTAAATGAATTTTACTAAATTATTAAAGGAATTATTTTGAAAAAATTAAAGGTTTCAATAGTTGGTGCCTCTGGCTATGCTGGTGGCGAATTTTTAAGGCTTGCTTTAGCACACCCAAATTTGGAAGTTATGCAGATAACATCAGAGCGTAATAAAGGTTTGCCAGTGGCTATGGTTCATCCAAATTTACGTTCTGCAAGTAGGCTAAAGTTCTCTTCAATAAATGACTTGGAAGAGGTAGATTTATTAGTATTTGGCTTGCCTCATAAACACTTTGCTCAGCGTTTTGACGAATTTTCTAAACTTGCCCCACGCATGATTGATTTATCAGCAGATTTTAGAATTAAAGATAGTCAGCTTTATAAAAAATACTATAAAGAAGAGCATCCAAGACCAGAAATTTTAGAAAAATTTGTTTATGGCATGCCAGAATTACACCGTGAAGAGCTGAGAACAGCAACTCATATTTCTGGTGCAGGTTGTATAGCAACCGCCTCAATTTTGGCGCTTTACCCACTTTTAAAACATGCTGTACCTGCTAAGGGTGACATAATTATAGAAGCTAAAATTGGCTCGTCCGCGGCAGGTAATAAGGCGAGTATGTCAGGACATCACCCAGAGAGAATGGGCGTAATACGCACCTATGCACCAACAGGGCATAGGCATCAGGCTGAAATGATTCAGGAATTGCCAGGTGATTTTCCAATTCATGTGACTGCAACAGCCGTTGAAAGAGTTAGGGGCATATTAGTTACTGCCCACAGCTTTTTGCCAGATGGTTATAGCGGAAATGATGTGGTCACAGTTTATAGAGAAACATATGGCGCTGAGCCATTTATTCGTTTGATAAATTCTAGGCGTGGTATTCATAGAGTACCTGATCCTAAAATATTAGATGGTACTAATTTTGCCGATATTGGTTTTGCGGTTGATAATGACAGTGGACGTGTTGTTGTTATGGCTGCCATAGATAATTTAGTAAAGGGTACAGCAGGACATACAATTCAGGCTCTTAATATCAGTATGGCTTGGCCAGAGACAATGGGTTTAGAGTTTTTTGGCTTACATCCATAATGGGTTAAATAGCAAACAGTTTGTTGTTTAACTAAAGTCTAAACTGGTTTTGGTATGAAGCATTTTAAATGGATTATTTTTATATATATTAGTTTCTTAGTTGCTTTGTCTTTATCTGCTTGGTTTTTGGCTCAATCAACCGAGGCTCAATCACATGAGGGGTATATGTTTGAAAGAGATGCTGATATACCTGATTTGCCTTTTATAGATAACCCCAATCCACTATTTTGTGGCATACCTGAAGTTTGGAAAGAAGATAAAACTTCTTGGATAAATGGGAGCTATCAAGGAGAGTTAATCCAAGAGGAAGTATTGTTGTATGATAGCCATTTTTGTGAAATTATTACTGGTCGTATAGAATCTGGTTTGGAAATAGAAATATTATTAGTACAAATAAATCCATCACTGAACTACTATTTAGTGCGAAGCATTGGGCTCGAGCCTATCCAAGAGGGTTGGGTTCCAGAACCATTTGTGAGTTTTGATAAGATCTGAGTGAGTTATTCTATTTCTTATGAAATATAAATACTTTTAGCGTTGCTTTAGCCAAACATTAATTGTTGAATCTTTACTTTCATTTAAGATGCCATTGTACACCTCATATTGTCCGATTGGGCTAATCGGTACTTTTACTGTAAAAGGAATACTTACAGCCTTGGGTACTTCGATTGTGAGAGGTGTTTTACCACGATATTCTTGAGAAATATAAACCTTTGCTTTTGGATAGCTAAGAATTGTTATAGTCACAAAATTATCTAATTGATTAGAACTTGGCTCAGACAATGCAGTACTTGCAGCAACAAAACTATTTTGAACAGTTATAGAATTAGATAAATCTAAATTTTGATAACTAGCTAATCGAAAGTTTAAGTTTTCAGGCATGGTATCCACTTTGGCAATATAGAAAATTGCCGTAAAAATAATTGCTGAACTAAGATAATAGATACTACTACTACGCAAAAAAGAATTCTTTCTGATAAAAATGCTAATAAGACCTGCTAAAGCAGAAATAAGTCCGATAATTGCAGGTAGCCATCCAAGTATCATGCACTGAGTATAACTTTATTTTTGTGATTTGTCAGGGGTTTTAAAAAACAATTAATGCTTTTAGTGTAAAATTTGCGTCAAATAGCGAACAGTAAACCTTATCTCTTTTGACTTAAAGTAAGTCCATATGGCAAAGAAAAAAAATGAAACTTCGAAAAAACGTCAACGCAGGCAAAAGAAAAATAATAATCAAGTGTTTTATTTACTGCTAGGAGTTTTGGCTATAGCTGTCTTAGTTTTTGTATTTTGGCCCAAATCAAGCTCAATTTCAGCCTCTAGTAGCAGGATTGCCGAAGACCCATTCTTGGGTCAAAAAATAGTAAAGGTTATTATTACCGAATATTCTGATTTTGGTTGTCCAGCTTGTAGAGCGTGGCATAATTCTGGGATTTTAGATAGGATTATGGATAAATATGGAGATGATATAAAGTTTGTTTGAAAAGACTTTCCTGTTATCATTCCTCAATCACCCAAAGCCGCCGAAGCTGGACAATGTGCACAGGATCAAGATAAATTTTGGGAATATCACGACCTTATTTATACTAGTAGAGGTTTGAGTATTTCTGCATTAAAGAGCTTTGCTCAAGAACTGAACCTAGATACCGTTGCATTTGACAAATGTTTAGACTCTGGCTTTCATAAGATAACCGTAGACAAAGATTTAAATGAAGCTAGAAACTTGCGATTACGTGGTACACTGTCTTTTATTGTAAATGGTACAAAATTAACAGGCCCTCCTAGCTATGAACGTTTAGCTAATATAATTGAAAATAATTTAGCTTCACGGAATTAATAATAAAAATTAATAAACTAGCCAATACAAGAAATTGGGGCTGCAGCTCTGAATTCGGTAGCAAAACTCAGCCTTAATAAGAAATAGTAGCTTGTGGCTATTAAGCTACAATGTGATAGATAACAGCATCGTGTTAACACTTATTGTGATCTTTAATAGGGGTATGTCTTGCAAAAATTCTATTTATATTCCCTTAAATATATATCTTTTCCTTTACAGTCTCAACTAGTTAGATGTTAACTTTGTAGTCGTTTACACGAGACCATTTTGACTTAACCTTAAGGATTAGCAAGCTTATTACACAATGTTGTGTGAAAACGCCAATTGTTTTGCATTTTTTGCGCTTCTAATACCTATATGTAAGAAATCTGTTATAGAGAAAGAATTATATTAGTACCTGTATTGTCAGAGTACGAACTTTATTAGAATGAAAACCATAAAAAGAAAGGGGGTAGTAGTAAAAGAAAGTAAGAAGCGAAGACCTGTCTAAGAACAATCGGGCGCTTAATAAGACAGCGAGCAAGTAGCGCGACCGACTTACAAAATGGAGGACAATATGCATTACGTTATGCGTTCCAAAAACATTATTTTTGCACTAATACTAAGTTTAGTATTAGCTTCTTGTAGTACTACTGCGCCAATAGTAACCCCCCCTAAAGCTGATGGGGAAATTTATTATGTGGCAAAAGTAGATATTACTGCAAGTGATAAACAAACAGAAATCGAATCTAAATACGGAGCCAAGGCAATATTTTTTAATACAGAAGCTGGCTTTGCTGTACTAGGTTTTACAAAAGAAGCTGGTGAGTTAACAAGTTTAACAACAAGCCAAAATCAAGATGCTTTTAAAGCACCAGAGGTAAGTGCTCAAGGCTCAATGGCTTGGGCAGGAGGTTTTAATACTTGGGCAGGTGGCTACAACGCCTGGGCAGGTGGCTATAACGCTTGGGCAGGAGGTTTTAATGCCTGGGCAGGAGGTTTTAATGCTTGGGCAGGTGGCTATAATGCTTGGGCAGGTGGCTTGCCAATGAATGCAACAGTTGGAGACAACATACATGTTTGGGATAGAATTAATTTAGCCGAAGGCCAACTTAGAGCAGCAAACTTAGGTGAAGGTGTAGTAGTTGCTGTTATTGATACTGGAGTAGATTTAAATCATACGGCTATTAAAAATAACCTTGTTCCTGCTAGTTATAGGTGGGATTTCTTCTCTAATGATGGTACACCAAACGATGTTGGTAGTGTTGCAAATCATGGCTTTGGCCACGGTACTGCAATAGCTAGCCTTATTCTGAAAGTTGCACCAAATGCTAAAATAATGCCGCTTAGGGTTTTAAATAGACATGGTAATGGCGATACTGACGATGTTGTATCAGCAATTTCTTGGGCAGTAAACCATGGTGCAGATGTTATTAATATATCACTAGGTACAACTGCTAATGACCCAGCATTTCAGGCAATGATAAACTGGGCAAGTTCACAAGGGGTATTTGTAGTAGCAAGTGCGGGTAATGCTGATAGTCAGTCTGTTACTTATCCGGCTGCTTATACAAGCAGTAGTAATAAAGTTATTAGTGTTGGTAGTGTTAATTTAAGAAATAAGAAATCTAGTTTTTCTAACTATAGTTCTAATAAACTAGATGTTGTTGTGCCAGCCGAAGGCTTGTTAACTGCTTTTCCAAATGATGAAAGTGCTTCAGTGAGTGGTACATCATTTGCTGCGCCAATTGTATCAGGTACTGTAGCATTAGCTCTAGGTGAGTATATGGGACAGGATTGGTTAAAAGATAATTTGATCTACTCTGCAACTACAGTTGATGAAAGTAATCCAAACTATTCTGGGCAGTTAGGTAAGGGAATACCTAATATCGAAGGATTAATGGGGGAATATCCAGCGCCATCTCCAAGTAGAAAAGCCTTGTTTGTAGTTGGCGAAATCCCACTATATAAAAGCGATGAACTGATTAAAGAAAGACTAGAGCTATTAGGTTTTGCCGTGACAATTGCTGATGATAATTATACCTCTACAAGCCAAGTAAGCAATAAAGATTTAGTGGTTATTTCTAGTACTGTTTATGAAGGCTATATAACAACTAAATTCCGTGATGTGGCTGTTCCTGTAATTACTTGGGAAAATGATCTCTTTAGCTATATGAGTATGGCTTGGGACATAGGTGATTATTATAATCAAGATAGTATAAAAATATATAAAAATCATCCACTTGCAATGGGTTTTTCTAAAGATAAAATAGTTAAAGTATATGACCCTGTCATTAACCCAGCTGAGCATAGGCTAACTTATGGCAATATCTATTCTGCTGCTATAAAAGTAGCTACAGTTCCTGGTGCCAATGATAAAGCAGTGATATTTGCTTATGAAAAAGGTGCAGCTTTGGGGACAATTTATGCACCGGCAAAACGAGTAGGTTTCTTTTTCCAAAACTATGATGATTTATCTATTAGTAATTATGGTATTGGCTTATTTGATGCTGCAGTAGTTTGGGCAACAAATGACAGATACAGTGTTAGCAATACTGATAAAACATGGTTAGAGGCAGAAGCACCATCTAGTATTAGTGGTGGTTTTGAATGGAATAGTGGAGCATCTTGGAATATATCTGCTGGTTCTTATATGACTACCCCTGCGTCATTAGGTGATGATAAAGATGGCAATGGTAGCCCAAATGCGAAGCTTAATTACAAGCTAAAAATAGAGAACTCTGGTACCTACAAAATATGGCTTCGTGCTAATGGCGATAGTACATCTTCTGATAGCTTCTTTTTGCAAATTGATGGTGGTACAAAACAAGTTGTGTATACCCACATAAATGAATGGGGCTGGGTAAATGTTTCTAAATACCTTTCTGCTGGTGAGCATACCTTAACAATTTTATTGCGGGAACAGGGCACAAATCTAGATAAAATCTTAATTACTAGTGATAGTAATTACATTCCAAGTGGTTTAGGATCATATTAAATGCAAGAAACTAAAGCAAAAGAGCGTAATGCAAGTAGTAGCTGTTTTAACAACCTTGAATTACAGTTTGACTTAAATGGGCTTTTTAAAGACAAGTCTAAAAGCTCAACTAAGCTAAATCTTAGCCAAAAGAAAATAAGTCTAGGAATAATCTCTTTTATGGGATGATTTAGATCATACGAAGTTTGAAATGCGGCTTGATTTTTAAGCCGTATTTTTATTTTTAGGCAATACAGATGTGATATTTAGCATTTTTACGAGTAATTCCAGTAAATAAAAATTGAAGATTGGCGATTTAAGAAGCTTTAGTTTGGAATTGAATATCAAAAAAGAACAGCTAAATCAGGTTCAATATCCCAATTGATAGAAGGTTTTTTAGTTTGATGGGGCTTCTTGGATTTTAGCTCTTTCTTACTAAGCCATTTTTGATAATCCTCACAGAAATCATCGACATCACAGAATAATTCTAGTAAACTCATATTAAGCATCTCCTTTTTGTTGTTTCATAGCTAACATTCTAGGAGATGCTTCCTTTTTTATCTCAATTTGTTGTTTTTTATCTTCGAACTCAGGTTAATATATTGATTTATCTAATTCCGAACTCAGCTTACTTTAAGTGACGTCAAAAATACTTTTAGACATTATAATTACTTGTAGGTATGGGTCGTAAAAATGCTATGAAAACTCAGAGTAGTCATATTTTTATGTCTCTGCTAAGTTGGAGCTATTGGCTATTAAGAACAGAGTTAATACTCTTTCTCTGAGGGCTAAACTTTATGCCTTTGCTTTGAAAAATACCTTGAAAGAGCTTCATAGCTTAAAACGTGCGTAACATCGGTTAAGAGTAAGAGTTCTGTAAGACTGCTTTGCTAAACTACGTATCGAGCTTAGGAAAACTTTCCAAAGCTGAATTCATAAAGAGGCGCTCGCC
>CAMZLP010000034.1 GCA_947311535.1 uncultured Deinococcota bacterium | reverse complement strand
GGATTAGGGGTGCTCTTTGTTTTGTACAACTCTAAACTCAAGTAAATAGTAATACAATTAATAAAAATATCTTTTTCATAAATGTAATTGTAGACAATATACGAGTGATGATCATGAGGAAATTATACTTATTAAAGTTACGTTTAATAGCTTGATGAATATTACAATCTGATGCGTTTGCGACCTTCTGCTTTACCACGGGCTTTGAAAATAAACCTAGTTGGTACTTCGGTAAAACCTAAGTCTTCACTAACTCGGTTTAGCAAGTATTGCTCGTAAGGACGAGTTACAAAGCGGTCATTGTTTATACTAAAAATAAAAGTTGGTGGGGCTATATCAGCTTGGGTGAGATAATAGATTTTAAGCGGTCTACCTTGGAAATTGGGCGGAGCTTGGCGTTGGGTCCAAACCTGAATCCATTGGTTGAGCTCGCCAGTTGAGATGCGTTTGCGAGAGGTATCGTAGAGCCTGATTACTGTTGCTAATAGCTCATGTAGGCCAAAGTCGGTTTCGGCACTTGTATATACTTTTGGGTAATTGCGGAGGTGGTAGAGTTCTTGGGCAATATTCCTTCGAAAAGGCTCGAGCTGAGCGTCGGTGACAAGATCCCACTTGTTTATTGCTAATACCACAGGCTTACCTGCTTCTAAAGCCACATTGGCCATGCGCATTTCATGGTCGCCTAGTTCAAAGGGGTCTATTACTAAAACTGCAACATCTGCTTTTAAAATTGCTTCTTCTGAGCGTAATTTTGAATAATATTCAACATCCTCATTAGGTTTACGCCTAATTCCTGCAGTATCTACTAAAATAAAAGGTCTGCCAGCAAAGTTAAATTCAACGTCAATTGCATCACGAGTTGTACCTGCAAAATCGGCAACTATTACTTCTTCACTACCTACAAGTGCATTTAGAATACTAGATTTACCTACATTTGGTCTGCCAATTATGGCAACTCTTACAGCTAGCTCTTCGGGTTCGCCATCATCTTCTGGGAGTTTTTCAAGTATTAAATCGTTAAGTTCTAAGATGCCGCGCTTGTGTGATGATGAAGTATAAAAAGGCTCACCAAAACCCAAAGCATAAAGCTCATAGATTTCGGGTCTTTCTTCATGAATTGGGTCATCAACTTTGGTAGCAATTAATAAAACTTCTATACCTAAAGTCCTCAGCCATTCGGCAATTTCGTAGTCAGCTTTATCTAAATCATTGCGACCATCAACTGCAAATAAAATTAGATCTACATCATGGAGGGAGTCTTCGGTACGTTTTTTGATTTTTTCTTCCCAATAATCACCCGACCAGAGACCACCAGTATCTAGTAAAATAAATTCTTGCTCTAAATCATTTATGACCTTAGCTTTTTTTACGTCTCTGGTAACCCCTGGTTTATCGGCGACAATAGCCTCGCGCCGACCTACTAGCCTATTAAAAAGGCTTGATTTACCTACATTGGGTTTGCCTACTATGGCTACTTTATTTGCCAAGATGATCACCTACTTTAATCTGATAGCCGTTTGCCCAGTCAAAGGCAGGCATTTTGGCTTTTGAAGGTGCTTGAACGGTTTTTAGAAGTATAGCATCTTGGCCACAAGCTACTGTTACACCGTTTTTATCTATGGCTATTATTTGCCCTGCTTTGCCAGTTTTTGAGCTAATTTGCATCTCGTGGACTTTTAATACTTTGTTTTTGATAAGAGTCTGGGTTTTAGGCCAAGCAATTAAAGCTCGGTAGCGGTTATAAACTTGTTGGGCAGTTTCTGACCAACGGATTTCAGCATCTTCTTTCTTTAACATGGGTGCATGAGTTGCCAAATCATCGTTTTGAGGATTTAGAGGCAATTTGCCTTGTTCTAATAAAAATAAAGCCTTTATTATGCTTTTTGAGCCTAAGTTTGCAAGTTTGTTAAATAAGCTAATAGAATTGTCATCAGCTTCAATAGCAAGTTTATCTACTAATCTGACTGGGCCGGTATCTAAGCCAGCTTCGGTTTGCATTATGCTAATGCCAGTTTCTTTTTCACCGTTTAAGATTGTCCACTGAATGGGGGCAGCTCCGCGGTATTTTGGTAGTAAGCTGCCGTGGATATTTAAAAAGCCATGTTTGGGTATATCTAATAATGCTTGCGGTAAAATTTTGCCATAAGCTGCGGTAATGGCAACGTCCAAGTCTAAGTCTTCGATAATTTTGAAGAAATCATAGTTTTTACGCAACTTTTGGGGTTGCTCGAGCCTAATCCCAAGTTCTTTAGCCCGTTCGGCAACAACAGGAGAACGCAGCTTCATACCACGACCAATGGGTTTATCTTGCTGGCTTACTACTAGCATAAGCTCATGATTATTATTTAATTCTGCTAAGGTTTTTAGTGCAAATGCTGGTGAGGCAAATAAAGCAATACGCATTTTGTCTCCTTTTAGCTAACTTGAAAGTTTTGAGGGTTTTGTTTTAAATCTTTAAGAAATGCTTTTGCTTCACGTTGAAACTCTGCCAGATCTTGGCGATTTTCTTCTAGAAATTCTTGTTTTTGGGCTAGAGTTAATCTTTCAAAAAATAGCTTGGCTTTTAAGTGATCGTATTCATGTTGAATAATTCTGGCAAAATAGCCACTGGCTTCTATTCTTTCTTGGCCACCATCAATATTTTGAAATTCAATAATTATTTCTTCTGCTCGCTCTACATTTTCGGCAGTTAAGGCAGGTAAACTAAGGCAACCTTCTAGGCCCAAAGCTTCTCCATTTTTAGAAATTATTCTTGGGTTGATTATGATATGGTCTTTTAAAATTCCAAATGCTTCACGTTTTTCTTCAATGGTTTCAGGTTCTTTTTTGTCCTCTTGCTCTTCGCTTTCTTCTTTCTCTTTAGGTTCTATGGCAATAAATATGCTTTTAGATAAACCAATTTGCGGAGCAGCTAAACCAACCCCATTGTAATGGTACATAGTTTCTATCATATTATTAGCTAAAATTTTTAAATTGTCGTCAAAAACCTGTACTGGGCTGGTTATTTTGCGGAGTATCGGGTCCCCGAATAGGCGTATCGATAGTATCATTATTTTCACCTTCTGCTTCAGGCTCTGGTAGATTTTTTAATATAATTTCTACGCTTGGAGTATCCATCGTAGCTATACCGCTAGGAAGCTCGAGCACAGTCTTAATATTATATGTGCCTTGCTCTAAATTTTGGGTATCTAAATCTACCTTAGCATTTATTTGGCTAATATTATCTAATACTGGTTTTTGACCTACTATGGTAATAGTATTATTAGACAATCTAAAAGACTCCAAAACAAAATCTGTAATTTCTGGTTTTTCTAAAATAAGCTCAACAACTTTTGGGTGCAATATTGGGCTTTTCTCTAAAATAACTTTAATCTCTTGAGGGTTTATATCTAAATCGGAAATCGCTTGATTATCTAAATCTAAGGCAACAATCTTGGTGATTATCTCGTTTAGATTTACTCTTGTTGGGTTGACAATTGCAATAACTTTAGTAATCCTTTCTAGTACCGATTCACGGCCTTCAATGCTTATAAGTATTGGTTCGGTTCGAGCTGAAAATATAGAATTCTCACTGAGTGGTGTTTCAAAAACCACTTCTACGGTATAGTCTTTTTTGCTGACTTGCTCGATTGTACCAATGGAAGTTGCTGGTGCGGTTGAAATTAATCTAATTCCCTGTGGGAAATCCACCCGAATGCGCTTATCATAGCTACCAGACTCTTGGTTAAAATCTAAATATGCATTAAAACTCTCAGGCTTTAAACGATCAATTTGCTTACTAGGGCCAGAAACTTCTATTTCTACGTTGCTAGGTGCGCCACTGACAATTTGATTTTCAACTATCCCCTCTAAAACAACGGGTACTGTAAAACTTTTTTGTGAAGTGGAAATATTATTTAAACTAACTAAATACCAAATTAGTATTGCAAAAAGCAATACGGCGATTTTTTGGGGGATATTAGAAAACATCTGCTTCATTTTTTAATCTCGGTTAAGGCTTTTAAGACATCAGCAGGAGCTATATCGCTTTTTAAAACTCCATTTTGGGCTAAGCTTACAGTGCCACGTTCCTCGCTGACAATAATTACTATAGAATCAGTTACTTCAGAAAGACCAAGCGCAGCTCTGTGCCTAGTACCATGCCTGACAGACCAGCCTTCATTTTTATCTGAAAGTGGAAATATTGCTCCAGCATATAGAACAGTATCACCGCGGATAATTACGCCACCATCATGCAGTGGACCTTTAGAATCAAAAAGAGTGTGTAAGAGAGGTGCACTTACCTTGGCATTGATTGGAGTTGCATTAGTGCCATATTCTGTTAAAAGAGTTTTGTTCTCAACGGCAATTAGTGCCCCAACCTTTTTGGTTGCTAGTTCTCGCATTGCCGTCATAATTTCGTTGACCGGATCACTACCTATTGCTTTGTTAGAACGGCCCCGTCCCATTTGCTCTAGGGCAGAGCGTAACTCTGGGTGAAAAATTATGGCTATGGATAAGAAAGCTACTGGTGCTACCCGGTTAAATAGCCAAGATGTGGCCTCTAATTTAAACTGGACTGCCAAAAACCAAAGCCCAGCCAAAGCAGCAATACCACGTAAGACATTCCATGCTCTTGTACCAATCAAAATCCTATAGATTTGATACAGAAGCACTGCAATAATTAAAATATCAATTATGTCAAGTAGGCGAAAGCCTTCTAGATTTGGCAACGCAAGTTCTCCAGAATTATTTTATTTTAAAGTGATTGCTAAAAAGCAGCCATCCGTAGCTAGATTATAACATAATTTTATGTAAGATACGGTAAATTTTCTTCTTTATTTTCTAGATTATTTTATTGCTATATGCTAATATTTATATGGCTAGGCTAACTTTCTTTTGAGAGGAGAAAGTATTATGCTAAAATTGTTTACAAGCTATTGGCTTTTTGCTTGGGTTGTGCTTTTTATTGTTCGTATTATTGCAGATAAAACTATGCTTAATAAAGAACAAAAAGAGATAAAAGACAGTGTGTCTAATATAAATTCTTTTGAAATAATTATTTTGTACATTACTTTAAACAGCCTTAGATACTTTAAGCATATATATAATCAGAACCTAGCGGTTTCACTAACTGTGGTAGTGCTTCTATTTATTTCAGGCTATTCCTTAAAAATATTTCTAAATGAGCTAAAAGGTTATGATAGAAAAATATTCCCAACAGCTTATATTCAACTGAGGCAAATTAGCTCAGTCTTTATGTCTTTATTATTTTTAAGCTCAACACCAATCTTTCTAAATCACTTGCTAGCTAAAGGCTATGTGCCTTTAGCTAAAATTGATTTCACTACACTGATTATTATGGCACTAATGCTATTTGTAGTTTGGCGTTTTCGCAAAAGTGATAGCAAAGATGATAACGAAACTATAAAATACAAGCCGATATTTAAACGGGAAGAAAGCTTATAATTTTAACCCTACAGCTGGGGCTTATTTAAGGAAGTGTAAATATGTTTAAAACTATTAGCTATGTGCCATTTTTTGTTTGTCTATTATTAGCTGCTGGCATATTGCTGTTTTTTTACTTTATTAAATCTAAACGGTTGTTAACTGAGGAGCAAAGAATAAATTTTAATGTTTATCAAGGAAGCATCTTTAGGACGGTTCTTGTACTGCTGCCATTTTTGTTACTTTATCTTAATTTTATACCAGATTCGCTAATTGCTCAAATAGTATTGCTGGGCTTGGCTTTATTTAGTTTTTTATCTTATGGCTATTTTTTTGCTAAAGATATTAAATATTTTAGAAAAATGCAGTTTTCAACAAAGGCGGTTGCTGTATATTTTGCCAGTGGCATCTTATTACTAGCTGCTTATTTGTTTTTTAACTACTATATTTACCTCTATTTAGGGCAAAATGCAGCTGAGCCAATTAAAAATCTGGACCCATTTCTATTAATATATTTACCAATTTCCCTATTATGGGGGATTTACAGGCAAAAGAAGCAGCAATCTTTAGGGCCAGAAGCCAGAAAGAAACTGCTAGCAGCCAATAGGGGAGAGTTGCTTAGAATGAATACTGTTTTTTTACTTACTGCTTTTGCTTACTTGTTTATTGGGCTTTTGATATTGACGAGTCTTTTTAATGCTAAAGGAGAATCTTTAAGTCACATAATATCGATAGGATTGTTTTTTTTGGGTCTAGTTGCAATTTTTGTTTTTAGATATAGAAAAGAACAAGAAATCCTTAGATATTATGGATTGCCAGTGACATATTTGCGTTTTACTAAAACTTATGCGATTTTAGTGCTAGTAGGTAGCCTTGCGATTGCTACGATTTCTTTTCTTATACGGCAA
Organism: uncultured Deinococcota bacterium; assembly: GCA_947311535.1. GTDB lineage: Bacteria > Deinococcota > Deinococci > Deinococcales > Trueperaceae > CAMZLP01. The sequence goes on along the minus strand of CAMZLP010000034.1, from coordinate 9,291 downwards.
TATTTGTAGGCTTAGCCTATTCACTAAACCTAAACAGCTAGTGAATTTGCTAGGCTTTTGAAGGCGATTATAAAGAAGTACAGCATTAACTATAGCTAGACTATTTTTCACTGTCTACTTTAGCTATCCTTATTTTTAATCAAAGGAAGATCTTTCTTTGATTTGCTATAACTTGAGGTATTTTTCACTTATGTTGCATATACACTTGAATACTCTGCAAACTTGTTGTATACTGTTCTCTTAGCTCATCTAGGAGCTAGTAAGAAAAACCGCAACACCTTTTAGCTAATAATAGCTTAGTACGATTTTTCTCATACAAATAAATTAGACACGAAAGGATATTCACATGAATATAACATTAGCGCATGTATTTGCCTCACAATACGCCCAAGAAATCAAAGACGCATCTATGGGAGATAGCCCAAAAACAAACTTTTCTAGAAAACCAAGACGTACTCGTCGTTTTTTAGGACTTATTAAACGTTAAATTTTTCTTCATTTCTACCTCCAGCTCATCAGCAATGATGGGCTATTTTTTTAGCTTAAAAAGCTTTTGGTAAATTCTATAAATTTGTAAACATCAGCAAAATTGCTTACTAGACCCAAAGACACTCTGACCGCTCCGGAGTTTTTACCATCAATACAAAGCTGCAAATCATCAATTGTTAATCTGGTTTCAGCCTCGGCGAAACAATTTGTTAGTTCTTTTTGGGTGATTCCAAAGGCGCTTTCACCGGTTCCAGGGTTACAAAAACAACCAGTTCGCAATGAAATCATAAGTTTATTGGCGGCTTGCTCTATTAAATTATGGTTTATTAATTGTTTCTTAGCATCATAAAAATTAATAGTAATTGTGCTGCCTCGGTTTTCTATGCTTTCTGGGCCGTATATTTTGATGAGTGCTTCTGAGTTATTGTGTTTTAGTTCTAATAATGATTTTAACAGATAGTCTGTTAGACTATTTAAGCGCACTTTTATATTATCTAAGCCAATATTTTGGATATGCTCGAGCCCAATCTTAATAGCAGGAATATTAAGATAGTTTATGGTGCCATCTTCAAAAGCGGCACAGCCTTCATCTAAAAAGTGGCTATCTCCTTGGACTGATGCCAAAGAAATTGTGCCACCGGCAAACCAAGGGCGTTTGAGCTTAGCTAGGCTTTCTTTTTTGGCAATTAGTGCGCCTAAGCCTGTAGGATAGCCAAAGATTTTATAAAAAGACATAACTACATAGCTAGCTTGGATTTTGCTCAAGTCTAGGCTATTTGTTGGTACATAAGCTGCGGCATCTAATAAAACGTCCCAGCCTAAGTCAGTTGCTTTTTTTACCCAGCTTAAATCATGCTTTACACCTGAGAAGTTAGACTGAGCAGGAAACGAAAAAAGCTTGTCGTTTTTATTTGAGGTTTTAAGAGTATTTTCTAAATAACTATAATCTAAGTTGAGATTTGGTAATTCTAGGGGTACGTATTCTATTTCTGATGATTTGGCTCGAGCAAATTCTCGTATACCCAAGACTGAATTATGGTTGTCAAAGGCTAAAAGGTAGTGGCTGTCAGGGCCAAAAGGATAGCTCTCGCCAATAAGCTTAAGAGCACCGCTAGCATTTGAGGTAAAAATTACCGTGTAATCATCGCCTGCATTAAAATAATCCAAAACATATTGCCTTGTCTCGTCAACTAATTTAGTCATAGCAGATGAGCTAGGATTAGATGAATGGGGGTTGCCGTAGACACCAGCTTGTAAAAGATGATGGTGTTTTTGCAATTGGCTGTCGGCATATAGCCCGCCACCGGTGTAATCCAAATAGACATGTTCTGCCAAGCGGCTATAATCCTCTTGGCGTATTGTGTCAATATTCTTGGTATTTTGATAATCAGGATATTGCTCTATAAATTCAGCCAATGCTTGTTCAATTTTGGAGCTACTTAGCTTAGTCATAGCTAGAGTATATTACAGATTTGTAAGTTTTTAAGCGTTGTTATTGCTTGCAAATGCCAAATATTTCACAGCAGCTAAGCTCATATATTCTCTACAATGGAGTTTGGTCACTATATTGGGATATATTTTTCCGTCAAACGACCGTCTTGAATTACTTTATCTTTTGTTTTGAAGGGAAGAATTGTGTTAAAAAATATTAAAAATAAGATTTATGGGGGGCTAGTGCTAATACTAATCTTGAGTTCATGCTCGAGCCCTATTGTACCAGAAACAAAGCCAGAACCTAAACCGGAAGAGCCTAAACCACCAGTTATAACTAAGGTTAGCATTGATGGTATTGACTCTTGGCTTGCTAATGCAATTGGTAATAAAATTGCCGCAAAAATAGATTACAATAACGACTACTTTAAACGTGAATTTAAAATTGATTTAGATGTTAAAGATAGCTCAGCTAGTAATACTGATAATTTTTTATATCTAAATTACAATACGAGCCAGCCAATTACTGGCAATAGTGAAGTTGTTGCCAGAATTGTTTCAAGATCTACTAGCTCGGCGGTTGGGCTTATGATGCGTGAAGATTTTGATCAAACAAGTAAATATGCTTATCTTACGGTTCAAAATAATAAGCTTGTTTATAAAATACGTAGGCAAACAGAGGTGTTTACCAGTGCTAGCTCAATATCAATAGCTAATAATTCAGCAATTTGGTTAAAGCTAAAAAGAGTGAATAATAACTTTAGTGCTTTTTATTCTGAAGATGGGGTTGCTTGGACTCAAGTTGCTAATTCAGAAACTATTAACATGTCTAGTAAAATAAATTTGGGTATTGCCTTAAGTAGTAAAACCAAAAACCGCTCGAGCACAGTGATTGATAGTATTGCAATACATAGTAAATACTATTACCTATCACCAACAGGTAATGATGCCAGCTCTGGCAGTGCAGAAGCACCATGGCGTAGTTTTGACTATGCTATTCCTCGTTTAAAAGCAGGAGATGTATTGGTTTTACAAGATGGTATTTACAAAGCTAGTAATAGTGGGGTGTTAGAAATATCAGAATATAGTAAAGCCCGTAATGGCACTGAATCTGCACCTATCACTGTGCGGGCTGAGCATGAACGTAAGGCATTAATAAGTGGTGAAGGTAAAAACTACCCTGTATACATTTATAAACGTTCAAATTGGATAATAGAAGGTATTGCCGCCAGAAACTCTGACAGGTCTGGTTCAAGATCTCATAGAGGTCATGTTATTTTTGTACATGGTGATAAAAATAATTTTGATGCGAGTAGTCATATTTTATTAAAGAGAGTCCTTGCTTATTGGCCAAATCGTTATGGTAATAATCATGGTATTTTAGTAGATTATAGCCAAGATATTGCTATAGAAGAAGCCGAGATATATAGTTTCCATAGACATGGTATAGATGCCTATGGCTCTAATCGAGTGGTTATTCGCAGAGTTTATATAAACTCTAACAATCAAAATGATAGATCGGGTGCTAGTAGGCGCAGCAATGGTCAGTCTTTGCTTAAAAATGGAGGAGATGAAGCAGTTGCCCTGTATGGCAGCTCTAATTCTATTGTAGAAAACAGCATTGCAGAAAATAGACAAACTGGCTTTGTAGTAAACGGTGGTATTTGGCCTTCAAACTCTACAACTAATAACAGGTTTGTAGCTAAAAATAATTTGTTTGCAGGCAATATTAACTATAACGGTGTAATTGGTGCAGGGGTTAATAGCCGTGAGTACTATAACCACTTATTTCAGACAACCGGAAATCGGTTTGAAAATCTATTGATAATAAACCCAGAATCTGGTGAATATGATTCAGGGCGTGCTTTAAATATGTTTAGTGTTCCAGAGTTAGAACTAAGCAATATAACAGTTTATACAAATTATGATGGCTATCCAAGTGCAGCAAAGATAAAAGGTTTTTTAGCAAGGGAACGCAGTGATATTAAATGCGAAGAGCTTTCTGTTAATAGTGGAAAATGTGGTTTTAGCCTAAGAAATTCTTTAATTTGGGCAGAAGGTAAACAAAATAGCCATAGTCAAGCTTTTAGTTTAGGTAGTAAACCTAGTAAAAATATAGTTGAATACAATAATATTTATGGTTTTGCTGATATTGGAGCAGAAGATAGTATTGCTGATACTAATGGTGAATTTAGAAATAATACTCAGCAGGCTCCAAGTGGTTTTAAAAAATATAATAGCGGTTTAAGGCGGTTTTTGGTTTGGATACCTGATAATTCTAATATGAAAAACCGTGCTAAAGATGGTGCAGATATGGGAGCTAATATTCGTAAGAGATATAATAATGGTATTTTGACAGATGAAGATCTTTGGAAAGATGCAGAGTTTCCATGTGGTGCTGAGATTTCTAATAGTTTAATTAGTTCTTTGGATATTTATCCAATGGGTAAATGCACAACGATTGCAGAACGTTTGCGTGTTACTGGCCCATAGGGAAATAAAAAACTAGCTTATAGTTTGATAAATGCTTTTTGCTTAAAGCTGGCTCAATTACATTTTTTTATAGCAAACAGTAGTAAAATGTAATCTCATTCTGCTTTAGGGCAGAATTTTTTGTGGAGGATAAACTTAATTTATGCCAGTTTATTTATATAAGATAATAGAATCAGGTAAAACCTTTGAAATTACTCAGCGTATGACTGAGCCAGCTTTGAAAACGCATCCAGATACTGGTGAGCCTGTAAAAAGACTTATTCAACCGGTTGGTATTTCTTTTAAGGGTTCTGGTTTTTATGTTAATGACTCTCGTAGTTCTTCTAAGAAAAAGACTAAAAAGACTAGTTCTGAAAATAAAAAAACCAAAGATGATGTAAAAACTAAAAAAGATGGCAAGGATAAAAAAGAAACTAAAGCTAAAACAGATAAAGTAAAAAAAATAGAAAAAAAGCCAAAAGCTAAAAAATAAAGCTTTATGACTGTGAATGAAGCAACTGTCTTAATAGAAAGAGTTTTAAAAGAAAAGCAAATTGTTAGTTACAAAACAGAAGCTAAGATGATGCTCGAGCATATCTTGGATAAGCCGTATTATAAGATTGTGCTCGAGCCCAAGCCCCTAAGCCAGTTAGAAGAGAGAAATCTAAATTCAATCCTAAAAAGAAGATTAAATAAAGAACCGTTACAATATATTTTAGGCAAGACTGGATTTTATGATATTAACTTAAAACTGAACAAAAATGTTCTTATCCCTCGGGTAGAAACTGAAAGCTTAGTGGAGCTTGTAATACAATTGCCTGCTAGCAAGATATTAGATATTGGCACGGGTAGCGGAGCAATAGCTATTGCTATAAAATCAAATTTAGTAGATGCAACTGTTGTTGCTAGCGATATTTCCTTAAAAGCTTTAGAAATTGCTCAAGAAAATGCTAAAAATAACAATTTGACTATTGGTTTCATTCAGTCAGATTTACTACAAAACCAAAAACTTGCTAGCTTTGCAAAATCTGCTGATATTATTGTGGCTAATCTACCGTATTTACCCAACTCCGACACTAAAGATTTTGAATTATTAGCTTTTGAACCAGCTCTTGCTTTATTTTCTGGAGCTGATGGCTTAGATTTATTTCGAACTTTATTGCTACAAGCTTTTGCTCTTTTAAAGCCTCGTGCAATGCTTATTTGTGAACTTGACCCCAGAAATATTAGTTTGGCCTTTGAGCTTGCTAAAGACTGGTCTAAACGTGAAATATTTCCAGATTTGTTAGGAAGAAAACGTTTTTTAAAACTTACTAAATAAATTTAAAGACGACGAAAAACCCACAAAAACCAGCTTTTAATTACAACGTGCACAAATTAATGCTAGTTTTTGGGCAAGAAACTACTAATTATGTAAAATGTAGTCCAATAATATGGAACAGGTTGTTTTTTGGGGCTACAAATATATTTATGCTATTTATAGCAAATTATTTTTGCTTAGAATCATGAAAATATATGTCAATAACTGGCTTGACATTAGTTTTTAGAGCCTTATAATTATCACCGAAGAGGACTTATGAAAAGGAGTAGTTATGTCAACTACGCTTGATAAAATTAGAGAAATTAGTCGTTTGAAAGATAACCCCAGTTTAGAGAGCTTTGCTGAGCTTTTATTTGCTCAGGCAAATGCTGATTTTTTAAATGGTTTTGATAATGAGGTTTTAGCAGCTATTGCTAAATCAAGTCTAGATTTTTTTCAAAATAGTAATTCTAAAATAAATACCAATATTTATAATCCTAGCTATGAAGCAGATAGCTGGTCCTGTGATTATACTGTCGTAGAAGTCGTTCTTTCTGATAGGCCATTTGTTGTTGACTCTTTAGTAGCCTTGTTTGAGCGTTTAGGCTATAAAACGCAGTACTATCTGCACCCTGTTATACATTTGGAATATGGCACTGATAAAGAGCCTAAGTTCTTAGCCAAAAAAACTTCTAAGAGCCAAGCATATGCTTATGAATTATTTTTTATAGATAAACTCGATGACAATGAAATAAAAGGTTTAGATGAAAAAATAATAGAGATTTTGGAAAAGGTTATTTTGGTAACTGATGATTATCAAAATATTCGTTCAGAATTAAATAAAAAAATCGTCTATATTCAAAGACTATTAGAGACAAAAGGTTTTAAAGATAAAAAAACTATTTTTAATGAATATATCGATTTTTTAAAATGGTTAGACAATGATAATTTTGTATTTTTTGGTTATCGTGCTTATGAAATATTATATAATCCGCTTCCAAGTTTAAAACTGAAAAAAGAAACAGGTTTGGGCTTGTTGCGTCAAAAAGGGAGCGATTATACAAGAGCCGTAGCATTGTCAAAAATACCAAAAGAGCTTCGTGAGCGAGTTAGTGGTAAAGAGTTGCTTATTATTTCTAAAACTGAGGATAATTCGCAAGTTCATAGACCTGTAAAGATGGACTATATTGGTATTAAAGATTTTCAGGATAATAAGCTACTTGGTGAAAGTCGTTTTATAGGTTTATTTACTTCAAAAGCACATTCCAGCTATGCTGAGAATATTCCAATATTGCGTATGAAGTTAAAAAAAGTAGTTGCTGCTTTTGAAGCTGAAATGGGCTCGCATGTATATAAAGAAATTGTAGAGATATTTAATGGAATGCCCAAAGCTGATTTATTTTGGGTGGATGTAAGGCAAATTGAAGCTAATATACGCTCTATTATAGAATTACGCAAGTCGGGTGAATCACGTTTGATTGTTCAATCTGACCCTCTTAGCCGTGGTTTGTCAGTGATGGTTATTATGCCACGTGAGCGTTTTAATGCCAATGTAAGAAAACGGATTCAAAATAAGCTGTATAGCGAATTTGATGCTTCTCAATTTGACTATAGTTTAGCTATGGATGGCGATGAATCATCATTAAGGATGCATTTCTTCTTTGTCACTCAAAAAACTCGTAGTGATATTGATATTGCCAAATTAGAAGCGGAAATAATAGAGATTAGTCGTTCCTGGGATGACCATATGTCCCAAAAACTACTGACAAAATATGGTGAATTAAAAGGTCGGGATTTAATATCTCGCTATCTTAACCATTTTTCTGAAGTATACAAGGCTGATGTTTCTTATAATATGGCCTTTGCTGATATTTCTGAACTCGAGGCTCTTGGTTCAAATGATTATCAAATAAGTATTATTAATTCTAATAATGATAGAAGAGGTGAAAATCTAAGCCAGTTACGAATTTATCATAAAAATAAAGCTTTGGTACTTTCTGAAATTATGCCTATTTTGGAGGGCTTGGGTTTGACTGTGCTCGAGCAGACTTCATATTTCTTAAAATTAGAGGGTATACGAGGGATTGATGTATTTAGAGTAAGAGATAAAAATAATAAAGCATTAGACGTTCGTAATGATGGCAAATTGATAAAACAAGCTCTTTTAGCACTATTAGAAAAAACAAGTGAGGTTGATAAGTTAAATGCCTTAGTTATAAACGCTCGTCTTAGCATAAGGCAAGTTGCTTTATTGCGTAGCTATGTTATGTATTATGCTCAACTAAATCCAGCTAGTAGTCGAACTTTTGTTAGTGAGAGCTTGTTAAAGCATTATAAGATTGCTGCTAGTATTTTTAGGGCTTTTGCAGTTAAATTTAATCCTAGTTTTGATGGCGATAGAGAAAGCATTGCTGAAGATATTCGCAATGAGTTTTTTGCTAGCCTAGATGTTGTTTCATCTTTGGCTGAAGATACAGCTTTACGTGGATTAATGAATTTGGTAGAAGCCTCAGTTCGCTCTAATTATTATAAAAAGAAAAAGCTAATTTCAATTAAATTTGATTCGTCAAAAATAACTACAATGCCAGAACCAAGACCACAATTTGAAATTGCAGTGATGGGCTTAAATTTAGAAGGTACCCATCTGCGTGGTGGCAAAGTAGCCAGAGGTGGTATTCGTTGGTCAGATAGGACTGACGACTTTAGAACTGAAATATTAGGCCTAATGAAAACCCAAATGACCAAAAATGCTGTAATTGTACCAGTTGGTTCAAAGGGCGGCTTTGTGCTAAAAAATGCCCCCAGCGATAGAACTGAATTATTTACTTATGCTCAAGACCAGTACCAAGATTATATAAGAGCCTTATTGGACATAACAGACAACCTTGAATCTGGAAAGGTTGTTCACCCAACGGAGCTAATAATTTATGATCAAGATGACCCTTATTTAGTGGTAGCTGCTGATAAGGGAACAGCAAGCTTCAGTGATTTAGCTAATCAGGTCTCAGCTGAATATAATTACTGGCTTGCTGATGCATTTGCATCGGGTGGTTCTTATGGTTACGACCATAAAAAAGAGGCTATAACTGCTCGAGGTGCTTGGGAGAGTGTTAGTAGGCATTTTCGTGAAATAGGTATTGATATACATAAAGATGAGATCAAGGTTATTGGGATAGGAGATATGGCTGGAGATGTTTTTGGCAATGGCATGCTTTATAGCAATAAAATTAGGCTTGTAGCTGCATTTAACCACTTACACATTTTCTTAGACCCTAGCCCAGACGCTAAAAAATCATTTAAAGAGCGTAAGCGCCTATTTAATAAAAATCGTTCGAGTTGGGCAGATTATGATTCTAAATTGATTTCTCAGGGTGGCGGTGTTTTTGAGCGCTCGAGCAAATCTATATCATTGAGCCCAGAGGTTAAAGAGATGCTTGATACTAGTAAAGATAGTATGAGTGGTTTAGAGCTAATTAAAGCCATCTTATTAACAAAAGCAGATTTGCTCTGGAATGGTGGTATTGGTACCTATGTAAAAGCAACTAGCGAAAGCCATGGTGAGGTTGGTGATGCCAGCAATGACCGTTTACGTATTGATG
>CAMZLP010000033.1 GCA_947311535.1 uncultured Deinococcota bacterium | reverse complement strand
GCCAACTCCGCCTAGTCTTGGGGTAATCCAACTTGCCACCTCTGCTACGGATTCGTCAACATCAGCTAATAGCCTTTTGCCTTTCCAACTTATACCCCCACTTATCACAACAGCATCTTTTTTAACCATATCCGGCATAATAATACTTGGTCTCCCCACAGCTGCAATTAAAATATCAGCCCGCTTAGTATATTTAGAAATATCTTTTACTGCCGAATGTACAACCGTAACCGCAGCATTTGCGCCTTTTGCTTTTTCTGACAGTAACAATGCCAAGGGTCTACCTAGGGTTGTACCTCTACCAACTACTACCACCTCTTTGCCATCAGTGGGGATATTGTAATGAATTAGCATTTCTTTTATGCCCGCTGGTGTTGCAGGAATTGGCCCTTTTTCTTGCAGCACAAGTTTACCTAAATTATTAGGATGCAAACCATCAGCATCTTTTTCGGGCTTCATTAGGCTCATTGCTTCGGCAAAATCAAAATTCTCTGGCACAGGATATTGGATAATATAGCCATGAATTTCGGGATTATCATTAAGTTCTTTGACTGTTGCTATCAAATCACTCTGTTTAGCAGTTTTATCAATTTGTTTATGAACAGATTTAATGCCAATTTCTTTGCAAGCCTCATGTTTTTTTCTTACATAGCCTGCACTTGCCGAATCATCACCAACCAGTATTGTTGCCAAACCCGGCACGATATCCTGCTCTTTAAGCTTGGCAATACGTGCTTTTAGGTCTTCAATTACCGCTTCTGCAACTACTTTTCCTTCTAATAATTTTGCCATTATAAAACCTCACATCTATAATTAACCAGCAACTGCTGATAGTTTAGGATAATCATAGCTTAGTAATATTTCATTGTGACAACAAAAATACAACTTATTATACAAATCTAAAAACTCAAATTGACAAAAATTTCCAAATCTAACTGTTAAGCTAATTTATATGGCAATTACTATTATTGGTGCAGGTCTCTCGGGTAGTGAAGCGGCATGGGCGGCAGCTAATTTGGGTGTAAAAGTCAATCTTTATGAAATGCGTCCAAAAAAGATGACTCCTGCTCATAAAACAGATAAGTTTGCAGAACTAGTTTGCTCTAATAGCTTAGGTGGCGAATCAAATGCCAATGCCAAAGGATTACTACAAGCTGAGATGTTAGCCGCAAAAAGCTTAATTATGCAAGCAGCCCATAGTTCTCGTTTACCAGCAGGTGGTGCGCTTGCGGTAGAAAGAGAAGAATTTAGTCAAATTATTACTGAGGCATTAAAAAATCATCCAAATATAAACATTCATCATGAAGAGCTAACAGAAATCCCGAATACTACTACCGTATTAGCCTCCGGACCACTAAGTTCCGAAAGTTTGTCAGAATCTATAAATAAACTTGTGGGTATGGAGTTTTTAAGTTTTTATGATGCCGCTGCACCAATCATCAGCTTTGAATCAATAAATATGGAGATAGCTTTTAAAAAAGGAAGATACAATCAAAATGCAGATTACATAAATATCCCTTTTGATAAAAAGCAATATTATGACTGGTATCATGCTTTAACTAGAGCCCGCAAACACAGCCCCCATGATTGGGAAAAATTAGAATTTTTTGAAGGCTGTATGCCTATAGAAGAAATTGCTAGGCGAGGGATTGATACGCCACGTTTTGGCCCTTTAAAACCGGTTGGGCTCGAGCATCCTCAAACAGATAGAAAATTTTATGCGGTTGCCCAACTAAGGCAAGAAGATAAAAATGCTCAAATGTGGTCTTTAGTTGGCTTTCAAACTGGCTTAAAATGGGCTGATCAAAAAGAAATTGTACAAATGATGCCAGGTTTAGAAAATGCCGAAATTATCAGATACGGAGTAATGCACCGCAATACCTATTTAAATGCCCCCAAGCTTTTATCAGATAAGTTAAATTTAAAAGAGCAGGCTAATGTTTTTGTGGCTGGTGTCTTAGCTGGTACCGAAGGGTATTTAGAATCAGCAGCAACAGGTTGGCTAGCAGGTAATAATGCTGCTAGGCAAGAATTAGCTCTACCTCTAATTGTGCCACCAAAAGAATCAATGCTTGGTGGTTTGGTGCGTTTTTTAGCAACCGCAAATTCAAAAAACTTTCAACCTATGAATGCCAATTGGGGCTTAGTGCCTAGTATCCCTAAAAAAACAGCTATAAAGAAAAAAGAGCGTCGTCAAATTGCTTATAAGCTAGGTTTGGATAGCTTTGTGGATTGGCTCGAGCCTATCCACTAAAAAATCTTTGATATCTGGTGTATAGCTTTATTGTAAAAGTAACATTCTTAATAATTCTCACTTGATAGTTTATTTGCTAACATTTCACATGCATTTTTATCATAATATTTACTAATGATTGGGGCTTAGTGAGTATTTTTACACTTGCGAATTTATAGCACCAATGATAAGGTTATATTGGTTTAATAACCTTAATTTCGATTTTTTCGAAAAGGAAACGAGAGGAGAAGTATGAAAAAAACATTTTTTATTCTTCTAATTACATTAGGACTAGGTTTTGGATTAGCACAACAATCTGATGTTCCTGCTAATCACTGGGCCAACCATAATGTAGAACACCTAGTTAATCTAGGTATAATTACTGGCTATCCTGATGGTACATTCCAAGGCAATAAAGCAGTTACGCGTTATGAAATAGCTGCTCTAATTGACCGCTTAATCCATACCTACCACCTAAATGGTGCTGCTATGGGCGCTTCTGATGATTTAGCAAATAGAGTTATTGCTCTTGAAGAAATCTATAGCAGACTTTGCCCAAATTGTGGTGTTTTTGATGATAAAGCAGCCTGGGCAAGAGAAGTTAGCAGCATGCGTGACCGCTTGACTCGCTTAGAGTCTCAGGGTACAGCTGGCTATTCATCAACTGATGTCAATGCTTTGCGTTCACAAGTTGCAACTTTGCAAAGTCAAGTTGCTCAACTAAATGCAGCTATTGCTGGCATTCAGCGTAGTGCTGGTGCCATGGGCGCAACTGGTGCTCAAGGCCCTGCCGGTTTACACTGCTGGGATCTAAATGGTAACAACTTTGCTGATCCAGCAGAAGATACCAATGGTGACGGTGCTGTAAACGTATGGGACTGCCGTGGTAGCGATGGTACCGTAGGCGCACAAGGGCCAATCGGTCCTCGTGGTCCTGTTGGTCCTGTTGGCGCAACTGGCCCTGTTGGTGCTCGTGGCGCAGCTGGCGTTGCTGGTGCAGCTGGTGCACAAGGTCCTCGTGGCGTTCGTGGTTCTGCTGGTCCAACTGGCCCTGCTGGTCAAGATGGTATTGACGGACAAAACGGTGTTAATGGCGTAGATGGCACTGATGGTAGCAATAGCACTAATGGTCAAAGCTGCTGGGATAGCAATGGTAACGGCCTTGCTGACGCTGCTGAAGATACAAACGGCGACGGCTTAATTGACGTTTCTGATTGTGTTGTACAGTTCCAAGCTCCAATGGTCGAAGAACAACCAATGGTTGAAGAACAGCCAATGGTTGAAGAACAGCCAATGGAAGAAATGATGATGGCTCATGCTCCTAGTCCATTCCATGTGCACTTAGGTGTTATGAGTAAAGTAATTGCTCCTAACTTTGCTAATAGCCTACCAATTCACCCATTTGTACGCGCAAGCTTAGAAAAAGATAATGTCTTTGCTGGTTTTGGTGTACGTGTTGGTGCTGACTTTGGTGCTAGCGAATGGGTTCCTATGTTCGCATTCACACCAATTACTCTAAATGCTTACTTAACTAAAGACTTCAATTTTGCTGGTAATGAGCTTTATGTTGGTCTTGGCGGCGGCTATCAGATGTCAATGGGTTCAGCAGCAGCTTCTACTCCTGTAGTTAATGCTTTAGTTGGTTATGAATTCTCTCTAACTGATTCTTTAGCGATCTTTGCTGAAGTTGAAGGTAGATACTTATTAGGTCCAAAAGAAATGCATGGATACTTTGGCTTTGGTGTTGATTACACTCTAGGCTTCTAAGTCTCCCTTAATTTTTAACTCAAACCCCCAAATTGCTTAGGCAATTTGGGGGTTTCCTTTTATTTATAATTCAGTGTTTTAACGAAACATAAATCGATCTAAATAATCTGGCATAATTTCTTAACTCAACAAATACTTTTTTAAATCCTCTTTCTCTAATAATTATCAAGGCAAGGGTCCTTAAATTATTATCAAAGATTCTAAAATCTGTTACCAAATGTCATAGTAAACTGATTTGGCAATATTAAAGCTAAAAACTATCCATATTCCAAGCTTGAAGCATTTATCTATTCTTAATTCAACTCTTTATCAGCTTCTTCAAACTTTCATTTAAATCAACCAGATATTTTGTAAACATACTAATAATCATTGCTTCTTAGCAAGCTTGCTTGCTATATTAAATGCATGGCAATTTTACATCTCTTAGGTACAGGTGCAGCAGTTAGCGATCCGCACCGCACTACTACTATGTTAGCAATCGAAAATAATGATTCACTTATCGCTATTGATTGCGGAGCAGATGCAGTTCAAAAACTAATGCAGGCTAATGCTAATATATCCAAACTAAAAGCACTAATAATCACTCATGAGCACGCAGACCATGTTAGCGGTTTTCCATTATTTATGGAAAGAATTTGGCTTTTGGGTAGAACAACAGCCTTAGCTGTTTATGGCATAAAAGCAGCTATTGAACAAGCCAAACGTGTTCATGATTCTTTTGACACCTCAGATTGGCCAAATTATCCAGAAATCAAATGGCATGAATTTAGCTATCAAGAAAACAGTTTAGTTCTATCAGATGAAAATTGGGAAATAACTGCAAGCCCCGGTATACATTCTGTACCCGTAGTTGCTTTAAGGATATTAAACAAAGAAAATAATAATGTTCTTGCCTATTCTTGTGATACTGAATTTTCTCAAAATATTATAAATCTTGCCAAAGATTCACAAATATTAGTTCATGAAGCCAGTGGAAATTTTCCTGGCCATAGTACAGCGCTCGAGGCCGCTCAAGTTGCAGCCCAAGCAAACAGTCAAAGACTACTTTTAGTTCATTTACCACCTAAAGAGTATTTAAATAATAATCTCCTAGCTAAGGCTCGAGCCGAATTTGCCAATTTAGATAAGGGCATTGAAGGTGGTAAATATGAATTCTAAAATTATAGCTAAGGTTATAAGGAATACAAGCTTTAATAAATAAACAGTGCATTATCAATATAAACTGCAAATACAATCTAATATTAAGATTTTGGTATAATTAGTTAAATTATGAAACGAGAATAATAACTTGATGGCAAAAAACAAACAAGAAAACAAACAAATAACCGAAGTAAATGAAATATATGAATTCTTCAAGAAAAACTCACACAAGCCTTGGCATATTCAAGAGATACAAAAAAGATTAAAACTAAAACAACGTTCTGAACTAAAAAATGAATTGAACAGCCTGGTAACAAAAGGTAAATTAATCCGCACTCGCCGCCGTACTTATGGTTTACCTCAAGAAATGAATTTGATGATTGGTAAATTACAAATCACCGCTGGCGGCTATGGCTTTGTTATTCCTGAAGATTCTAAAAAAGACTTATTTATCCCTGCTACCGCTCTTTCAGGTGCTTGGGATGGTGATAAAGTTGTGGCTCGAGCCAATCCTAGCCAAAAACAAAACGATCGTATTAGCGGTAAAATTGTGAGTGTGCTCGAGCGCAAGCACAGTTTAGTTATAGGTACTTTAGAATATTCAAAAGGTTATGCGATTTTAAGACCAGATTCTAGTAAACTAAGAGAGCGAATCTTGTTAGACCCAGAATCAGTAGGTCAATCAGAAGCAGGCGTAAGAATTGTAGCCCAAATGATTTGGCCCGAAGAATCTAATGAAAAAGACCCTTTTGCAAAAGTAGTGGAGATTTTAGGCAATAAAATAGATCCAAAAATAGAAACTAAAGCGGTCATAATAAAATATGGTCTAAAAGATCAATTTGACCCAGAAACTCAGGCAGAAGTACAAGCAATTCCTTCTAAAATCAAAGAGATGATTGCCGGACGAACAGACTTACGTAAATTAAACAGCTTTACAATAGATGGTGAAGATGCCAAAGATTTTGATGATGCTATTTCTGTTGAAAGAATAAAATCCTCTGGCAATTATGGCAGCATTCGCTTGGGTATTCATATTGCTGATGTGTCTTACTATGTCTCAGAAGGCACTAATTTGGACAAAGAAGCCAAAGAACGCGCTACCAGCGTTTATTTGCCGAATAAAGTCCTACCTATGCTACCAGAAGAGCTTAGTAATGGCATTTGTTCGCTAAAAGAAAATGAAGATAGGCTAACCCTCTCAGTCATGGTTGATATGAGCCGTAGTGGTGAGATTATTACCGTGAAATTTAAAGAAACTGTTATTAACAGTAAAGCACGTTTAACTTATCAACAAGTTGAAGACTTTTCTGATGGTGCCAGATTGCCCCAAGGAAAACGTAAATTAGAACGCGATATAAAATTATTGCTAAAACTAACTCAAATCCTACGCAAAAATCGCCTTAGTGATGGTGCTTTAGATTTTAACCTACGTGAGGCTCGAGTCGAAATTGATGATGAGGGCAAGTTGCATATTAAGCCAATTAAATCTTCTAAAGCCAGACAACTAATTGAAGAATTAATGCTCTTAGCAAATAAACACGTTGCCAAAGAACTAGGTAAAAAAGAAATACCTGCTCTGTTTAGAGTTCATGAAAGCCCATCTTTAGAAAGACTTCAAAATCTAGAAAAAGCTCTAGCCAAACTTGGCTACAAAATAGATCCAGAAAATCTTAGATCTCAAGACCTTCAAAATATTTTGGCTCAAGTAGCTGGTAAAAAAGAATCTCAACTAGTCAACAGCCTTATTCTGAGATCTCTTAAACAGGCTAATTACCAAGCAAAAGACTCAGGTCATTTTGGCCTAGGATTTGCAAACTATCTCCACTTTACTAGCCCCATAAGACGCTATCCCGATTTAGTTGTTCATCGAGTAATGAAAACTATGCTACAACATCGCCTCTCTCCTACTCTAAAAGAAAGATGGCGCAGTGACTTTCCTGAGCTTGGTAAATATACCAGCGAAAAAGAGCGTAATGCCGAAGCTGCAGAGAGAGATCTAAGTAAGTTTTATCATGCATTATGGGCCAAGGAACATGTTGGCGATAAGTTCACAGGAATTATTAGTGGAGTTACTAATTTTGGAGTTTTTGTAACTTTACCAAATGGCGTAGAGGGTCTAATTCACATTTCCAACTTAGACGATGATTATTATATTTTCATAGAGGATACCATGATGCTAGCTGGTAAGCACAGTAATAGAAAATTTGTACTTGGTAGTAAGTTGGAAATAAAAATAGCTTATAGTAATCCAGTGCAAAGGCAGGTAGATTTATTACCTTCATATATGGATATAAACAAGCTAAAACCAAAAGAAAAAAGCTTGGCTAAAACTAAGTCTGCCAAAGTTAAAAAAGAATCTCCAGTTAAGACTATAGTAAAACAAACAAAAACCACAAGTAAAAAAATTACCAAACCCATACAAGATACAAATCCACAAAAGAAAAAACCCGCTAAAAGAAAACGTAAGCGCCTGATTTTTGGCTCCAAATAGCTAAGCCCCGCTAAGAGCATTAGCCTAATAATTTATAAGTTTGCAATAAGGAAAGAGTCAAAAAAGCAATATGCTTTTTTGACTCTTTCCTTATCTAAAGCTGTTTTATTTTAAAAAGGCTAGTTAGGGCTTGACACCGCCCTTCAATATGTAGTAAACTACTCTTTGCTGCCAATAAGGCAGTGAGGACAATGATAAGAGAATATGAATGAGTAAAGACAAATTTCTAAGACTTAATTTTGTTTAACATCATTAAGGTCTTGTTAGTAATGTTGTTTAATTTTAGCGTAGTGCCTTAAGTATATTTTTACACTTGCAAATTGTGATTTTTTTGTTCAGTTTTTTATAAAACTGTTCTTTAACGTTTTTAGGTTAAGTTACTAAGGGCGTATGGTGGATGCCTTGGCAGTCGAACCGATGAAGGACGTGGCTACCTGCGATAAGCCACGGTGAGCTGGAAGCAAGCTTTGATCCGTGGATCTCCGAATGGGGGAACCCAGCAGCGCGAACCGCTGTTACCCATAGCTGAATTCATAGGCTATGTGGAGGGAACCTAGGGAACTGAAACATCTAAGTACCTAGAGGAAAATAAAGAAAACTCGATTCCCTGAGTAGTGGCGAACGAAACGGGAATAGCCCAAACCCTCGTCCTCGGATGAGGGGGTTGTAGGACTGATAACATAGACCCGAATGTCTAGTCGAAGCGCTTCTGGAAAGGCGCACCATAGTAGGTGATAGTCCTGTAGACGAAAGACATGGAGGCTTATTCAGCACCTGAGTAACTCGAGTCACGTGGAACCTCGAGTGAATCTGCGGGGACCACCCCGTAAGGCTAAATATTCCGACTGACCGATAGTGAACCAGTACCGTGAGGGAAAGGTGAAAAGCACCCCGGGAGGGGAGTGAAATAGTACCTGAAACCATACGCTTACAAGCAGTCACAGCCCTATGGCACTTGTGCCAGGGTGGTGGCGTGCCTCTTGAAGCATGATCCTGCGACTTACTAATTGTATCAAGTTTAAGCCGATAGGCGGAGGCGTAGCGAAAGCGAGTCTTAATAGGGCGTTTAGGTGCAGTTAGTAGACCCGAAACCAGATGAGCTAGCCATGGCCAGGCTGAAGCTTCCGTAACAGGAAGTGGAGGGCCGAACCCGTTCAGGTTGAAAACTGTTGGGATGAGCTGTGGTTAGGAGTGAAAAGCTAACCGAATCTGGAGATAGCTGGTTCTCCCCGAAATAGCTTTAGGGCTAGCCTCGGGAGTTTACCAGTGGCTGTAGAGCACTGATTGGGCTAGGGGGCTTACCAGCTTACCAAACCCTATCAAACTCCGAAGGCTACTGGTCTAGATCCCGGGAGTCAGTCTACGTGAGCTAACTTTCGTAGACAAGAGGGAAACAACCCATACCGCCAGTCAAGGTCCCTAAATCATAACTAAGTGGGAAAGGTTGTAGAGATGCTAAAACAGCTAGGAGGTTGGCTTAGAAGCAGCCATTCCTTTAAAGAGTGCGTAATAGCTCACTAGTCGAGCGTCTCTGCGCCGAAGATGATCGGGGCTAAGTTATGTACCGAAACTGCGGAAGTATACATCTGTATACTTGGTAGGGGAGCGTTCTGTAGGCCGTTGAAGCATGACTGTAAAGACATGTGGAGGTATCAGAAGTGCGAATGTAGGAATGAGTAACGATAAGAAAGGTGAGAATCCTTTCCGCCGTAAGCCTAAGGGTTCCTGGGCAAGGGTCGTCCCCCCAGGGTTAGGCGGGACCTAAGGCGAGGCCGAAAGGCGTAGTCGATGGACAACAGGTTAATATTCCTGTCCCACTTTAGCGGAGCGATGGGGTAACACATTAGGATAGGTCATCCGGAGCTATGGCTATGCCCGGCGGGCTGCGAAGCTGCGAGGGATTGGAAAATCCGTCCTCGTATACAGTGACGTAGTTCGGGAAGCCCCCAAGGGGGTGATAACTGATTGACTCCATGGTGTCAAGAAAAACCTCTAAGTGTTGAAACTAGAGTGCCCGTACCAAAACCGACACAGGTAGGCGAGTGTAAGTGCACTAAGGCGCGCGAGAGAACTCTCTCTAAGGAACTCTGCAAAATAGCCCCGTAACTTCGGGAGAAGGGGTCCTGCATGTACCGTTAACTTTTAGTGAAGCGGGAAGCAGGCACAGTGAATTGGCTCTAGCGACTGGTTACCAAAACCATAGCACTCTGCGAACCCATATAGGGGATGTATAGGGTGTGACACCTGCCCGGTGCCGGAAGGTTAAGAGGAGCGGTGCAAGCTGCGAATTGAAGCCCCGGTGAACGGCGGCCGTAACTATAACGGTCCTAAGGTAGCGAAATTCCTTGTCAGGTAAGTTCTGACCTGCACGAATGGTGCAACGACTGGAGCGCTGTCTCGGAGAGAGACTCGGTGAAATTGAATTGGCTGTATAGATGCGGCCTACCCGCAGCAGGACGAAAAGACCCCGTGGAGCTTTACTATAGCTTGATATTGACGTTCGGAACAATCTGTGTAGGATAGGTGGGAGACTGTGAGACCAGGCCGCTAGGCTTGGTGGAGTCGTTGGTGAAATACCACCCTGATTGTTTTGGTCGTCTAACCTCAGTCCGTTATCCGGATGAGGGACAGTGTTAGGTGGGTAGTTTGACTGGGGCGGTCGCCTCCTAAATTGTAACGGAGGCGCACAAAGGTTTCCTCAGTACGGTCGGAAATCGTACGGAGAGCGTAAGAGTATATGGAAGCTTGACTGCGAGACCTACAAGTCGAGCAGGGACGAAAGTCGGTTCTAGTGAACCGGTGGTTCCGTGTGGAAGGGCCATCGATCAACGGATAAAAGTTACCCCGGGGATAACAGGCTGATACCGCCCGAGAGTTCACATCGGCGGCGGTGTTTGGCACCTCGATGTCGGCTCGTCACATCCTGGGGCTGGAGAAGGTCCCAAGGGTTGGGCTGTTCGCCCATTAAAGTGGCACGCGAGCTGGGTTCAGAACGTCGTGTGACAGTTCGGTCCCTTTCTGTTGTGGGCGTTGGAAATTTGAGAAGACCTGACCCTTGTACGAGAGGACCGAGTTGGACAAACCTCTGGTGTATCTGTTGTGGCGCCAGCTGCATTGCAGAGTAGCTACGTTTGGCAGAGATAAGCGCTGAAAGCATCTAAGCGCGAAGCTCCCTTCAAGATAAGATTTCCTTTAAGGGTCGTTCAAGACT
>CAMZLP010000032.1 GCA_947311535.1 uncultured Deinococcota bacterium | reverse complement strand
TAGGTAATCATCTATTAATACGTATACTGTTGTAAATATATCTGTTACACTTATTTTTGAGAGGAGTTTGTTTGTTTGCATATATAAGCTTCTCTCTTTTTTTGCCTTTTGTCTAGTTCTTTCTACTAGCACTCGAGGTTATATAGTTCTTTCTCTTTTTCATTAATTAAGCTGCCATGGCTTGAAATTAAGCAACTCTTACTACTTTCGCCATGGCATAAGCCATCTTTCTATAGCTTGCAAAATAAAGGTTAGCAAAATACCCAGCACCATAACTACAAAAAGCCCAGCATACATTTTATCGGTAGCTAGTATTTGCCAATGATAAAAAACAACATAGCCAACCCCGATTTGTGCCCGAATAAACTCTATGGCTACTATTACAATCAGAGCAGTACCAAGTGCCAAACGCAAACCAGAAAAGATAATTGGCAATGCCCCAGGAACTATTACATGCCAAAATGTTTGTCTGCGATTTGCTCCAAAGTTTTTGGCTACTTGTAAAAACACTGGGTCAATATCACGCACACCTGCCATAGTACTAATTGCTACCAAAAAGAATGCAGATATTGCAACTACCGCAATTTTGGGGCCCTCACCAAATGGGTTCGGGAATATTAGCATCATAATTGGGAAAATGGCAATTTTGGGCAATACATAAACTGCCGACATAGTGGCATCTAGCATCATCCTGATAGTTTTGTTTAGGCCCATTATGATACCTAACAAAATACCTGGAATAGCCCCAATTATAAAGCCAAAGAACACTCGCCAGAGAGTAGTTAACACGTGGCTTTCAGTAAATAAAGACCAAACTGCTGGCCAACCATCAGATTGTAAAACTGATGGAGCTAACCATGGTCTACCAAATAAGCTTGTTTTATTAAAGCGGTCATAGTTAATAGTTAAATCCCAAAGTGCAGCAGCGATTTTAGTTGGTGGGGGAAACCAGCGAGGGTTTAGAATACCAGCATTTACTATTAACTCCCAAGTAATAAGCACAAAAATAGGAAATGAAATAGCTAAAGCACGTTGATATAGTTTTTGATACTTGAGCGGAATAATAGTAGCAACTTGTTCTGCAAAAGCAACAACTAGTACAAAATCTACGAACAATATCAGCCACCAAATAGATTGCCATAAATTAAGCAGCGATATAAAAATATTTAAAGCTATAAAAATAATAAAAATAATTAATAGTCTAGTCTTTGTCATTAATCGACCTTATCCATCATTTGAGCATCATAGGCTTGTTTTACCTCGTCTTTTAAAGCTTGCCAAATTATGCCAGATAGTTTGGCAAATTCTGCTGTTGCAGTAAGTTCTATCTCTCTTGGTCTTGCTAAGTCTATTTCAAAAGTCTCTTTTAAGCGCCCAGGTTGTGCCGTCATTATTATCACTCGGTCACCTAGCAAAATAGCTTCTTCTATGCTGTGGGTAATATAAACAACGGTTTTACGATCTTTTTCCCAAATTCGTAAAAGCTCGGCTTGCAAGACTGTTCTGGTCTGAGCATCCAAGGCTCCTAGTGGCTCATCCATCAGTAAGACCTCTGGGTCATTGGCTAAAGCTCGAGCAATACTTACTCGCTGCTTCATACCACCACTTAGCTGCGAAGGGTAATAATTGGCAAACTTGCTCAAAGCAACCTTTTCTAACCAGCTCATAGCAATTTCTTGTCTTTGTTTTTTGCCAATACCCCGCATTTCTAAACCAAAAGCAACATTATTTATAACAGTTTTCCAAGGGAAAATTGCATATTCTTGAAAGACTACATTATTAACTGGCTTAGTACTATTAGGGCTACGAGCTATATTTATGCTGCCTGAGGTGGCAGGCTCGAGCCCAGCCAATATACGCAAGAAAGTAGATTTACCACAACCCGAAGGCCCTACTAAGCAAACAAATTCACCATCTTCTACTTCCAAACTAAAATCATCTAGAGCGGTTATTTTGCCATTGGCAGAATCATAAATTTTTGAGATGTTTTGAGCTTTTATTTTAATCATAATAAATAAAGGGCGAAATTAATCGCCCTAAAGAGAATGTAATTTAGTTTATTGTGCTCCGAGAATGTCTCGAGCCCAATCCATAAATGAACTATCCACAACATTATTTAAATCAATTGGCTCTTTATATTGAGTACGTCCATTACTACGGTGAGTAGCTTCAATATCAGCTAAGCCATCTACTGGTATAACTTGGTTAGTATCATAAACCACACGTTTGCCATTAGTGATTGACTCCGGAGTAGCATTTACATAGCTAAGATAAGAATCCATATTTTCAGCAGCTAAGTAATCATCGCCCTGCATTAAACGGGCAGCTTCTAATAGTGCTAAAGCAAAACGCTTAGCCACTTCTGGTCGCTCATTAACAAACTTACCACTACCCACAAATGCCACAGTCATAAGGCCTGGGGTTAGGTTAGTAGCAAGTGCTACAGCAGTGCCAGCTTGCTCTACTTGGTCAGCATATGGCGAACCTAATAAAGCCGCATCAATAGAACCATTTGCAAAAGCAGCTGGAATATCCGCATTGCCAGTTTTTACAATATTAACGTCACGAATGGTCAAACCACCCTGAGCCAATGCTTTTGAAGATAGATATTCGGCACCGCTACCAGGACCGCCTGCCATAGCTACTGTTTTACCAGCTAAATCAGCCATTGTTGAACCCTCTAGGGCTTTAGAAATCATAAATTTAGTAGGGCTATTTTCAAATGGCTCTAAAGCACCAGGAGCAATAATACGAATATCTAAACCTTGGTTCCAACCGTTCCAAAGTGAAGTAACAATAGCAATACCACCAACGTCAATTTGGCCTTCAGTTAAAAAAGCAATGGCTTCTGTACCGGACTTCACTCGGTTAATTTCTACATCTAAGCCATATTTGTCAAAAATGCCTCGGTTTTCGGCAACATACATTGTTGCAAACTTCATTATTGGCACATATGCCACTTTGACTTTCTCAGCTGGATATAGCGGAGCTACTTGTGCAAAACTAGCAGAAAGCATGATTAAGCCCAGTAAAGCAAGAAAAATATTACGAATTTTCATATTTACCCTTTCTTTTTAAGTACTCAAAGTACTTTTATATGCAGAAGCATATCAAAAAAAATAGCCTTTGTTCTAGAACAAAGATGAATATGAAGATGAATACAATGTAAAAATGAATAGAATGAACAAACTGATACTAGTTTTTTCCATCTATTATTAATCTCAAACCCCAAGCTCTTTAAGCACAGGTATCATTAAACCAAGTATCATTAAACTTTGTCTTTGTATTTAAAGACAGATATGTTTTATTGAAAATAGCTAAGATAGAATTAATAGACGACAAGGAGTATATAATGATTGATTCTATTCGTAGCTTAGCTCAGGGCTTAGCCCAAGAAACCATAGAAACTAGAAGAGATTTTCATAGACACCCCGAAATTGCTTTTGAAGAGGTCAGAACTGCCAGAATAATTGCCGAGAGATTAACAGCTCTTGGTTTAGAAGCTAAAACAGGTATTGGCAAAACTGGCGTAATGGCAATTTTAGACTCTGGTAAAGCTGGTAAAACCGTATTGGCTCGAGCCGATATAGACGCACTACCTGTACAAGAAGAAAATGAGCACGAATACCGCTCTACTATTGATGGTAAAATGCACGCCTGCGGGCATGACGGCCACACCGCAATATTATTATCAGTTGCAAAAATACTAGTCGGGCAAAAAGATAATTTTACTGGCAAGGTAGTTTTTGTCTTTCAACCTGCCGAAGAAGGTGCAGGTGGAGCCCAAGCCATGATAGATGACGGTGCCTTAGACGGTTTAACAGTTGATCATAGTATAGGTTTGCATTTGGGTAGTATGATGCCAACTGGAGCCGTTGCTTTGCGTTGTGGCCCGGCTATGGCCTCGGCTGATAAATTTGAAATAATAGTGACTGGTAAAGGTGGTCATGCGGCTATGCCTCAGCACAGCATTGACCCGGTGTTGATTTCGGCAAATATTATAGTGGCTTTACAAAGCCTAGTTTCTCGTGAGTTAGATCCAACTGATCAAGCGGTAATCACAGTCACTTCAATCCATGGCGGTACAGCTTTTAATATAATCCCAGATAACGTTCAGCTAAAAGGTACTTTGCGCACATTTAATGAAGAAACAAGGCAAAACTTAGCCAAACGCATTGCTGAGCTAAGCAGTGGCATTGCAGCAAGTATGAATGGTAAGTCTGAATGTGACTTTACATTTGGCACACCTACCGTAATTAACAATGACAAAATGACAAAATTACTGAAAAAGACATTTGAAAAAGACCTAGCCGAAGGACAAGTTATAGAAGCACCACAAATAATGGGTGGCGATGACATGGCCCATTGGCTCAATGCCGCAGATGGTTGCTACTTTTTTGTAGGAGCAGGTAACGAGGCAAAAGGCACAAACTACCCGCACCATCACCCAAAATTTGATGTAGATGAAGACGCAATTCCCTTAGCAGTTGAGCTATTTACCAAAGGTATATTAGAGTTTTTAGCTTAAATGCCCAAATACATTTCATTGCTCCGAGGCATCAATGTCTCGGGGCAAAAAAAGATAAAAATGCTAGCTCTACGTGAGCTTTATAGCTCGCTGGGCTTTAAAAATGTAGATAGCTACATTCAATCTGGTAATCTGGTTTTTGATTCTAAATTAGAAAATCCTTTAGATATTTCTAATATGATTACTAGCACAATAAAAAATAATTACCAATTTGAAGTTCCTGTTATTATTTACACTGCCCAAGAATTTAGCAAAATCTACAAAAATAATCCATTTGCAAAAAATTACGATGACAAGCTTCTAAAGTTTTATACAGAATACCTAAAAGATAATCATGAATTAATAAGTCTTTATAGCTTTAAAACAAAATTTAAGAATAGTGACTTTATTAAAGAATACAATACCAATATCGCTAAACTTTACGTAACATTTTTAGCAAATAGCCCTAAAAACCCAGCTAGGGTTGATTTTAGTAAATGGCAAACAAAAAATGAAAAACTAATTATTGCTGGCAAACATATTTATCTTTATTATCCAGAAGGCTATGGCAAATCCAAGCTTACAAATAATATCTTAGAGCGTGAGCTGGGGCTTGTAGCTAGTACAAGGAATTGGCGAACAGTGCAAAAGCTTGTTAGCCTATCAATAAACTAAAAATGACTGATGTCATTATAACTTTGCAATTCTAGTTTTCCATCCTCATAGCTAAAATAGCTAATGCTGGTATTTTCTATAGCTAAAATCTCCGCCTTTTTACCATTAGCCTCTCTAATCAATGAGCGAATAACACCGCCATGGGTAAACACAATTATTTTATCAGCCTTGGGTAAATCTAAGAGCCAATTATTGATTCTCTCAAAAAGTTGATAGCTATTTTCTCCGCCTGTTAAGCGATTTTTAAATGGGTCTTGTTTGTAAGCATTATAGATTTTTAGCTCTTCGGGGCTGTATTCTGAGCGCAACTTTCCTTCAAAGTCTCCGTAACATCGCTCACGTAAACGCTTATCAGTGATTATTTTGCTATTAGGAAAGCTAGTTATTGCAGTAGTATAGGCTCGAGCCAAATCAGAAGAATAGATATAATTAAATTCACTTGCCTTTAATCGCTTAGCTAGCTTTTTTGCTTGCTCTAGGCCTAAATCACTTAAAGGAATATCCAAATGCCCTTGCATTCTGCCCTCGCGATTATATAAAGTTTCACCGTGTCTAACTAAAAATAATTTAATAATTCCATCCTCGTTTTAATCCGGAAATTCACCTTTTAATACAGTGGCAATACCCACAGTCATAGAAGCTACATTATCAGCTTGTTTAGCAACATATTGATTAGCTAAACCAAGTGCATCTCTAAACACACGCCCCAGCTTATAAGCTGGCACAATACCACTACCAACCTCATTAGTTACTACTATTAGGGTCTTTTTATGCTTTCTGGCAGACGTAGTTAAAGCAGCAACCTTTCGTAAAACCAAACCTATTAACTCTTCATCTTCTATTTCTTCATTGGCTATTAAAATATTAGAAACAAATCCAGATAAACAATCAAGCAAAATGACTTTTTCGCTTATTGCCTCAAAATCAATCTCCGTTATTATTTCTAAAGTACGCCAAGCTGCTGGGCGTAATCTACGGTGCCTTGCTATTCTCTTAATCATTTCAGAATCAGATTCGCTCAAGGTTGCAATATACAATACTCCTAAAGCTCCCAAGTCTTTGGCCAAAGACTCAGAAAATGCCGACTTTCCTGAGCGGGCCCCACCCGTAATTAAATAAATCACTGCCATCTTCTCATCCTAAGTAGCTATCAGTAGCTTCTCTCTTCAATAAAAAATTTTAACCCAAATCAATTTAAAACTTTGTTTTATGGTCAAAATAATAAAGCAAAGAGCAATAATAATGATAACTCGGCTAACTCAATTATAGCCCCATAACTGTCACCATTTAAACCTAACATTCGGCTATTAATCCAGCGCGCTGCTAAAATCGAAAGTAAAGAACTAATTACTAGTGCAAAAAGAATTAACTTTAATTTAGATAAAAGCAAAGCTAATACTAAAGTCAAAGCAAAGCCAGAGAAGGCTATTTTTACGGCTTCTGGCTTACTGATTACCGCTATTTTTGCAATTTGACTAGAAGCTTGTATCGGAAATAATGGCATTATTACAACTATTATTGTTCTGGCAATTAAAGGAGTAAAAATAATTAGCTCAAAACTACTAAGTGCCTGCACTGCAGCAAATTTTAAGACAATTAGCAAACCCCCTGTCAAAAAGGCAAAGGAGCCGATTCTGGGGTCTTTGGCTATTTCTTGCCTCTCTATTGGGTTTTTGCTAGCAAAAGCTGCATCGGCGGTATCGCAAAGGCCATCAAAATGCAAGCCGCCTGTTAACAAGTACCACAAAGCAATTATTAATGTAGAACTTAATAAAGAATTACTATGAGCCAATATATAGCTAGCCATCAACAAAATAGCCCCTATTAGCAAACCTACGATTGGATATGCTCTAACACTTTTTGCAAAATCATCAGCCTGCCAATTATCAATTTGTATGCTAGGAATAATTGTCAAAAAGCTTAGGGCAATAAAAAATGACCTCAGCATATTTTAAATATTTGGCACTATTGCCGAGATTTTATTATTTTCGTCCCAAATAATTTTCACATCTGTTCTAAAAACATTTTTAATTAGCAATTCCGAAATAACTTCTTCGGTTTTACCCTGTCCCACTAGCTGGCCATCTTCTATGACTATAATCCTATCGCAAATTTGGCTCGCTAAACTTAAATCATGCATGATTATTAGTACTGCCAAGCCATTTGTCACTTCTCGCTTTAAAAACCGCAAAAGCTCTATTGAATAATTCAAGTCCAAATGGTTCGTTGGTTCGTCTAGTAGTAAGTACTTAGGCTCCTGAGCTAAGGCTCGAGCCAATACAACTCGTTGCCTTTCACCACCCGAGAGCGATGCTATTTGCCTAGTTTTAAATTTAAGAATATCAAGCTTTTGCATAACTGCTTTAACAATCTTAAAATCCTCTTCTTTTTCAGAACTTAAAAAACCCAAATGTGGGGTTCTGCCCATCAAAACAATATCTTCAACTCTAAAACTTTCTGGCAAATCTGATATTTGTGATACTACTGCTATTTTCTTGGCCAAGTCCAAACGGCTCATATTAGATATTTTTATGCCATCTACACTTATAAAACCAAAACTTGGCTCTAATACTTTTGATAAAAGCTTGATGATTGTAGACTTGCCAGCACCATTGGGGCCAATAATTCCTACAATTTCTCCAGATGAAAACTTAAAATCCAAATTACTAACAATAGGCTCATCTTTATAAGCAAAAGATAGATGATTGGCAAGCATACTCATGCCAATACCAACGCCAAGAGAGCTGTTCTTTTTAGTCCTCTTATCAAGTTCAAATGAGTGGATAGTGGAAAGTAAAAATGATAAGGTCGTAGGCTGCGAAAGCCTAAATTATGAACACAACTAATAATTTCAGAAATGGCTTTCATAAAGGCAGTAGTTAATTGCACTTGGTGTAATTTCTCCACAGAGAGAATAAGATAGTAGCCAGACGGTAGCCGATGGGTTTTAAACTTCCTTATTCTAAAATTTATGATGCCCATTACAAGCTAACTCTTTTTAGTAAATATAAGAAAAATGGCCCACCTACAAGAGCAGTAATAATGCCAATTGGTATTTCTTCGGGTGAGATAATTGTACGCGCCAAAAGGTCTGCAAGCACTAAAAATATTGCACCCATCAGGGCAGAAATAGGTATGAGCATGCGGTGATCCGGCCCAAAAGCCAAGCGGGCTGCATGTGGCACCATAAGCCCAACAAAGCCTATAATCCCAGAAACACTAACCGCAGCAGCGGTAGCCAAAGTGGCAACAATAATAAGAGCATATTTGAATTTTGTAACTGGCAAACCTAATTGCATTGCCTCTTCTTCGCCAAGCTGTAATAAATTTAAGGCTCGAGCCGAAAGCAATAAAAGTGATAAAGCAATAATATAAAATGGCAAAACTGATAAAAACTTAGCCCAACTTGCCAAAGCAAAACTGCCTAATAGCCAAGATAGTATATTTGCTGTTCTATCCTTGGCAGAAATCATAATAAAAGATGTTAAAGCAGAAAAGCTCGAGCCTAATACAACTCCTGCCAAAATAAGGTTAATTATCGGTATTCTATTATTTGAATAAGCAAATAATAGCACTAAAAAAACAGCCAATAAGGCAAATATAAAACTAATAATTGGTAGACCCAAGCTAGAAATAATAGGTAGGCTAGGCAATACTACAATTGCAAAGGCTGCTCCAAAAGATGCACCGCTAGCCACACCCAAAAGATATGGATCGGCTAATGGATTTCTAAATATCCCCTGATAGGCTAAACCAGAAATTGATAGTAAACTGCCTACCAAAGCAGCTAATAAAGCTCTAGGTAGGCGGATTTTCCAAATTATGGTGTCATTTACACCATCTAAATTCTGCAACAAACCGTGCCAAACGGCTTTTAAAACTTGCGCTGGAGCAATAGCCACAGAGCCAATTCCGGTTGCAATCACCAAAACTAAAACCAAGCCCAAACTAAAACCTACAATCGGCATAATTCTTAAATTTGTTGCCAATAGCTTGGGCTTAGAGTCAGACATTAGTCAATCATATCAGGGTGAAAAATTTGAGCAAGTAAAAATAACGCATCAACAATTCGTGGTCCAGGACGGTTAATAGTATCTACTTGATCTTGGCTTAATTCAAAAACCTTGTTTGCTACAATTGCCGAAATATCAGACCAGCCAGCTCGAGCAGCTAGGCTCTCGGCAGTTTCACCATAAGCAGCATCAGCTAATAAGATTACCTCTGGATTACTAGCAACTATAAACTCAGGGTCCAATTTTGGAAATGCGCCTAAATCAGCCGTAACTATATTACTAGCACCAGCTAAGCTAATAATCTCACCAATAAATGATTCTGGACCTACAGAATATGGGGTGGAATCAAGTTCATAAAAAACCGTAGGAGCCTCGGCTCCGGCAATTAGTTTATGAATATTAACTAAATCAGTACGTAATTTCAGACTTAAAAAAGCCGCTTCTTTTTCTCGGTTTATTAGTTTGCCAATATCCGAGAATTTTTCAAAGACTTCTTCAAAGCTTTGGGCAGTACCAGCATAAACAGGAATACCAAGTTCTATTAATTGATTTGCCAAGTCAGTTGATTCATCAACTATAACTAGGTCAGGCTCGAGCGCGACAATTGCTTCTAAATTAGGTACAAAGCCATTTCCTAATTCAGGTAATTCATTAACCTCTAAAGGATAATTACTGTACTGATCCCGACCTACCAATAAGTCACAAGCATTTAATGCACAGACTGTTTCAGTAGTACTAGGAATCATAGAAACAATGCGTAGAGGGGCGGCATTCAAAACAACTTCATGACCTAAATCATCAATCATTGTCAATGGGTAATCACTTGCAAACGCTATGGTAAATACAAGTAAAACTAAACTAATCACAAAACTTTTCACAAAAGCCTCCTAAGGCAATTGCGAGTTCTAAAAGAAATCCATCCAAACTATCAGGATGGAGGTAGCTTGAAAATATCAAGTCATACCTTCCTCGTCCTCGCAAGGGGTAGAAATAATGAATTTATCGTCTGGTATTCGGGCTTTAACCGTTGCGGGACAGCACCAGAGTTTCACTGGCTTCCCCAGAAAATAAGTCCAGGTCAAAATGACCAACTAATAGCTTATGTGTAAACTATTAGTTTGTCAATTATTTAAGCTTCATTCTCAAAGTGTTTTGCCAAACTTTTGAATATAATTTGTAGGCTTATCGACTATTTTTAGACATAAAATTATATATAAATTATAGGTTGATAAGTTTTTTTGGTTCCCAATTTAGCCCTTGTAGAACAAGCACTTAGCCCCTATCCAACAAATGTTGGCAATTTAGATGAAAAAAAGGTTAGAATGGCTGCTAAGACGATTATGAAGGAGTTCGGTTTTTATGGCTAAATCAGAAAGACTTCTTGAGGTCAAGGGATTAAAAACCTATTTTGATACCGATGAAGGTACAGTCAAAGCAGTTGATGGGGTAAGTTTTCACATAGATAAAGGTGAGACTTTGGCTGTAGTAGGTGAATCTGGCTCAGGAAAATCAGTAACTAGTTTATCAATCATGCGGCTTATTCCTATGCCCCCTGGCAGAATTGCTGCAGGTGAAATTTTATTTGACGGTCACGATATCGTTAAAAAATCAGAACGAGAAATGCGCCAGTTACGCGGCAATGATATTTCGATGATATTTCAAGAACCTATGACCAGCTTAAACCCTGTTTATACAGTTGGTGACCAAATAGCTGAAGCTATTGTTTTGCACCAAGGCAAAACAAAAAAACAAGCTATGAAAATGGCTGCGGAGATGCTCGAGCTAGTAGGAATACCAGAGCCTGGAAAACGTGTCCACAATTATCCTCACCAAATGTCAGGTGGTATGCGTCAGCGAGTAATGATTGCCATGGCCCTCTCATGCGGCCCTAAACTACTAATTGCCGATGAACCTACAACTGCACTTGATGTGACTATTCAGGCCCAAATTTTAGATCTCATGCGTAAGCTTCAAAAAGAAATTGGCATGAGTATTTTATTTATTACTCATGATTTAGGCGTAGTCGCCGAAATCGCCGATAGAGTTGTAGTTATGTATTCTGGACGTGCTGTTGAAGAGAGTGATGTACATTCAATTTATGCTCGCCCACGTATGCCTTATACAATGGGTTTGTTAAATTCGATACCACGTATTGATAAAGCTTTAGATATTCAAGACAGGCTCGAGGCTATCCCAGGTAATGTACCAAACCCGCTTTATTTGCCATCAGGCTGTGCCTTTCATCCGCGCTGTAGCTTTGTAACCGAGGAATGTGATAAAGAAATTCCCAAATTAGTAGATTCTGGCAATGGTCATATGGTTCGCTGTATCAACTGGGAAAAGATTCATGATGATAAGGAGAAGGCATCAGCATGAGTGAAGCAGCTAAAAATACAAAGAGTGAATACTTATTAGAAGTAAAAGGTTTAAAAAAATATTTCCCTATTAAAGGCGGAATATTTTCCAAAACTGTCGCCAATGTTAAAGCCATCGAAGATGTCAGTTTCAAAGTCAAAGCTGGTGATGTAATTGGCCTTGTAGGCGAATCTGGTTCTGGCAAAACAACTGTAGGCCGCAGTATCTTAAGATTAATTGAGCCAACTGCTGGTGAAGTTATTTTTAATGGGGTCAACTTACCAGATTTATCAAAAAGACAAATGCGTGAATACCGCAAAGAAATGCAGATTATTTTTCAAGATCCTTTTGCATCACTAAACCCCAGAATGACTGTTGGCGATATTATCGGCGAAGCACTTACAATTCATAATTTAGCCAAAGGCAAGGCTAAAGAAGATAAAATTGCCGATCTTTTAACAAAAACTGGTTTATCTCCAAGCCATATGCGTCGCTATCCACACGAGTTCTCAGGTGGGCAACGTCAGCGTATTGGCATTGCAAGAGCCTTAGCTGTTGATCCACAGTTTATAGTTGCCGATGAGCCCGTTAGCGCCCTTGATGTTTCTATTCAGGCTCAGGTTGTAAACCTTTTGCAAGACCTAAAAGAAGAGCTTGGTCTTACTTTGCTATTTATCGCTCACGATTTAGCAGTGGTAGAATACATTTCTGACACAGTTGTGGTTATGTATTTGGGTAGAATCATGGAAATTGCCCCATCAAAAGAGCTTTATGCTAATCCTATTCATCCTTATACCGAAGCGCTGTTAACAGCAATTCCAATCCCTGACCCGACAATTAAAAGGGATAGAATTTTACTAGAAGGTGATATCCCGAGTCCAATTAATCCACCATCTGGCTGTGTTTTTAGAACTCGTTGCCCAATAGCTAAAAAAGAATGTGCTGAAACCATTCCTAAATTAGAAGAAGTAAGTCCAGGACACTTTAAAGCTTGTATCCTTAGATAGCTTAAATCAAAATTATAAAAGCCAGACTGAATTAGTCTGGCTTTTTAGGTATTAGAGGCTTATATCAAAGAGTCTGTATGAATTTTTCTAATTGATGTTTCAAAACAATAGCAGCAGACAAAGTCATATTTTTACGGCCTATTTGTTTAAGTGATTTCTTATAGTGTCTAAATTCTATTTTAGCCGATTGTAAAAATGATTTTGGATTGTCATAGTCGTCTTGCAAAATATACCTTTGGCTAATATCTTTTTGAATTTTACGCAAATCCATCTCAACATTAGTTATAGCTAACTTATCCCACTTATTTAAGGGATTAATTTTAGCAATATCATCTCTTAAATCTGGCAATTTTAGCTCATCGCCGATTTCATAAAAATCTTTGGCAAGCTTATCAATACTGATATTTAATTCTAAAGCCAATTCTAATAAAACAAGGCTGCTAGGTAAATATTCTAAGGTAGTCATCTGGCTTGCTAAATCTTTATCAATATTTGATTTTCCATAATATTTTACGGTCTTAGCAAAGTACCTTTGCTCTTTTAATGGCAATAATTTTTGCAATTTGGCTTTTAGCTCATCCATTATTGGCTTAACAATTACTATCTCTAAGGAGCTATTATTAATTAGGCTGTAAGAAACTAAGGCTTGGATTGAATCTTTTATTTGCTCGAGCATATCGTATTGTAAATCTGTTGAGACCTTGTTATCTAAGGCTTTAATTTGAGTTAATAAGCTATTAGTATCCAAAAGCACAAAAGAACGCACAATTGCCCTAATTAAATCAGGGAATGATGCCCCCAAATCTGTAGCCAAGCTATATACAAAATCAATACCTAGTAAATCAATTATCTCATTGCTCAATTGAGTAGCAATTATTTCACGCTTAAGCGGATGCGCTAAGATAGCTTTTTTATATTTTTTGCGCATAGCTTTAGGAAAATAATCAATTAAATAAGCTTGAAAATTAGCACTGCATGCATCTTCAAAGAAATCATGAGCAAGTAATTTTTTATATAAATCCATTTTGCTATAGGCCAACAAAATTGCTAGCTCAGGCCGCATCAAACCAATTTTAGAAAGCTTTCTACTAGCAAACTCTTTTGAATCTGGCAAATATTCTACGGCTCTATTTAAACCTGCCTTTGAAATGAGGTATTCTGTTAACAATTCAAAACTAGCAATATCTGTTTGGCTACGGCGTTTGGCAATCGATAAAATTTGGCTCTGGTTATAATTATCTTTCAAAACCAATTCACTAACTTCATCAGTCATTTTAACTAACAATCTATTACGCTGTTTACTTGATAGATCACCTGATTCCAAAAGTGGCTCTAAAGCAATTTTAATATTTACCTCATGGTCAGACATATCAACACCAGCAGAATTATCTATTGCATCGGTGTTAATACGACCAGAATTTTTGGCATATTCTATTCTTGCAAGCTGTGTAAACCCAAGATTACCGCCCTCACCTACTACTTTCACTTGTAGTTCGGGAGCATCAATACGTAAACGGTCATTGCTGGCATCACCAACCTCACCATGGCTTTCCTATTTGTACATTTTTTTTTGGTGCATTATCTCTTGCTCCATTTCCTTTTGGTGCATTTCCTATTGATCCATTTCCTCTTGCTCCATTTCCTCTTGGTACATTTCC
>CAMZLP010000031.1 GCA_947311535.1 uncultured Deinococcota bacterium | reverse complement strand
GCCATTGGTTTGGGCATAGCCTATTTCCAAGCTATAGAGCGATTCAAACTGCTCTGGGCTGATAAATTCACTTAGTTTGAGCGGATGAACTCCGCTTTCTGATAAGTTAATGTCAACTTGGTGCTCATATAAACTTTGGAAGCGCTCGAGCCTAAATTCTTCAATCTTCATAAAACTACCTCTAGAGAAAAAATATCATAGTTTATAAAAAAAAAGAAGAAAAGCAAAACAATCTTAAATACAAAAGTAAAACTAATAACTAAAACTTGACTTTAAAATATATCTAGAACTCGGATAATATAATTTTGAATAACTAACAACCCCATCACCAACCCAAACTAAGCGAGATATGAGCAAGCAAGGCTCAGTCTCTAAATCTAAAAAAATACGAATAAAATCATCTGGCAATATGGCTTCTATAGAGTTATCAACTCTTTGGGCCGGGCAATATTTTTGTAAATACTCATTTGGGGTGATTTTAGCAAAATCTTGCTTTAAATAGTCTTTGGCTGCCATTGGTTTTATATAACGGATGTCAAAGCGTACCGGCACATCGTTTTCTTTGTGGATTAGTTGTGACTCATAGATTTTTTGGTCTTTTACCAAAGACATTTTTTGGGCAATCTCTTCTGTTGCCTTAAGTTCTTTTAAACTAATCAGCTCATTGCTATAAATATTGCCTCGGCTTTTTACCTCATCAGAAATCGCCCGTAGGTCCAAAATTGACGTCTGTGGTTTTTGAGGGCTGACAAAGCTACCCAATTTGGGGTATCTAACTATTATTCCCTCAAGTGCCAAATCTCTTAAGGCTTTGTGGACAGTTTGCCGACTAGTAGAAAAAAACTTAGTGAGTTCATTCTCGGTTGGGATTTTGTCATTAGCTTGGTATTCACCTTGCTCAATTTGCTCTTTTATATAGTCTTTTATGTCTTTGTACAGTGCTTGCTTCATGGCTAATTTAGAATAACATTAAAAGCTAGGAATTAGCTTTGGGTCTAAGTATTTATTAAATTTAGCTGAACGAATAATCTGGTTTGCTTTATTTATATCATCAGAAAAATATCTATCTTGCTCATAAAAATCTACTTGCTGGCGTAATATTGCTTTTGCTTCTTCTATTATTCGGCTAGACTTTTTAGCCTTTCTAAAGTCTAAGCCTTGGCAAGCTGCCAGATATTCTATTGCTAAAATATGAGCAGTATTTTCTGCCATATCAGCCAAACGCCTAGCGGCATAAGTAGCCATAGAAACATGGTCCTCCTGATTTGCAGAAGTTGGCAATGAGTCTACACTTGCTGGGTGAGCCAGAGCCTTATTTTCACTGGCCAAAGCAGCAGCCGTGACCTGAGCAATCATAAAGCCTGAATTTATACCGCCATTCTCAACCAAGAATGCCGGTAATTCACTTAAATGTTTATCCACCAAAAGTGCCATTCTTCTTTCGCTAAGTGCGCCTATTTCAGCAATTGCCAATGCCAAATTATCAGCAGCAAAAGCAACTGGCTCCGCATGAAAGTTGCCCCCAGAAATTACATCATCTTCAGAAAAAATCAAAGGATTATCGCTTACCCCATTGGCCTCTATCTGCAAAGTTTCAGCGGAGTTTCTAAGTTGATTTAGACATGCTCCCATAACCTGCGGTTGACAACGAATTGAATAAGGATCTTGAACTCGATCACAGTTGATATGTGACTTTGATATTTGGGTTTCCTTTTCTAAAATATCCAAAAACATTTTGGCAGTGTCAATCTGAGACTTATGGCCTCTGATCTCTTGCACTCTTGGGTCAAAAGGTGAGCGGCTGGCTAGTACTGCTTCTACAGTAATTGAACCGGTGGTAAGAGCGGCAGCAAATAAATCTTCGGCATAAAATAAGCCCTCTAGGGCTAGAGCAGTTGATAACTGGGTGCCATTGAGGAGTGCTAAACCCTCTTTGGCTTTTAATTGGATAGGCTCGAGCCCAATCAACTCTAAGCCCTTTTTAGCCGCTACTATCTCCCCTTTATAATTTGCATAGCCATAGCCCAATAAGACCGCAGCCATATGTGCCAAAGGTGCTAAATCACCACTTGCCCCTACCGAGCCCTTTTCTGGCACAGCAGGATAAAGCTCCTTATTGACAAACTCTATCAAAGTTTCAATAACACTTAATCTAATTCCAGAATAACCCATAGCCAAAGAATTTATTTTTAAAACCATCATCAATCTGACAGTATCATTGCTCAGATATTTGCCAACCCCAGCCGAATGAGACAAAACAATGCGTTTCTGTAAATCTTCTAAATCTTTTGTTTCTATGCGTTTATTGGCCAACAATCCAAAACCGGTATTTACGCCATAAACCACTTTGCCGTCGGCAATTATTTTATGGATTGCCTCATTTGCTTTTTCAATTTTTGGTTTAGCAGCGTCGTCTAAGTTTATTTGTACAGCCTCACGGCTAATCTGCCTTAGTTCTTGCAAACTAAGCTCGCCCGGAATAATTCTGAGCTCAAACATTATCTAAATCAATCATGGGCAAGTCTAAATTTTGTTCTTTGGCTTTTTCTATGGCAATATCATAGCCAGCATCAGCATGCCTCATCACCCCGGTAGCCGGGTCATTTCTAAGCACGCGTTTTAATCTTTTATCAGCTTCTGGCGTGCCATCAGCAACTATTACCACACCGGCATGCTGAGAAAACCCCATGCCAACCCCACCACCATGATGAAAGCTAACCCAAGTTGCCCCACTAGCTGTATTTAATAAAGCATTGAGCAAAGCCCAATCAGAAACTGCATCACTGCCGTCTTTCATGCCTTCGGTTTCACGGTTGGGGCTAGCTACCGAGCCCGAGTCTAAGTGATCACGACCGATAACAATAGGAGCTTTTAGTTCCCCACTTGCTACCATGTCATTAAATGCCCTGCCTGCAATATCACGCTCACCAGCACCAAGCCAACAAATCCGAGCGGGTAAACCCTGAAATTGAATGCGTTCTTGAGCCTGATCTAACCAATTGTGCAGTGATTTATTTTCTGGAAATAATTCCTTCATTTTCTGATCGGTTTTATAGATATCTTCTGGCTCACCAGATAAAGCCACCCAGCGAAATGGCCCTATGCCTTGGCAAAATAAGTCACGGATATAAAGCGGTACAAAACCCTCAAAATCAAAAGCATTTTTAACACCTGTTTCAAAGGCCATCTGGCGGATATTGTTGCCATAGTCAAAAGTTGCTATGCCTTTGGCATAAAAACCCAACATTGCCTCTACTTGGATAGCCATAGATTTCTTAGCTTCTTTTACTACTAAATCTGGGTCTTCTAGTCTTAACCTTGCAGCTTTTTCTAAGCTCCAGCCCAGCGGCAAATAACCGTTTAATGGGTCATGAGCGCTTGTTTGGTCGGTTACAGCATCGGGTAAATAGCCAGAGCTTAATATCTCTGGAAAAAGCTCAGCAGCATTACCCAAAAGAGCAACAGAAATAGCTCGCTTATCCTTTTTAGCTTGTTTTAGCATTTCAATTGCTTCGGCTAAAGTTTTGGCTTTATAATCACAATAGCCTGTTTTTATCCGCATATCAATTCTGGATTCATCACATTCTATGGCCAGCATGCTTGCCCCTGTCATTGTAGCTGCTAGTGGCTGAGCACCGCCCATACCGCCAAGGCCAGCAGTTAGTATCCATTTACCAGCTAAATCGCCAGCAAAATGTTTCTTGGCCATAGACATAAAGGTTTCATAAGTGCCTTGAACAATGCCTTGGCTAGCAATATAAATCCAAGAGCCAGCCGTCATTTGCCCATACATCATCAAGCCTTTTTTATCTAATTCATTGAACTTTTCCCAAGTTGCCCAATGTGGCACTAGGTTAGAGTTGGCAATTAGCACTCGGGGTGCATTTTCATGAGTTGGAAAGACCCCCACTGGCTTACCTGATTGAATAAGCAAGGTTTCGTCTGATTCTAAGCGTTTTAGTACTTCTACAATTTTATCAAATGATTGCCAGTTACGAGCAGCTTTGCCAATACCACCATAGACAACTAAGTCTTCTGGTCTTTCTGCCACCTCGGGGTCAAGGTTATTCATCAACATGCGCAAAGCAGCCTCGGTAAGCCAAGATTTTGCACTAAGCTGCCTGCCGCGAGCGGCTTTTATGCTTCTTTTTTTCATATCTTTTCCCTTCAGGTAGCATTAGCAAGCTACATTTTTTATTATTGTACATAGTTTAACATTATTTGTATGTACAATATAAACAAGGGAGTACAATAATACTATGTTTGATAAAACTTGGATAAATGCAAAAATTGCTCAATTTGAAAATGAGCAAATTATAATTAAAGAAAATAGCTTTGTAGCAGTAAAAGATAAAAAAATTGTGCAAATTGACAGTATGCAAAATTTTGAACCAAGCAAGAGCAAAAAAGTAATTGATGTCAAAAACAAGCTTCTGACAACAGCTCTGATAGATTGTCACAGCCATTTAGTCTATGGCGGGAATCGGGCAAATGAATTTGAGCAACGCTTAAACGGTATTTCTTATGAAGATATTACTGCCCAAGGCGGTGGAATTGCTAGTAGCATAAGAGCTACTCGAGCAGAATCGGAAGAAGAGATTTATAATAATTCTGCCCAACGCTTAAAAGCTCTAATAGCTGAAGGGGTTACAACAATAGAAATTAAAACTGGTTATGGGCTAAATCTTGAAACTGAACTTAAAATGCTGAGGATTATGGATAGGCTCGAGCAAAACCACCCAATCCACATAGAAAAAACCTTCCTAGGCGCTCATGCCGTCCCACCGGAATATAAAAACAAGGCTGATGCTTATATTGATTATATTGTAAATACCATGCTACCCGAAGTCCATAAAACTGGCTTAGTAACAGCCATAGACGCCTACTGCGAGCATTTGGCTTTTAGTCTTGAACAAACAAAAAGAGTCTTTGAAAAAGCCAAATCTTTGGGCCTAAGAGTAAAGCTCCATGCCGAGCAATTCTCGCAAATGGGAGCAACAAAATTAGCTTGCCAATACAATGCCCTGTCCTGTGATCATTTGGAATATATCGATGAAGAATCCATAATAGTCATGTCAAAAAGCAATACCGTAGCAGTTTTATTGCCCGGTGCATATTATTCACTGCGTGAAACCCAAAGCCCGCCCATAGATTTATTTAGAAAACATAAAGTAGCAATGGCCATAGCCACAGACTTAAACCCCGGCACTTCACCTCTGGCTTCGCTATTGCTAATGCTAAACATGGCTGCCGTATTATTTAAAATGACAGTACAAGAAGCCCTCTTGGGGGTTACAAAAAACGCTGCCAAAGCCCTGAGTCTAGAAGCCAGCAAAGGCAGCTTGGCTGTAGGCTATGATGCTGATTTTTGCATTTGGAATCTTAAACATCCCAGAGATTTAGTAACTTCATATCTAGCAAATGCCTTGGATTATAGTGTTTACGCCGGAGAAAAAGTAAATGTATAAGCAAGCCGACAAAAGCCTTTGGACTGGCCGAATTGATACCGAAGATGGCGACTTGGGCAAAAGATGGCATGAAAAAATTGAGTTTATAGAATACCCTTACCAAACAAAAGCAGGTATAGCCTTTTTGGGTTTTGCTTGCGATGAGGGCGTGCGTAGAAATAAGGGCCGAGTTGGTGCAGCTGAT
>CAMZLP010000030.1 GCA_947311535.1 uncultured Deinococcota bacterium | reverse complement strand
GCTCGAGCAATATTGACGTAATCTTCACCTAATGTGCTAATGGTTGAACCACGCATAGCTAAAGACCAACCACCAATTGTGCCAATTACATATGTCAAGACTGGCAATATTGAATGATAAAGAGCACTGAGCAAGAAAGGCAGATTAAATCCTGGGCTTACATTACTACCATAAGTCCCGCGCATTTTACCGACATCAAACCAATCTAACTTTACACCAAATACCAAAATAATCAGCAAGCCCCAAATATAGTCTGGGACCGAATCTAAAATAGAGGCAGCAATCGAAATAAAATTGTCCACCCAAGTGTTTCTAAAATATGCAGCCACAATGCCGATTAAAATCCCCAAAGTGAAACTAATAAGTAGTGCAAGCCCGACTGAAAAAATAGTCCAAGGTAGAAAGCGGGCTATCTGATCTGTGACTTTGGTACCGCTAGAAATCAGTGATTCACCTAGGTCACCTTGAGCAACTTTAGCTAGATAATGAAAATATTGACTTATCACATTAGCATTGGGGTCAAAATCAAATAATGCTGCAGCCTGATTATAAGCTTCTTCATATGACAGGTTTTCGGTATTGATAAGCTCGTCAATATAATTATCTAATGGGCTGCCTGGCATCAAGCGAACTAGAAAGAAAATAAAAGTAATCGCCGCAATAACGGTGATAAGGTTTTGCAATAAGGTACGAAACCAATAGTTTTGAATAATCTTCTGCCACAGCGGCCTAGTATCTATGTGTTCTGTCATTAAAATATATTCACCTTTTTAAAAATAACTATTATAAATTTTATAAAATATGCTTAAGAAGCAGAGTTTTACCCTGCTTCTTAAAAGGCTTAATTATCGGGCTGGTTTAACCATACCATTGATAATCATATATGGCATAAAGTGATCAGAACCTGAGTTTAAGAAAATTGGGTCTGAGCCTTCTGGGCCATCAACATTTGTACGATTTAATGGGTTATTACCAAAGCGCTCCCAAAGTGGGACAATTGGCAATGTTTCATTAAATGAAACTGCTAACTGAGTAACTAAGCTCTTAATTTTATCAATATCAGAACCTTTACCAGCTTCTACAGCTAAGTCATAAACATTTACATCGCCACCAGAGTAAGTGATGTTAGGATTATAGTGCATACCGCCACCAGCACCCTCACCAGCTAGTTCGCCTTGACCATTGTAGCGGTCATATGGTTGTAAATATGAACGATATGGGAATGGGCTACCAATACCCCAGTTACGAATAGCAATTTCAAAATTACCATCA
Organism: uncultured Deinococcota bacterium; assembly: GCA_947311535.1. Lineage (GTDB taxonomy): Bacteria > Deinococcota > Deinococci > Deinococcales > Trueperaceae > CAMZLP01. Next base: position 7,813 of record CAMZLP010000030.1, on the reverse strand, counting down.
TAAACATCTTGGAGTTCTTGTTGGAATTGAACACCTTTTGCAGTTATTTCAATACCGAAATCGTTTAAAGCCTGAGCAGCATTTTCTGCAGCTGCTGACCAGTCAGCATATTCTGCTGGGAAAATCATTTCAAATGACAATTTGCCATCAGCATTTGCCCAGATGCCATCAGAGCCTTTGGCATAGCCTAGTGATGTCATAAGCTCGGCAGCTTTATCTAAGTCATAATCATAGGTGTTCATTGCATCTAGGGTTGCTTCGTCAACATAAGCACCGATTAAGTTATCAGAAACGCCAGTCATAAGCTCAACTGCGCGCCCAGATTCACCTAAGCTTACAAAGCCGTTTTCATCGCGATCAATTGCATATGCAACTGCTTGGCGAAAAACTGGGTTAGCAAAAAGCTCGTTAGTTTGGTTAAAGTAAAGTGCAGGGCCACTGTAATAAGGGTTACGAATAATATCCAGACCAGCAGAAATTTGGGCTTCTTCTTGAGCAGGTGCAAAACCATGAGTTGCATACCAAAGTTGGCCGTCAACTACTAGTGGGAATACTGTTTCAGTTTCACCATTCCAAATAGTAACATCATTAAATGCAGTTGTATCAGAACCGATACCACCTTCATTTTTAAGAAGCTTTAGGCTAGCATCTGTAATGCTTTCTGTATCCATTACAAATGGACCACCAGAAACATAGTCTACCGGACGAAATTCTGTTAATTCTGTTAAAACAGCTTTCATCTCATCAGAATCTTTATCCATACCCATGCCACGTAATTCAGCAACTTTGCTTGCAAAGCCACCGTAAACACTAGTTGGTCTTAAGTTTTCGACTAAGATTAGGCGCTCAGTAGCAACTGAAGGCTCACCCAAAATAAACTTAGCTGTCATATCGTCAACTTTTACAACGTCTTCTAAGTTATTCCAAACTGTAGCACCAGTTATATACTTGGCATTAAAGGTAGTTAACAAATCATCAGCAGTAATAGGGCTACCATCACTCCAATTATGACCAGCTTTTAGAGTAACTGTATAGTTACCATCAGCATCAAAGCCAAAGCTCTCGGCAGCTATACCTTCGTAGCTACCATCAGCCCAATGATATAAAGCTATTGGTGGCTGCATTAAATCAATATAAATACCTAAGTTCATAGCAGATTTTGCTAATGAATTAAAGTGACCTTCTGGCGGTAATTTGTATGGCCATGCCACATTCATTGTTTGAGCAAATGCACCCGAGAGTAGCATTGCTACCAAAATTGTACCTAAAAATTTCTTCATACTTTTTTTCCTCCTACAGAAAATTGTTACTAAAACTTAAAATAAAACAAGCAAGTCTTTTTTCCTAATAAGCCTCCTTAAGTACAGAGATTGTATATCACAATGAACAGTTTAACTTATAATTGTTGAAAAAGTAAAAGTTGTTAAACCTTCATATATGACTAAATTGCAACTTGAATGTACCACCATTATACCAAATTAGTCAATGACAGATGTCCAAAAATCTAATACATTAGTTGGGTTTGAAAATCAGCTGCTAGATTCTGCCGCTTATCTGCTCTTATTGCTTCTCGCAATAGGCTCGAGCCAAATAACAAATCAATGAAGTATCTATCTTGTGACTTTAAAAATTCCAACTTAGTTGGCTGAAGCTTTGTTATCCCCTGCAAAATCCAAAATGCTATTTCTACAGGATTATAGGCATCTGAAATATTTAAACTAAGCCCCTTTACCTGCTCGTTAGCAAACTTAGAACGCTTCGGAGTAAAGCTAGTTTCTATAAATTTAACATTTAAATCTTTAGAATTTAAAAACGCTGCCAAGTCGCTATTATTTAACCAGCTTGCCCCAAACTGTAAAAATGCCAAATCTGTACCCCGCCCCTCGCTTAGGTTTGTACCTTCTAAAAAAACTGTAATTGGATAAGCTTTGGCAATTTCAAAACTGCTAATGCTCGGTGAGGGCGTTTGCCATTTTAAGCCAGTTTTATCCCAACTTTGTCCCTGCCAGTTTTCCATTTTTATAATAATTAAATTATCAAATGACATTTCTTTCGCTAAAAATAAAGCAACTTCTGCCATTGTTAACCCGTGCACAAATGGAATATTGACCTTAGACACAAAGCTTTCAAAGCCATATTCTACTAAACCACCATAAAACCCACGCCCTAATGGGTTGGGTCTATCTAGTATTACAAGTTTTTTATTAGCATCTTTTAAAGCCTGCATGCAGTATTTAAGCGTAGAAATATAAGTAAAGCAGCGCACTCCGATATCTTGTAAATCAAAAAATAAGGCATCAATATCCGCTAGATGCTCAGGCGCTGGCGCTCTACGGCTGCCATATAAGCTAATTACTGGTAAAGCAGAGACCTGATCAAGACCATCAGCTATTTTTTGCCCCTCGATGGCATGACCATAAAGACCATGTTCGGGGCCAAAGAGGCGGATTAAATTTAGACTAGGGTTGTTTTGTAAAATCTCAACTGCATGTTTGCGTTGCCCAGCTACTAGAGTAGTAGAAGCTGGGTGAGCCACCAAAGCAATAGTCATTCCTTGCAGATTAGACGGGCAAGAATTTATAAATTTATCTAAGGCTATTTTTAACATTTAGCAAAGAATAACATTTTAATCAAATTAGTAAAAATATTCAGAAGCTTTAGGTCGAGTACAACTTAAGCTCTAAACTTAGCTTAAAAAATATGTCATACTAAGAACTAGCTCAATCGAGTTAAATCAAACAAACCGTTGGAGGTAAGCAATAAATGAAGCTTTCTAAGCAGGTTCGTATTATAGCTGTATTGGCAATAATACTTTCATTAACATTAGTATTGGCTCAAAATTTAGAGAAGCATAGTGTATCGGTAACAGGGTTAGACCTTAACTATTATGAAAGCTCAGGAACTGGGCAAAATATTTTTTTGGTACATGGCAATTCGGCATCAGGTTTGACCTTTAGCAAGCAGTTAAACGGCGAATTAGGCAAAAAATATCATATTATAGCTATTGATTTACCCGGTCATGGTGATAGTAGCGCATTTATGGATAGCACAAACTATAGCTTACCCGGCTATGCCAAAGCTATTTCAGAAGCAGCCAAAAAACTGACTATGGAAGATGCCTATTTTGTAGGCTGGAGTTTGGGTGGACATATTGTATTAGAAGCAGTTGCTATGCTACCTAAAGCCAAAGGTTTTGTGATTTATGGTACTCCACCTTTGGGTATTCCGGCCGATTTTGCTACGGCATTTTTACCAAACCCAGCTATGGCTGCGGCATTTAACCCTGAGCTGAGCGATGCTGAAGCCGTTGCATTTGCCGATGCGTTTTTTGCTCCTGGTTCTATGGAAGATGTTAGCCCATTTTTTAGCGACATTATGAAAACTGATGGCAATGCTCGAGCCAATCTTGGAGCTAGCATTAACCCTGATGGCTACACCGATGAAATTGAAATAGTTGCCAACATGACCCAGCCCCTAATGATTATTCATGGCGTAAAAGAACAACTTGTAAATGGTGCATATTTTAGAAAGCTAGAAATGCCTACCCTTTGGAACAACAGAGTTGAGTTTGTTTGGAATGCCGGACATGCAGTTCACTGGGAAACAGCCGATGAATTTAGCGCTTTGTTGGATGAGTTTATTAGCGATACGAAGTAGAGATAAGAGAGTCTAAAGAATTTAGAACTTATAGGGATTTAGAGTAAAAAAACCTAAAAATAAATTGCTTTTAAGTTGTATATGTCAATAATGACATATACAACTTTTCCTTTTATCCTTTTTCAAAGTTCTTTTCTTCAAATTCTATCCCCAAGTCTTTTAGCTCTTCTAAAATTGGCTGGTAGATTTCTTTTTTTATGGGCAGTTTGACACCTTTTAGCTTTAGCTTGCCTTGCAAAATTAGTTTGCAGGCGATTGCTATCGGATAACCAACTGTTTTGGCCATGGCAGTTTGCAAATTATCATCACCAATAACTACTAAGCTAGACTCGAGCCTAGCCAATTCAGAACCCATCAAATAGACAATCTCATGCCACATTACAATCATATCTTTATCGTTTTTCTCTAAAGCCCATTTTTCTTCTAACAAATTTTGTAATATTAGCGCTGGGCTAGCATATTTTAGGCCTATTTCAGTATCATCAAAAAGCCCCAACCATGCTAATTTATTAATAGTTTCAGAATTTATATCTAAGCTCAAATAATTAGCCAGATTTGCTTTTATATCCAAATCACTAGCAGGCAAAAAAGAACTTGTAAAGTCTTGGTAAGTTTTTAAATTTAGCTTATAGCTGTCATCAGTCATACCCAATTGCACAAGCGCATTCCAAGCTGCACTAAAGCCTTTTTTACGCAGAGTGCCTCTGAGCAGGGTCTCAATATTTTCTAGACCATAGATTTTTTGATAAGTCAGTGAGTTACGGTTGGCATAGCCCTCGTAACTTGTGTTTTTGACTAGGATAGGCTCGAGCCTAGTGAATAATTTATGATAAGGAATATATTTTTCTTGCTTAGCTTGTAAATATTTGGCAGCCCCAGCTTGCCCAGCCAATATTACATTTCTGGGGTTCCATGTGAACTTGTATCCCCAAGGATTGTTGTCGCTATCGGGGGCAACTAAACCACCCGTATAAGACTTAAAAGATTTTATAACTGCGCCCTTAGCCCTTAAATCATCTAACAACTGCATTGCCGACATATGGTCAATACCTGGGTCTAAGCCCATTTCATTTAGAACTAAAACATTATTTTCTTTGGCAAAACTATCTAAAGAAAAAATCTCATCTGTCTGATAAGAGGGCGTAAGCACATCTGTTTTTTGAGAAATACAGTTTTTTATAAGCTCATAATTAAATTGAGCTGGCAACATTGAGATAACAATGTCATGGTTTTCAATCTCGCTAGCTAAGCTCGCTTTATCACTAATATCAAGTTTTTTGGCAGTGCAATTTTCTAAAGCTGATATTTGTTTTTTTGCCAAATTTATATCCAAATCAGCAACACTTATCTGCCAACTCTCGTGCTTAGAATTAGCGGATAAATAACGAATCGCGCTTGTGCTCGAGCGTCCTGCACCTAAAATAAGAATTTTCTTCATAATTTGTCCTTTATTTTATAAAACATAGTAAAAGTATAAACCTCTTAAATTAAAAAGATTGCATATTGAACAAGAATTAAAGAGCCGCAGTTTTAGAAATTTTTAGGGGTTTCATTCTTAAATTGCTTTTATTTTATTTTTTACTAGCTTAGCCCAAAAACCAAGCCAAATAAAAAAACTAGCTTATCTCGATAGTTTTCCAAGTTCCAGCCCGAAAACGTAAAAAATAAATAATTGCCAACCCCGACAAATAAACAATGGCCGCAGCCCATGCCCCAACCACGCCACCATCTAGCTTAAAGGCCAAAAGCCAAGTTAAGGGCAAAAACACGCCCCAACCAAAAAGTATTTTTGCAAACATAGTAAAAGCCGTATCCCCTGCACCATTTAATGCACCACTTATTACAATGGCAACGCCATCAAAAGCTTGGTAAAAGGCAATCATTTTTAAAATAACCACCCCAGCAGCAATTACCTCGGGGTCATTCACAAATACTCTTATTAAAGCTTTAGGAGCAATTAGATAGGTTAAACCAATAACAGCCATTAGCAGGCCAGCAATAGCACTAGCCCTGTAAACAACTCGTTGGGCATTATCTGGCTCTTTGGCCCCAAGGTATTGAGAGACTAGGCTCGAGCCTGCCTGAGCAATAGCCATACCCAGCGTAAAAGAAATACTCATATATTGCAGAGCTATATTACTAGCAGCTAGCACATTAGTACCTAAGCGCCCCAACATAGCAAAAAAGATGCTAAAGCTAGAAATCTCGACAAAATCACCAAAACCCATCGGCAAACCAATTTTTATTACTTGTTTTATTTCTTTAAAGCTAGCTATTCTAAATTTACCAGTACCGTATTCTTTTCGATTGCTTGGGCTCCAAAGTATAAATGCGCTTAAAATACCGCTTAAAATATTGGCAATCAAAGTGGCATAGGCAGCCCCCTTTACACCCATCGCAGGTGCGCCCAAATTACCCAAGACTAGCACCCAGTCTAAAAAGATATTTATAGCAACCGTAAACCAAGCCAAAAGCATTGGCGTTCGCGAGTCATTGCGCCCTACCAAAAAACCCCAAACAACTGCATAAAACATTACAAAAGGCACTTCATAAGCAATTATTTGTAAATACGATATGCCTAAAACCTTAATATTGGGGCTAGCATCAGAAACTGCAAAAGCAAATAAAAAGGTATAAAGACTAGGCAGCAAAAAAACCAATAAGCTTAATAATGCAACAACATTTAAAACATTCCAAACAGCTTTGCCAATAGCCTCATAATCTCTGGCACCATAAGCCCTACCTACAAATACAATACTGCTATTGGCAGTTGAACGAAAAAGCACCAATATTGCAAAAAATAAAATACCCGCCAAACCCACAGCAGCCACCGCATCGGTGCTAATTCGTGAGACAAAAAAGGTATCTGTTACACCCAAAATAGTATAAGAAAGGTTTTGAATTATCAAAGGGCTAGCCAGCCCCAATATCTGTTTAGTTATTCCCGTCTTCGGCTTAGCCATTTTGCACCTCAGTTAGATTTGCCGAGTGTATACTTTTTGCTGTTGGCTTAGGTTAGTTTAAAAGACTATATCTTACACGTAAATTCTTATTAGTATAAAGTCGAGCTGGCAATCATCCACTGGGCCAAATAATAGCTGGACAATGTCAAAACTTGCGCACCTTTAAATTCTTTTTTAAAACGATTAATTGCCAACACTGAATCAGAAAATGTAAAAAATAGGGCTCCTACAAAAGCCAAAATTGTACTCATTTGCTTAAATGCCAAAAACATCTCAGCAGATTGATAAGTCATTAGTAAAATTGCTGATATATAAATCAAAATTGGGATTTTCAATTTACCAGCCCCAGACCAAAGTTGAAAAAGCATAATTACTGCATAAATTAATAATGGCAAAGCAATAAATATGCCCAAACCACTAAACCCACTATAAAAAGCTTTGGTATATACAATATGGGCAATTAAAAAACTGATAAGCCCCCAAATAAATTTGCTTTTAAAGACTAAGAATATATCACCAAACAGTGAAAATATTAGACCGATGAAAATTGCTAGGCTATAACTGTTATCCAAACCGCTAAGGCCCGCTATTGCAATAATTAGTATTGTTGTTAATGGTTTAAAGATGAAAAATACTTGGGTATATTTTTTATAGCTATAAATGGCTATAAATGCACTAGTTAGCCCTAAAATAGTTAAAATAATCCACATACGCAATTCAAAGAATAACAAATTATTAGCAGCTATCATTGTTTTGCAAAATAGCTATTTGCTACATCATAAATATGATGCCATAAAAGCCTCATGTTGATAAACTGGCCTATAAAAGAGGTTTGAAGATGATTATCCAACTAGCAAATGTTTCAACACAAGCCTATGTAAAAGCAAATTATTTCTCCAAAAGAAAATTTATTCATTTTATTAAACCTCCAAGACTAAAAGATAAAATATTAATGCATGAGTTAAATAGTTATTTCCATGAGATTTCTGATTTGTAGATATTTATCTCCTATGCCCATGCCCCATAGAACAAAAAATATCCTTAGTCTAGATATTTCAATAATTCTTGAGTTTAGAGTTCAAAAGACAAAAGTACTAGACAAAAAGGAGAGGAATTGTTACTGATAGTGTATGAAAAAAACAGAACAATTCCTCAAAGCAGTATATAACAGTATAAACAAAAGATCAGATAGC
>CAMZLP010000029.1 GCA_947311535.1 uncultured Deinococcota bacterium | reverse complement strand
TAGCTCCTTTCTAAAGCCTTTTGCCTTTCTTGAATCTATAATCACCTATCTACCCTGAACAAACCCTGAACGTTTTAAAAAAAGGGTTTATGCTTGGCCTATAAGACTGTTATAACTAGCAGATATTAGTTTATTGTTAGTATTTGAGGTGTTTTATGGAGCTAAAGCAGCGTTTCCGAATTGGTAGCTAGAAAGCATTTAGCTAGTTTTGCTAGCAGGCTCTATTTTGTAGTACTAAATTCAATAAAGATATAGTTTTTAGCTTTCCCATCAATATCAAATAAGCAAAAAGCCTCAGGTCTTAGATGGTGAATCATTGCAACGAAGCTGTTTTTTAGAAATAAAAAAACTAATTTAATGAAAATAATTAGCTGATTTTGTAATAAAAATTCTATTAACAAAAAAGCCCAGTCTGTGCTCAAAAATAATTCTAAGACTGAGCTCGAGCAAATATTTATTAAATCTAAGCCTATCAGGTTCTAAAAATAACCCCTTCGCGTTTAAAGTTACGATAGGCAAATACTAATAAAACTAAGGCTATGGCTATCATAGATAGCCAAGTTACGATAATTTCTATGGCTTGAGCTTTGCCTTTTACTGCTTTATCCATCAAAACCAAAACATTTAAGATTGGTACAGCGTGGATGATTAGTTTGTCGGCAAAGAATTCTGAAAATTGTAAGCCAACAGCCGGTATAACCATAAACATGCTTAGAGGTGCAACATAAGATTGGGCTTCTTTGTAGCTGCGGGCAAACATGCTTATGCTGATTAAGAGGGCAGCAATTAGGGCAGCTAATAATATTGAGCTTACAAATAATAAGCTAATAGAACTAAAAGTCACGTTTAGATTGCCACCAAATGCCGAGACTATTTCTTGGGTTGATTCGCTTAAATTTTTGCTGAAGATGTTTCTTGTTAATACCCCTGAACCAATATAACCAACAATAGCCATTGTAGAAGCTGCTAAGCTAAAGAACAGGGTTGCTAAAAATTTGCCCATTACTATTTCTATGCGTCTAGCTGGGCTAGCTAGCAGGGCTTCTAAGGTGCCGCGTTCTTTTTCGCCGGCGGTGGCATCAAGAGCGGTAATTTGACCACCGGCCAAGCTCCAAATTGCTATAAAGAAGGGGATTAACCAAGCCATTTGTCCGCTGGACTTTTCAGCTTTGGAGCTGGCATCTATGGTAGTGATTTGGATAGGCTCGAGCACATCCCCCCGTAAGCCCACATCAGCCAATCTGCTAACTACTATTTCTTGCTTAAATGCTGAAATCGCAGCATTTAACTTCATACTGTTTAAGCTACTTTTAAGGCTGGCTTCTTTGGCATAAACTTTTAATTCAAAATTTTCTTTACTGGCAATTTTAGTACTTATATTAGCTGGTATTTCCAAAGCTACTTGGTAGCTGCCATCTTGAACTAATTCCATAGGATTTTCTACGGCAATTAACTCGGTATTTTGAGCAAGTAATTTCTCTTCTAAGCTTTCGGGCATATTTTCTAAACCAAGCACGGCAATTTGGGAGATATTATCTTGCTCACCCTCAAAAATACTACCAATTAAAAATGGCATGCCAATCATCATGGCCGGTAAAATTAGCAGCGGTAAAACAATGCTAGAAATTATCGCCCGCCTGTCCCGCAGTGTAGAGATTATCTCTTTTTTGGCAATATGATTAATTATATTCAGTCTCATGCTCTGGTCCAATCATCAATTAGTTCAAAAAATGCTAGTTCTAAGTTTTTGGCGTTGGTCTTTTCTAATAGCTCAGCTACGCTGCCCTCGGCAATCATCTTGCCTTTGTGGATTATACCAACTCTATCGCAGAGCTCTTCTACTTCGCTCATAACATGGGTAGAGTAGATTACGGCTTTATTGCTACTGGGGTAGTTTTTTACAAAATTGATAACATTGCGTCTGGCCATTACATCTAAACCGCTAGTGGCCTCGTCAAAAAAGATTACTGCTGGGTCGTGCAAAACTGCCCTTGCCACTACGACCTTTTGCTTCATGCCAGTAGAAAACTCGGAGCTTCGTCGGTGTAGGGTATCGCCAAGGTCTAATAAATCATCTAATTCTTTAATGCGAGCATCAATTTTAGAACTGCTCATGCCATAAAATTTGCCAAAATAATGCAGAATCTCTTTGCCATTTAAACGATCATACAGCCCCATGCCACCGTTTACTACGCCAATATTTTGCCTGATTTGCTCAGAGTCTTTTACAATATCTAAGCCATTAATAGTTGCCCTACCAGCCGTTGGCCCAATTAGGGTGGCAAGTGTTCGCAGGGTAGTTGTTTTGCCTGCACCATTTGCGCCTAAGAGCCCATAAACCTCACCAGAATTTACCTTAAAGCTCAAATTATCAACTGCTTTTAAGTTTTTAAATTGTTTTGTCAAATTATTGACTTCAACCATGATTTCTCCATTTTTTCATACTTCTCAACTCTCTTCTTCTTTGACATTGTCAATAAATATTTCTTCGATTTTGAGGCTAAAGGCTCGAGCCAAAGCAAATGCAAGCGGTAAACTGGGGTCATATTTGCCGTTTTCAATGGCGTTAATAGTTTGCCTACTCACAGCTAATCGTTTGGCAAGCTCAGCTTGTGACCAGCGCTTTTCAGCCCTTAAAACCCTAAGTCTATTTTCCATTAGAAATACCATACTATTGCTAATTTCTTTAGCTTAGCTTTAAAGATTATACCCATTAGCTGTATCGCCTATTTGCTAACAGTTGACCAATTATAAATGAGATACTGATTATTACCCAAACCGAGAACATGGTGATTTTTGGGAATTTAGCAAATACTTCTAAAAAGCCATAAGAAAACGTAGTTAGTGCTGTCATGCCCAAAGAAAATGCTCCTGCTTCTATGGCGATTTTTTGCTGTAATTCATCTAGCTTACGCTGATCTTTTATCCAACCCATCATGCCCCAGACCGCAGGAAACATAGGGATTAGGGCAATGACAATCTTGCCGAGTTGAGGTAGTTCAATTGTTTTTATAATAATTAGTTGAATTATAATTGCTATTGCATATGCTACCAAACCGATTATGGATTGTAGAGAATATCTTGATTTATTGTTCATAGTTTTAGCCTTTCTTATTTTTGTTGAAGTACTTAAGATCATTTATACCGCTTTCTGCTAATAAATTTACCGATTATAAGGTTTGCCCCAATGATTGGCCAAACCCAAACCATATTCATCTCAGGAAAGTCAGCAAACTCCTCTAAAAAACCATAAGAGAGAGTCAATAAGGTTGTGGCAACTAAAGAAAAGGCGGCTGACTTATAGACTATTTTTCTTTGTAATTCATCGTATTCAGTTATCATCTGGAGCATGTACTCGCTAATCTAAATTGCAGGCGGCATTGGTAAAAGAGCAACAATTACTTTTGCAAATCTAGGAAACTCTGTTGCTTGCATAATTAAAAATAGAAAAGCTGTGGTAACTGCATATGCTAGTATTCCAATATAAAGTTCTTGTTCTTGACATGATAGATAGCTATCCTTTCTGCTTACTATGTGTAAAGTAAGCTTGACATATGGTAGCGTATCAAATATTAAATGTCAAGCTTGCTTTACAAAAAGACAGAAGCCTTTAACTAATATTAAATTTAATTGCTAATTTTTCTTTTGCAGTGAGATAAATATGCAAGCAGTGAAAACTTGTAAACTGCAAACCTCAGCTAGAGGCTAGATTTTAAAACAAGAAACAACATTCTTAATGAAAACAATTGCTTAGCTTCGCTATAATAAGCTGTTGTTTTTAGAGCTTAATTTTAGTCTGCTAACTGCTAGCTATTAAATACTTGCTCTTGTTCTTAAACTACATATTTTGTGCAAACGATATTTAATGTCAATTCTTTTCTAAACGCTGCTGAGCTTGTTCTGGGGTAATAAAATATCAAATTCAATTTCTGGAGTTATTAAAACCGAATGTGGTTTTTGCATTTCTTCTTTAGTTAAAAAACCCAAACGCTCATATATTTCAAAATATAGCTTCTTGCTCTTGCCCTGCCAAAGCTTCATTTCTGGATGCCAAATTTGATATCTTCCAATATCTTTGCCCAATTGGTAATAAACCATAAACCGCTGGGCAGCTCAATTTGAGATTTCTTTTAAAACCATACCAGTAACAAATTTTATAGCCATAGAAGATAAAAAAATTATTACTTTTGCAGCATTTGATGGCACTATAAATAACTTTTTTGGCCCAACTGCCGTATTAAAAGAAAAACAAGGGCAGGGCATAGGTAGAGCCTTATTAATTGCAGCTTTGACTAAAATCTATGAAAACGGCTATGCTTACGCAATTATTGGTGGGGTAGGGCCTAGCAAGTTTTATGAAAAAGTTGTTGCTGCAACAATTATTGAAGGCTCTGACCCTGGGATTTATAGCTTTGATTTGGATTAATTGTGCTAAAAAACCTTGAGGGGTTTAAAATTTCAAACCCCTATAGTTTAGATTTTGTTTAGGGCTTGGTCTAAGTCTTTTATAATATCGCTTGCAGCTTCAATGCCAACTGACAATCTTATTAAACCATCTGTTATACCCTGCTCGAGCCTAATCTCTTCAGGCACTACCTGATGCGTCATACTAGCAGGGTGCTCAATCAGAGTATCAACATTCCCTAAACTAACTGCTAAAGCAGCCAAGCGTACATTGTTTAGTACAATTGCGGCTTCTTTTTGACCAGCAAGCTCAAATGCCAACATGCCACCAAAGCCAGACATTTGCTTTTTGGCAAGCTCATGCTGTGGGTGTGATTTTAAGCCTGGATAAGAAACAGCTTTTACATTTTTATGTTGCTCTAAAAAGCTAGCAACTTCTAAAGCGTTTTGGCTGTGCTTTTCCATACGCAGGGGCAAGGTTTTTAGCCCAATATTAGTTATCCAGCAGTCAAAGGGGCTAGGTACTGCACCTATGGTTTTAATAATATGGGCAATTCTTTCTTCAAATAGCAGGGCATTTTTAGCTACTATTGCCCCACCAATTACCGTGCCATGACCATTAATATATTTAGTTGTGCTGTGCACAACAATATCTGCCCCTAAGCTAAGCGGACGTTGCAATACTGGCGTGGCAAAGGTGTTGTCAACAATTACCTTTGCTCCATGGCTATGGGCAATTTCAACAACTGCTGCAATATCTACCAAAAACATAGTTGGGTTGGCTGGTGTTTCTATATAGACAACTGTTGTATTTGGCCGAGATTTTAGCTGGGTTTTTAATTCACTTAAATCCATATTTTTTACCAAGCTATGACTAATGCCATAGTTGGGTAGTACATTAGCAATTAAGTGCTCAGAAGTGCCATAAAGCACATCTTGGGCAATTATATGATCGCCAGCATGGCAAAGCCCCATAAGAGCAGCACTAATTGCAGCCATGCCCGAAGAAAAGACTTCGGCTACGCCGTTTTGCTCCAAATCATAGCTTTCTAAAGCTGCAATTTTACCAGCAAGTGCTTGGCGGCTGGGGTGGCTGCCACGAGTGTACATATGAGCACCAGTATTGCCATTTTGATAATCTTGAATGCTTTGAAAATTTTCAAAGGTAAAGGTGCTAGTTTGATAAATTGGGGCAATATGGGCTTTTGTATCTTTATCATGGATTTCTGAATTATGGATTGCGGTGGTAGCTAGTTCTGGTTTTTTCATAATTTCCTTTCGGTTTTTCATTTTTAGCTTAGCTTAAGTTTAGCTTAAACTTTGGCTTTGTATTAAAAAGGCTCGAGCCTGTGGATAGGCTCGAGCACAATCTAATTATTATTTAAAACTCAATTTTTAGCAATTTCCTCTAAGCTATTAAGACGATTCACTAAGCTGGTTAAATTAGCAAAATACTTACTTTTAGCAGATCGTAATTTCGCAAATAAGCTCTGGACTTGCCAAATTTGTAAAACATAGCCCTTAATCAAATTTACGCAGGTTAAAGACCAAAAAATGCCAAGCCAATATAGTCTTCAAAGTTATCTTTATATTTTTCTAGCAATTGAATATTTTCTTCTGGGATATTTGCTGGCAATGCTATTTCTACGGGGCTAGTATCACCACTACTGAGTTTGCTTAAATCGAAATTTGTTAGACTTTGCCCAGCAGCTGCAAAAACTTGTTTTTTGACCCAGTTGTATTCATCTAAAGAAAAACCACTGGCATTCAAAGCTGTCACTTGAGATTTTTTGGCATCTAAGACTATTTTAATTATGTCAGAATAAGCTCCAATTAGTTTTGGTATATCCTTAATGCTTTGTATACCGCTATCATCATTATTTTTTAAATCGGTATATTTTTTATCAATGATGTCAATATTTTCTTGCAAGGCATCTTTCATTGTTTTTTGTACAGTCATATAGCGTTCAACCTGCTGAGCACTTAAAACACTATCATCTGGAGCAGTAAAATTAGTTTTGTTGGAAATATTATTATCTAATTTAGAAATTTCTTCTAACTGCTTAACATTAGCAGTTACATTTGTGATACCAGCTTTTATTGGTCGATAGACAAATATATACCCTGCTATACCACCAGCGATTGATAAAACTACTATTAGACCCAGACAACCTATCAGAAACTTTTTCATTTTTTAACCCTCCTTAGGATTATTAGTTTAAGTTAATATTGCTACTAGAACTCTCAGTTTGAGGAATGACTTTCCTCAATTTAGAATTCTGACTTGCTTTTATACCTAGCTCTCTAAATTTATCACTAACGCCCTCTAATTTGCTAGCCCAGTCTGCATTTATTTCTAAACCCTCAGTTGAGCGATGATAAGCTATTAGGGTTGCAGCCAATGAAAACGCATCGCTAAGAGCCAATTTAATCATCCAAGCGGTAAGCAATACGCCAATACCCAAAGCTACCCGTAGGCTAGGCACAGCGTAGCCAATAGCAACTGCCGGCAAACCCAAAATAACTAATAATGCAGCAAATTCTAGATAACTAATTAAAGATAATACCGCAGCATTTGCCAAAATTGGCTTCCAAGCTTGAGCGTATAATACTACTCCCTCATGGGCAGACTTCCAAACATTGTCTTCTCTATTTTTATAAGCCCTGCTCAAAATTGCTTCATCTACATAGGTAGTAGATGCCAGAGCAATTCTTTGTAAGATGCTAGTTAAACCGTCTAAGCCTGGAATTGGCAATATACCAACCATGTTGCTAAAGCTGCGGGTAAATGCTTTGACAATTCCATCTACTAAAAGATCAATACCAAACATAATGCTGCTGTCTTTAAAGCGGCTCAGAACTTGTTCTTTGCCGTATTTAAGCTGGCTACCTTGTGGGCCTTTGCCATAAACTATAAATTCTGTCATCACGGCGGTATGGGCAGCTTTTAGCATATAAAAATAATAACGGCTTGCCCATTTTACTATCCCAATAGCACCTGCTAAAGCAATAATAAAAAGGATTATGCCAATTGGCTCCCAAAGTTTGGATAGCAGCCATGCAATTCCGGCAATAACTGCAAAGTATGCACCTAAGCCTAAACCTAGCAGCAAGTAGCTACCTAAACGCAGTCAGATAAAAGGCAGGGTTTTCATTATTAGCCCAAATGCTTCTCCGAAATAAAATTTGACCTTCATGTCTAACCTCCGATGATAATACTATATAGCTAAGGCGTTAAAGAGGCGTTAAAAAATAATTGAGAATTATAGAGGACAGATAAGCTTTTAAAACTTAGCTAAATTATTGCTAAACTTAGAATATAGAAATAACAGATATTAAAGCTTTCGTTGATTACTTTGATAGGATTCACAGTAAAACTGAGCGGATTATTGAGCTTGTACTTGCGGATAGGCTCGAGCATAAGCCCATAGCTAATAAGTTTAATTTTGCTGATTTAATTTGGCGCATAGCAGAAGTTGAAAGACATCTTAACTTGCTTGTTTTAAAATTATTGGGAGCAACAGTATTTCTGGTAGCTGTTGTAAAGTTCCCTTGAGGGTTCGAGCCAATACTTGGAAAACTCGAAAGTAATTGCTTTATGGGTAAAGCCGAAACTTCCATTAATCTGTTCACGAAAATCTTCAAAACCCACACTGATATAAGCAGTTTCATTGCCAACTCTAAAAGCCTCATTATTTAGCCAAAGCTCGCTAGGGGAGTTTTGAAAAATTGGTTCGAGCAAAAGCAAGTATTCGGCAAGCTCAATAATATCCATATGACCGACCCCGATACTATCCTGAAATGCAACAATATCAATTTGAGAGCCTTTTGCCTCATTTTCCACCAAAAACTGTGCCCACCATTCCGCATAGATTTTTGGACTTCGTGGTTCTATCGTCGTAAACGAATCATCTGCAGCAAAAAAAGGTGAAATCATGATTTTAAGCGAAGTTTTTTCATGAGCGAAAGCAGTCAACTCATTATAATATTTGATTAAGTCAAGAAGGTATGTTTTATGAGCTGTGCGAATAATATCCGCATCATTTAACTCTATGGGCAAGTACCAGCCAAGCAGCGATTTGTGAATAATTCTGCTATCTGCACCGAAGCCATACAGCTCATAGAGCTCTGTAAGGGTGTTTTTGGCTCGTTCAATTATTGTATTTAGATCGTAGTTAAATTCAAAACTATTTGCCTCTTTATTCCAAGTCGGTGCAAACGATGGCTCTAAAGCCAAGCCAAGAAAGACAGTCATCTCCAATTCGTCGGCTTTTTGCAAAATAGCTTCGATAGCATCATTCTCAACTGGGCTGCTTTTATAAACCGAGCAGTTAAGCCTAGTGAGGGCAGGATAAAGGCAGTTTTTACCAAAGCTGCTATATTGAATGATAATTGTGTCAAAATTAATTCTAAACATATCTTCTATTAATTTAGACCAGTAATCAGTTGATTTATGCAAATCTTGAGAATTGATTTGAATAAAAGCACCGCTCAACAAGGCTTTTTCTGAACCTGATGCCAATACCAAGCTTTGAGAAGTAAATACAATGAGGCAAATCATATTGATTTTTAGTGCCAGATAAAGCCTAGAATCAAAAGAATCTAAGGAGATTTTTTGGTAATTATTCTGAATGATTTGCCACAACATCAAAACTGACTTTAGCAAAAATTGGCCACAAGAAAATAGTTTTTTATTAAATTGTGAAATAGATATTATGACAAAAAACATTATTCATTAGGCTATTTTTTCTTTTTGGCAAATTAAGTACTTAAAGCAACTTCAGTTGAAACTAGCTCAATATCAAAAGCTTTTGCAACTGCCGGATAGGTGAGTTTACCCTGATAAGTATTTAGACCTTTTAGTAAAGAGGAATTAATTTTTAGGGCATTTAAGGCATTATTAGCTAGCTGTATTGTATAGGGCAAGGTTTGGTAGGCTAGGGCTTTAGTACTGGTGTTTGGCACTGCCCCAGGCATATTAGCAACAGCATAGTGCACAATCCCATCAACTTCGTAAGTTGGTTTATCATGAGTAGTTGCATGAATAGTTTCTATGCAGCCGCCTTGGTCAACTGCCACATCTACTATTACTGCACCCGGCTTCATATCTTTTAACATTTCTTTAGTAATTAAGCGTGGAGCCTTAGCACCCGGGATTAGTACTGCGCCTATGAGTAGGTCGGCTCGAGCCGACATCTCGGAGATATTAGCGGCATTGCTGGCAATTGTTTGCACTCTGCCGCCAAAAATATCTTCTAAATATTGTAAACGTGCATGGCTAATATCCAAAATAGAAACCTTAGCACCCAAGCCCAAAGCCATTTTGGCAGCATTAGTACCTACTACTCCGCCACCCAAAATAACAACCTCGCCAGATTCTACCCCTGGTACACCGCCCAAAAGCACACCGCGTCCGCCTAAAAACCTAGCTAAGTGATAAGCCCCAACTTGCGGAGCCATACGGCCAGCTACTTCGCTCATAGGGGTTAATAGCGGCAGTGCACCATTATCTAATTGAACTGTTTCATAAGCGATTGCTGTTGTTTTGGCTTCTAATAATCTTTCAGTAAGTGGTCTTTCGGCAGCTAAATGTAAATAGGTGAAAAGCAATAAATCTTCACGTAAAAATTCAAATTCACTTTCTATGGGCTCTTTGACTTTTAAAACCATTTCTTGAGACCATGCTTCTTGGGCAGTTTGTACTATTGTTGCCCCACTCTGTACATATAAGTCATCGGCAAAGCTGCTACCCACACCAGCATTTGTTTCTACAAAGACCTTGTGCCCAGCTTGGCTCAAAGTTTTTACAGTTCCCGGAGTTGCTGCAACTCTGTATTCATGAGTTTTTGTTTCTTTAGGAATACCTATATTCATATTTTGCTCCTTTTATTCAATAGTATCTTCAATCCAAGCTAAAATTGCATCTGCTGTTGCCAGGTTTGTTGCTAATGGGGTCTTGCTAACATCACAAATTCGCATTAATGCTGATACATCAGGCTCATGTGGTTGGGCTGTTAGTGGATCACGAAAAAACAATACTGCCAAAACTTCACCCAAAGCAACCCTTGCACCTACTTGCAAGTCTCCACCTTTGGGGCCAGAGAGTAAACGAGTAATTTCAAGGCCTGTTTTTTCACTGATAATTTTACCGGTTGTGCCTGTGGCAATTAGTGGAAAACGTTTAAAAATTTCAGCATGGTCTTTTACAAATACGGCTAAATCTAGCTTTTTTTCATCGTGTGCTATCAAAGCAATCGGCTTTTTCATATACTAGTCATCTTAGCAGGTTTATGTAATTATATGTGTTGAAAATATGCCATTAAAAGACCAAAATTCTTGCTCTTTTGATGACATATCTTAGTAGCTGGCAAAATATTTGCCAAAATTTATAAATTAATACGGTTTTTGAGCAAGCTAAGCTTACTTTAGCTTTTCTTTTAATAGCTTTTGAACAATTTGGGGGCTGGCCTGGCCTTTGGTTTCTCGCATGATTTGACCAACAAAAAACCCCATTAGACCAGTTTTACCAGCTTTAAATGCGTTTACTTTGTCTTGGTTCTCAGTTAGGACTTTTAATATAATGGGCTCGAGCTTATCCACACTAGCAACCACGCCCAGTCCTTTTTGAGAAATTATTTTCTCAGGTTCTTCAAAAGTCTTAAGCATTTGAGCAAAAACATCTTTAGCTATTCTATTATTTATTTTGCCCTCGTCTATTAAGGCTATTAAATTTGCTAAGTCTCGAGCTTTTAGTTTTATCTCCTCAGAATCATCTTTTAACTCACGTCTTAATTCATTTACAATCCATTTTGAAATATCTTTTGGGTTATTATGGGTCTTTATTGCTTCTTTTAGCAATCCGCCAAGCTTTATATTTTGGGCAATTAATATTGCTTCTTCTCTAGGAATACCAAGGCTTAAAATATCACTAAGCATTTGCTTTTGCTCTTTGTTAAAGTCAAGACTTGGGTCTTTTGCAATGCCTTCGACATGTACTTTTGCCTCAGTTTTAAGCACAGTTTTAAGCTTTGCCCAATTATCTTTTAGACTAACAATCCTATTAAATACCAAAGCACTATCTTTAGAATCAATAGGATCTTGCCAAAAATAGCCTAAACGCTCAAATTGAAAACGACTATCTTTAGCTTCTTTCAAAACTGTTTTTTCCACAAAACCATTTTTAATTAGCAATGACTTGGGGTTTAAATATTCTATAAAATCCTTTTCGCCAGACTCAGGGTTAGCTACGCTAAACAAACGGTCAAACAATCGGAATTCAGCCTTAATTGCATCAATTTCTGATAACCAATGAATAGCTCCTTTGACCTTAATACCTTCAACTGATTTACCCAAACTATCAGGTAGATAACTACAAACTAATTCGATAATTTCACTATCTTTTTTAATGACCTGTTCACAACGAATAATAAAACCATGTCGCAAACGCACATGCTCACCGGGGCTTAAGCGTTTAAACCCTTTGGCTGGGTTTTCACTAAAATCTGTCTTTTCTATATATAGCTTATTTGCAAAACTTAGTTTGCGGCTTTCATTTTTATTAATCTCATTGGGCCACATGGCAGCATCTAATTCAATAACCTCATCTAAATTAGAAATCCTAATTGCTAAAGGTTCTAAAACTGCCATCAATCTCTTGGCTTCACGGTTTAAGTCGTCTCTTATAGAGTATTCTAATAGTGATATATCAACTGTGCGATTGGTTCTGGCAACTCCAATACGGCTAGCCAAATCCCTAATTGCTTCTGCTCTTACCCCGCGCCTACGCAAACCAGATAAGGTAGGCATACGTGGGTCATCCCAACCGCTTACATAATTACCTTCTACTAGTTTTAGTAGTTTTCGTTTGCTTACAATTGTATATTCTAAACTCCGTCTACCAAACTCATATTGATGTGGTTTATTTGTTTCAAATAAATTATCCACTAGCCAATCATAAACTGCTCGGTTATCAATAAATTCTAAAGAACAAAGTGAGTGCGTAACCCCTTCTATTGCATCAGATAAACCGTGGGCAAAATCATACATTGGATAAACTTTCCATTTATCAGCAGTACGATAATGTGAAGCATGGACTATTCTGTATAAAAGCGGGTCACGCATTTTCATATTATTGCTAGCCATATCAATCTTTGCCCGTAAAACATGGCTGCCCTCTGCATGTTTGCCTGCTTGCATTTCTTCAAATAATTTTAGATTTTCTGCTATGCTGCGATTGCGATAAGGGCTTTCTTTACCTGCTTTTTTTACAGTTCCACGGTATTCGCGAATCTCTTCTTCGCTTAAGCTATCTACATAGGCTTTGCCATCTTTAATGAGCCTAATTGCCAATTCATAAAGCTGCTCAAAGTAATCAGAAGCATAATACAAATGCTCGCCCCAATCCCAACCTAGCCATTTAAAATCTGCTGCTAGTGAATCAGCATATTCTTGTTTTTCGGTTAAGGGATTTGTGTCGTCCATGCGTAAATGGCAGCGGCCATTGTAATCATGGGCTAGCATAAAATTAATAAAACTAGCATAGGTGTGCCCTATATGGGCATAGCCATTTGGCTCGGGTGGAAAACGAGTAATGACATAATCTAGCTTGCCAGATTTTAGATCATCGTCTATTATTTCGGTAATAAAATTGGGTTTTACTATCCTTTTATCATCTTCAGGAATTTTAGATTGTTTCATGTTGCTCCTATATTCATTCCTAATATAATAGCAGCCGTTTTATAAGATTTGGTACTGGCTAGAGCGTTTTATTTTAGATAGCTGATATTTTGAGCTTTTCATTTTCAAAGATTAGTTTATATTTTTTCATATTTTGCTCAATAATTGCTTTTATTGGTGAAGCAGCTACTTTTACTTTGGTAGGAAACCAAAGAGTTTTATATTGGTAATTGGGCAATAAAAACAAGCCCTCTTGGCTGCCATTGGTTCCAAAACGTATTTTGTCACCCTTCCAAAATATTGAGCCCAGTTCTGATTCTGATTGCTCGTTTAATTGCTCGGATTTTGAGCTACCCAGGCCAATCTTATTGATATTAATTATGCTATTGATTGTAAACTCTTCATTGCTATCATTGTCCAAATCATAGCGAACTATTAATTCAGCTACATTGCCAGAAGCATCATGAAAATACATGGCTTCAGCAGTCCAAGAGTCAAATATTTGTGTGACCCTATCTTTTTCAATATTGATAACTTTTAAGCGTTTTTGTAAGTAAGCCACAGCTTCTGTTAATTTATTTCTGGGTATTAAAAAACCGTTAAAGTATTTAATTCAAATAGGCTCGAGCCTATAATATAAAATCAAGCCCCGTTACAAGGCTTGATTAATTAGTACTAAAGTTATAGGAAAAACTTATTCGTAAGCTATTTCTAAAATTTTATACTCGAGCTTACCTGCTGGGGCTTTAACTGTGACTGTAGTGCCAATTTTTTGATTTATTAAAGCTTTCCCAAGTGGTGATTCATCAGAAATTTGGCGTTCAAAAATTTCTACCTCGTGGGTACTTACCAAATTAATACCGATTTGTTCACCATTGCTGTCTTCTATAGTTAAGCTAGCACCAAGCATAGCTACTTCTTCGCCATCTTTTGGAATTACTACAACTGCACGATGCACTAAGTCATCTAGTTGAGATATTCGTGCTTCGTTTTCTGATTGTTGTAATCTTGCCTCATCATAAGCAGCACTTTCACGTAAATCGCCATCTTCTAAGGCTCTGCCCATATATTCGGTAATTTCTTTGCGTTTAGTTGTTTTTAAAAATTGAAGCTCTTCTTTAATTTTTTCTAAACCTTTTGGGGTTAATTGTACGGTTTTCTTAGCCATATATCTCCTTAATTAGCATAGCGATTATAAACGTTTTTTGCACCCCTGTCGGACGATAGCTAACAAAAATCCTTATTTCTAAGCTTTTTTACTAATAAATTTAGGTAAAAATATGATTTTTGATTGTGATTTATAAATAAAAAATAATTCAAATCTATAATTGACGCTTTATAAGCTATAGTGATATTATTATTAATATCAAATTGAATATTCGTATTTGATTGTTTCAATATATTGCGTATCTAAAGGAAGCTTATGTCAGATTCGGTGAAGCAGGTAATTATAAAGAGAATTAAGACAGAAATCAGTTTTGTAGTTGATTTGTATAAAAGAACGGGTAAATTTGGGCAAGCCAGTATAATTGTAAATAGAAAAAAAACTAAATGCTATTTTATTTACTAAGACAAATATTTTTGGCAATTCCAGCATTGCTTGGAGTTCTTATTATTACTTTTTTACTTATGCGAGCTGTTCCGGGCGATGTTGTTACCCAACTTGTTGGTTTAGAAGGAAATGTTAGCCAAGAGAGAATGGATGAGATGCGGCGTATGTTTGGGCTTGATTTACCAGTACATGTACAATTTAGGCAGTGGATGGGTGCAGCTCTAAAAGGTGATTTGGGTAGCTCAATCAGAACTGGTAGACCAATTTTACAAGACCTTGCTATGCGTTTCCCAGTTACAATAGAGCTAACTGTTTTAAGCCTGTTTATTGCTCTTATTATTTCTATTCCTTTGGGAGTTGTTGCAGCTTTAAATCGGGGCAGCTTGTTAGATGCTGTTATTTCCATCTTTGCTTTGCTTGGGCTTTCTATACCTGGGTTTTTCTTGGGTATTTTACTTATTTTATTGTTTTCACTTGAGCTTAGGCTTTTGCCACCTGCTGGCTATGTACCAATTCAAGAGTCTTTATATCAAAACCTTAGACATATGGTTTTGCCATCTGTATCACTTGGCTTAGTGCTATCAGCTGCCATTACAAGGATTGTACGCTCGAGCATGCTCGAAATTTTAGCTAGAGACTATGTGCGTACAGCCAGAGCCAAAGGATTATCAGCAAGAAAAGTAACTTATCGCCATGCCCTCAGAAATGCCCTTATCCCAGTTATTACTGTGATTGGTTTACAGTTTGGATCATTACTGGGTGGTTCTATTATTATTGAGCAGGTTTTTAGTCTACCCGGAGTTGGTCGTTTCGCCTTAGATGGTATTAATTTACGTGATTATCCCATAGTCCAAGGTGCAGTTATTATTATTGCTGCCTCTTTTATTTTGGTTAATTTGATTGTTGATCTTATTTATTCATTAATAGACCCAAGAATTCGCTATGCTTAAAACAAGCTCACAAAAACCAGCCGTTGCAGCTATGCAAAGACTATTAAGAAGCCCATCAGGTATTATTGGTCTTATTATTATTATTATAGTTTTTTTGTCTGCTATTTTTGCTCCAATTATTGCACCTTATGACCCAATAGAATTGAATACTAAAGACCGCTTGCAAGGGCCATCTCAAAATCATATTGTGGGTACGGATCAATATGGTAGAGATACCTTGTCAAGAATTATTCATGGCGGTAGAATATCCTTATCTGTTGCTCTAATCTCTATTAGTTTAGCTACCATAATTGGTAGTTTTTTGGGTCTACTAGCTGCTTTTTATGGTGGTTGGATAGATATTCTTATTATGAGATTTACCGATATTTTATTATCTTTCCCGGTAATTTTATTGGCCATAGCTTTAGTTGCTTTTTTTGGTAGTGGCTTTAGTAGTTTGGTATTTGCAATTGCTTTTGTTTATACAGGCCCCTTTACCCGAGTAACCAGAGCTGCTGTTTTAAGTATTCGTGAAGAGTTATATGTTGAAGCAAACTTAGCCTTAGGTGCAAGCAATATAAGAACTCTTTTTATTACATTATTACCCAATGCTTTAGCACCTCTTATTATCGAGGTGACCTTAAGGCTTGCTTATGCAATTTTGATTGAGGCAGGTTTGTCATTTTTGGGTTTGGGTACGCCACCTCCAGCCCCTAGTTGGGGTCAGATGATTGCAGAGAACCGCCGTTTTTTGGCTTTAAGTCCATGGGCTACCATCGCCCCAGGATTAGCAATAATGGTCATAGTATTTGGATTTAATCTTTTAGGAGATGGTTTAAGAGATGCACTTGACCCTCGTCTTAAGTAGTATTTAGGGGCATCAGTTTGTTTGCTAGAAAGCAATAGCTTTTTAAGTTGTAGTTTTTCAGGCTAGTATTAGCGGTTAGAGTGCTGGGCTTTGTCTTTTAGGAGAAGCACTTAATCTATGTTATAAATAAAGCCACTCAGCCTTTCGGGAGGTAATTTTATGAAACGTGTTTTTCTCGTTCTTTTTGTTTTTGCTTTGAGCTTTGTCACAGCTCAACAATATGGTGGCGTGCTTCGTGCTGGCATGCAAACTGATCCTGTGGGTTTAGACCCGCATAAAACCCAAGCAACTGCTACTCGCAATATGCTTGAGAATACCTATGATACTTTAGTCATGCTAAATGAAAATTTGGAACTTGTTCCTGGTTTAGCTGAGTCTTGGTCGGCATCTGAAGATGGCCTAGTTTGGACATTTAAATTACGTCCAGGGGTTAGCTTTCATAATGGTGATGAGCTAAAAGCATCTGATGTTGTTTTTTCTATTAAGCGTATTCAAGATCCTGATATCGCTTCACCAAGATCTGGTGACTTAGCACTTATTGCAAAAATCGAAGCTACTGATAACTCAACAGTAGTTATGACTCTTTCTGAGCCTTTTAGCCCATTACTTTCTAAATTAGCTTTTAGCTTAAATGTAATAGTTTCCGAAAGTGTTGCTATGGCTAACGGCAATGATTTGAATGATGTAGTAATCGGTACAGGCGCATTTAAATTTGTTGAGTATATTCCACAAACTCGTATGGTCTTAGAAAAATTTGAGGGTTATTGGGGTAAAGATGCTAATGGCAAACAGTTACCTTATTTAGATGGCATTATTTTCTTATTTTATCCGGAGCCAACTGCAAGGACTACTGCTGTACAAACTGGCAATGTTGATTGGATAGAATATGTGCCATCTCCAGATGTTGATATTTTAAGAGCAGACCCTGGGGTTGAAGTTGTAGGCGGATTAGCTACTAACTTTAGAAGTATTTATATTAATACTAGTCGTGAACCACTTGATAATGTTTTGGTACGACAAGCTATGGCCTATGCAATTGATGAGCAAGCCGTTGTTGATGTTGCTTTGTTTGGTACAGGTGGAATTGCCGCAGATGGCACGGCGTTACCAGCTAGTGCCTATTATGGAATAGGCTCGAGCCCATACGTAGGGCGCGATGTAGAAAAAGCCCAAGCTCTTTTAAATCAAGCTGGCTATGCTGATGGTTTTGAATTTGATATGTATGTAACTAGCACTTATGATTTTTTACGCACCCCGGCAGAAATAATTCAAGCTAATTTAGCTGATATTGGTATTACTATGAACATAGTTGCTGAAGATTGGACTATCTATTTACCAAAAGTTTTAGAAGGTGACTATGATGCAACAATTTTAGGTAATTCTGGTTTAGCTGATCCAGACGACTACTTATATGATAACTTCCACAGTGAAGGTAGTGGTAACTTTGCTGGCTTTAATAGCCCAGAACTTGATACTTTATTGGTTCAAGGACGCCAAGCTTCTGAGCCTGAGGTCAGAAAAGCAATTTATGCCGAGGCCCAAGAACTAATCTTAGAATTGTCTCCGCATATTTTCTTGTTCCACTCAGCTCAATACGAAGCCCATACTAATAAGGTCAAAGGCTTTAAACATTACCAAAATACTGGTTATTTAAGTTTTAGGGAGACTTGGCTCGAGTAAGTATTTTAAAGATCTTAAAAATCCACTAATTTAGAATTAATTCAGTTTCTAAAACAAACCGACAGGTATATTTACACTTGTCGGTTTATCTTTTGCTTAATAGGGGTTCTAATACCAAACCAAAGAAAGATGTTCTTTTTGCTTCTTTGATCAATATTGAATGAACGAAAAGCGGAAAGTAGCAACAATTAAAGGATAAAGCCGCAGACTGCGAAACTCGGAATAATGGATACACAAAATAAATTGAGAAATAATTTTCATAAAAGCAGTAATTAAACGAGCTTGGCATAAGCCCAAATTACTAAATTTATGAATCTGGAGCCATAGCTACCTGAACAAAAAAACGTTTACTATTCGGCGTTGCTTTTTTATCATATTCATATATCAATTCTGCTAATTTGCGTTGTAACTCTTTTGAGTCTTCTTGGTCTAGTAAAAGCTCCCTCCAAATTGCTACCATTGCTGGTGCTTCTGGTTTTTGTGCTTCAAAAGTAATTGTGTTAGCTATTTTATTATTTTTTAATATTACAGTGTTCGTATTATATGCATGTAGTTTTTTATAGCTAAGTAATATTCCAAAACCTAGTTCTGGGTTTGATACTAAATTAATAACCGTTTTGGAAATCAATTTATTAACTTTATACTGTTCAGAGTAATAATTGTAATATTTTTCTAAAAATCTTTTATCTTTGTCAATTTCTATAAGAATTTCTTTTGAGGGAGTTATGTAGTATTTGACTGTGCTACCTGCCCTATTTTCTTCATGAGATACTACCAATAATCCTAATTTGACAAATTTTTTAATCCAATAAAAATAGGTGTTTAATTTGATCCCTAACTCTTCTGAGGCAGTAGTAAGAGTTTTTGCTTCTAAAAAAAATGGCTCTAAGTAATACATCATCTTAAAATCAGTTAGTAATTTGTTGAGTTCGGGGTTACGTATAGATATAGAGGTTATCTTAGTTCGCTGGTACATCATTATCATAATATAATATTACAGCTTCAATTTAAACTACTAGCTTAATATCTGAGTATTTTTAGATACTTAGCTAATTAATAATGCGAGTATTTTTATAAGTTTAATCATAAAAGCTTGACATCTTATGTCGGATTATGTCAGGACGTAGCTTTAGCCCTACTTAAGAAGTAGTGAT
>CAMZLP010000028.1 GCA_947311535.1 uncultured Deinococcota bacterium | reverse complement strand
ATAATGCTACCTTTACCAATTTTTTGATTTAGTTTTGCAATAGCAACCCTTAAGCTTTCTCTGGGTTTATCTAAATGAGCAAAGAATAGATTTGCTAGGTCATTGCGGTTCTGCTCGTTTTCAAGATACAAATAGCTGAGTATAAGCAGCTGTAAGTTGCTGAGTTTTTGGTTTTCTAATCGGGAAGTTCCTAAAAGTTTTAGTAACATTGTTTATATTTTAGCACAGTTCAAATGAGCAAAATTACCCGAGTACATTGCCAGTACGATTTTGGTACGGCTGATTTATTAATCTGTAAATAGCTCAGAAAAGAGCAAAACTTAAGGAGGCAAAAAGATGAAAAAGGTAATTCTTAGTTTAGTTGGTTTATTCTTGATTTTAATATTGGCAGGCTGTCCAGGTGAGGGTCCACCACCAAAACCAGTCAAAGTAGACGTACCATCAGCTGTAAAAGAAATAGAAGCTAAATTTAGCTGTAAAGTAGGATTGCAAAAGAAAGTTTATGTGCATGGCAGTTTAGATGCCTTTGCTAGCCCAACAGACCCTGCAAATCAATCTGCATCGGTTGACGCTTGGTTTGCTTCTTCGGGTTATGGTGGTTCGTCTGTGCTTGCTGATTATGATGGAGTATTAAGTAATCAGTATTTTGGCGATACATTTACCCTGTTACCAAATAATATTGTAGAAGCATATTTTATTACAGGCTTTAGAAAAATAAGCAGTAATGGTAATGATACTCTAGGTTTAGGTGATTTGAAAACTCCTACGGCAGTTGCGACTGGTGCAAGCTTAGCAACTTTAGCAGCAAACGGTTGGACGGTTAATGCTTTGGGCAATAACGAAAAAATCGCAGCTAGATATCTTTCTGGATTTGGTTCAGTACTTTCTACAATGAATACAACTAACGAACTTGATTACTATGTGCAAGATGATACTGCGGTAGATTTTGCCAAGCTTGTAGTTTGCTATAAAGAAAAAGAAGCCAAATTTGACCTGTCTATAGAAAAGACCTTTAAAGGAGAAGCTTTAGTAATAGGTGGAACAAATCAATATAATATCTTAATAACAAATAACGGCCCAGATGCTGCCCCAGGTCCAATAACCGTGGTTGATGTATTACCAACAGGAGTTGTTTGGGATAATAATTCGCCAACAAATTGGAATTGTACTCTGCAAAGTACTAACCCTGATACCGTATCTTGTACTTATACTGGCACATTGCCATTAGCAGCAAATGCAAGTATTAATTTGCCGCTAACTGTAACAGTAAATGAAAAAGTAGAAAAAGAAGTAAAAAACTGTGCAAAAGTAATTGCCAAAGGTGATATAAATTCTGAAAATGACCAAAGCTGTATTACTAAACCAACAAAAAGACCTAGATTCGACTTGGAAACTAAAAAGACCAGTAAAAAAGATATTATTAAAATAGGAGATAGTAATTCATATAATATACAGGTAACTAATAACGGCCCAGATGCTGCTCCTGGCCCAATAACTGTAAAAGATACTTTGCCGGCTGGAGTAGTCTGGGATGGAAACTCTCCAACTGATTGGAGTTGCAGTTTAGCTAGTACAAATCCTGATGTGGTTTCTTGTAACTATACGGGCAGCTTACCTCTTGCCTCAGGAGATAGCATTAATTTAAGGCTCAATGTTAGTGTTAATGACAAAGTAGGAGATATTGCTAGAAACTGCGCAACTACAACTGCACAAGGTGATATTAATAATAAGAATGATACTAGTTGTGTTACAAGCAAAGTATTAAGAAAAACGATTATTGACATTAGTACTGGTTCTTTAAATGCTACGACCGCCCTAAATATGGGTGATGCAGATACTGATTGGCAGATAATTACAGCTCCTGCCACAAATCCTTATACTGGTGATTCTGAAGTTTATGCAAGTGGTGCTTGGACTGCTCCGCATGCAGCGCATAGTGAGTGGATTTCCAGCCCGCAAAATAATCATCGCGGTAACGGCCACTATATCTTTAAGAGAAATTTTAATATTACAGCGGGTATGACAAATTGTGTAGTAAATGTTAGCAGATATGCGTCTGATAATAGCTCAAAATTAGATATTAAGAATACTACTGGAACAGTCTTGCATACAGAATCATTAACGAGCAATTCATTTCCTGATTTCCAGGTAGGTATGAACTTTGATTATACTATTAGCTCACCTGCAGCAGGGACATATAGTATTGAAGTTGATGTTAATAATGGAAGCTCCATTATGGGCTTACTTGTTGAAGCAAAAGTAACTTGTAATCCATAGGTTTTTAAATAGATAAAGAAAAAGGCTTGCAATTGCAAGCCTTTTTTTAATGGTATTTGCGAATTATTTCAAAAAATTCTTCTCGGTACTCTAAAGCTTCAGAATTTACTATTACCCCATTTGATCCATGCCAAAGGTCTTGGTTATGCGGGTCTTGTAGCCAAGTTTCAGTTTTTAGATGGCTTACTTGTTTATTTTGAAGAGGTATTTGCTCTTCGCTAATTTGTGTATATAAGGTTTCTCTTTCCATGCAATTACTAAATCATGATTGCTCTTACAAGATTCTTACAAGTTTATGGATTTAGGGCTTTTGGCTTTAAAAAGGCCTTTCCATGTGAATTATCCAGCACAAAAACATAGGGCAAGTTAACTTGATTACCTTCTATTATGCCAACAGAAATTTCTGGGTTTGTCAAATCATTTGCAATTGTTAAATGAATATAGCCTTGTGGAGTTAATATATTATCCATATAAGTTTGATTAATAAAAGCAGCTAATTGATAATTGCCAACGTTTTTTAAAATAAGAAATATCTCATTGACTCGACTGCGTTGGGCTCGAGCCGAAACCCCTAAAATTTCTAAATACTGTTTAGAGGCAATATCATCTATCTGAAAGCTGTTATTTGCTAAATTTAACCAACCACTATCTTGAGTGATATAGCTATTACCCTCTGAATTTAAAACCCCAATTTGTATAGCAACTAAGCCTTTTTCGGTACTTGGGAATTTTAATTCTTGGGTGCCCGCTTGCAAATAACCCGCTTCATGAAATTCACCTGCGATTTCTAAAACATACTCGGCGCTTTGTTTTACAGATACTACTATCGAGATAATATAGTTGTCTTGCACAGTTTCTCGGACTTCGCTGCCAATGATGTTAAATGGTTCTATGGCAAATACTTGCACTGCTATTTCCATGCCATGCTTATTAGTTGCGGTGCCAAAACCAACATGGGTATATTGGGGGTTTAGTAGGTTTTCTCGGTGTGCTGGGCTATTCATCCAGCCTTCTATACTTGCCTTAGCAACATTACCAGGCTGAACAAGGGCTAGGTTTTCTCCAATTGCGACTACTGCCGATCCGGCTCGAGCCACTCGCATGGCAGGTGTTTTGGAAGCGGCTGTTGGTGATTGGTGAGAAAAGTAATTAAGTGTGGCCATTTCTAAGGCGTGCTGACGAGCAGCTAAAGCTAATTGTGGATCAAATTCTAAGCGGCTTAAACCATTTTTCTGCCGGACTAAATTAGTCTCATTTAAAAGAGCTGTTTCTAATGCGGTATTTGCAGCAATTGGGTTGTAGTCTGTATATATCTGAGCATTTGCGATTTGAGCAAGAAGGATAAAAATAAATAATAATTTTGTGAATGGATTCATAGAGATTAAGTTTAACGCTATTTGGGCTTACTTTAAAATGAATTTTCATAAAATTGTCTTAATTCTTTCTTGGGTTTCGTTTTTTTCTTATCTTATTGTTATTCTGTAAGGGTGTCTGAATTTAAAGAATTGGTGATAAAAATTATAAAAACTATTCCAAAAGGAAAAGTGATGACCTATGGACAAATTGCTAGCTTAGCAGGTTCTCCAAGGGCTGCTCGGCAAGTAGCAGCAATTTTGCGTGCTAATAATGAGCATATCGCTTGGCATAGAGTTATCAATGCCGAAGGCAGGGTTTCAACGCATAAACTCGGCTTTGGGGATTTGCAAGAAGCATTGTTAAAACGGGAAAATGTAGTATTTAAATCAGGAAAGCTGGATTTAGAAAAATATCGCTGGCAGATTAAGCCATGATGACATTTGAAAATAAATAACTTATACTTTTAGTACGGAGGTTGGGATTGTCTTATATTGTTGTAGAAGGGCCAATAGGAGCTGGGAAAACTAGCTTAAGCCGTATACTATCAGAAGAACTAGATGCAAGATTAATGCTTGAGGTTGTTGAAGAGAATCCATTTTTGGCAAATTTTTACCAAGACCCAGATAATTTTGCTTTTAAGGTGCAGGTTTTCTTTTTGTTATCACGTTATAAGCAGATTTTAGATCTAAATCAGGGGGCATTATTTTTTGAGCATACAGTTAGTGATTATTTATTTGATAAAGATTATATTTTTGCAACTATGAATTTACGTGGCAATGAGTGGGAGCTATACCAAGAACTATATCAGCATCTTAAGCCAAAGCTAACCGAGCCTGATTTAGTGGTTTATTTGCGGGCAGAGCCTGATTTATTATTAAATAGAATTTCCAAACGAGCACGTAGTTTTGAAATGAATATAGAAGCTAGCTATTTGCGGACGCTTGGCCAAGCTTATGATGAATATTTTAGAAGTTATAGTGGTAAATATATTGTAATAGAAGCCAAAGAATATGATTTTGTAGGCAAAGAAATTGATAGAGAGCGTTTGGTCAATGACATTTTGAAGATTACTAGAGCTGCCTAAATGTATATAGCAATTGCAGGGAATATTGGGGCTGGTAAAAGCAGCCTTACTAAAATATTGGCAGAGCGTTATCACTTAAAGGCAGTTTATGAAGCAGTTGACGAAAACCCATACTTAGAAGATTTTTATAAAGATATGAAGCGATTTGCCTTTCACTCGCAGATATTTTTCTTGTCGAAGAGGCTCGAGCAACATTTAGAGCAAGTCAATAAAATATCTAGGACAATTCAAGATAGAACTATCTACGAAGATGCCGCAATATTTGCCCAAAATCTCTACCAAGAAGGCATATTAGAAGAGCGGGATTATAAAAGCTATATGCAGATGTATAAGGCAATTTTGGCAGCCTTGCGGCCTCCAGATTTACTTATATATTTGCGGGCAGATTTAAAAACCTTAAAACAGCATATCGCCTTGCGTGGTCGTGATTATGAAGCCCAAATAGATGATAAGTATTTGTTAGATTTAAATACTCTTTATGAAAAATGGATAAATAATTATAAAATTTCAAGACTGTTTATTGTTGAAGCTGATAAAATAGATTTTGTGAATAATCCTAAGGACCTAGCTAGGCTTTTAGAAAATTTGGAACGCCATGGTTTAACTAAGCCAGTATTATGATTTTAAAAGAGCTCATAAAAAAAGCCCTTGATATTTCTGTTAGTTATGATATTGATGTAACTGGGGTTGCCCAAGATAGTCGAAAAGTACTAGCTGGTTATGTTTTTGTTGCCCGTAGTGGTGAAATTAGCGATGGCCATGATTTTGCCAATAAAGTAGCTGATTTGGGGGCTGTTGCAATTATTGGCGAAAGAAAATTAAAAAGCCTAGCTGGATTGCCTTATATTTCTACCAAAAACGCCAAGCTAGCTACCGCTAAGCTAGCAGCAGCTTTTTATAATAACCCAAGCAGAGACTTATTTACTTTTGGAATAACAGGCACAGATGGTAAAACAACAACTGCATATTTGCTACATCATTTACTTTCTGTAAAAAATAAAACTGGTTTATTAAGTACTGCGGCTACCAAAATAGGCTTTGAAGAGCTAAAAATGGAGGGGCATTTTACCACTCCAGAATCACCAGAGGTTCAGCAGATTTTAGCAATTTTCCGTGATGAGGCAATAAGCCAAGCTGTAATTGAAACAAGCTCGCATGGTTTTGCACAGCACCGGCTTGATGAGATTGACTACGATATTGGTATTTGGACTAATTTAACACCTGAACACTTGGATTTCCATAAAAACTTTGAGGAATATAGAGATGTTAAGTTAAATTTAGTAAGGCGCTCAAGTTTGAGTATTTTAAATCGAGATGACCCTTCTTATCAGTATTTTGAAGCAGAAGCACAAAATTTTTTGAGCTATGGGGAAAATAATAATAGCGACTATAGAATATTAGAAATAAAAGAAGATAATGCCCAGCAAAATTTTATTTTAGAATATGCTGGCCAAAACTATTCTTGTGAACTAAATATGGTGGGCCGATATAATGTGCATAATGCGGTGGCTGCGATTGCTGCAGCCAATCAGTCTGGAATAGATATTAGCATTTGCCTAAAACGTTTAAAAGAATTTAGAGATGTGCCAGGGCGCATGCAAGTAGTACAAGCCGAACAGTTTAAATTAATCGTTGATTTTGCTCATACTCCTATTGCCCTAGAGAAAGCCCTAGAGGCAATTAGACCGATTACAGATAATAGAATAATTGTGCTAATTGGGGCAGCTGGCGAACGCGATAAAAATAAGCGCTCAGAGTTGGCTAGAGTAGCTATAGAAAATTCTGAGATAGCCATATTCACAGAAGAAGACTCGCGCAGCGAAGATATTGTAGAAATTTTAATCGAGATGGCTAGGGGTGCAATTGCTGCTGGAGGGAAAGCCACAAAAGATTATTGGATAATCCCTAATAGGGAAGAAGCAATTGAATTGGCTATTAATATGGCTGAGCTTGGTGACACTATTTTACTAGCTGGCAAAGGCCATGAGGATATGCTCGAGCGTAAGCACGAGTCAATCCGATGGGATGAAGTTCAAATTGCCAAGCACTATTTATTAAAAAAACGGAAATAATAAATAATTTGCCTTCAATAAACACCAACAGTCTAGGTGTTTTAAGGCTAGCGGTGGTTAGGCAAAATGTATATTAGCGGATTTTGTTATTGCTGCCCATGCCTTAGCATCCACAGATAGGCTTATTACGTTGGATAAAAATCGCTATAATACTAATTTCCCTGAGCTTAATTTAGTTTAAAAGGGAAGAAGCGATTATTAATATGGCTCTAAGTAGCGATATATGCAGGAAGTAAGAATACTGTAAGAGAAAAAATGTAAAACTTAGCTCAATGATTTTTTGAGTGATGCAAGAGATTATTTTGTATTTAAGTTTTAGGGGAGTTTAAATAAAAAGTCATTGAGAGGACTTGTATTATGTATAAAAAAAATGATGCATTTACTTTGATTGAATTACTAATAGTCATTTCGATAATTGGTCTTTTATCTGCTGTT
>CAMZLP010000027.1 GCA_947311535.1 uncultured Deinococcota bacterium | reverse complement strand
GAGGTTTATTAGTTTGACAAAGTCCTCGATATTTTGAGTATTGTTGTTATTTCTCCATAGCAAAATTAAAGCACAAGCAAATAAAAAGACTTTGCAAAAAAGTCTTTTTATTTAGTCATAAAGTTTAAATTAAAGGTTCAATAAGTAAAAGCAATAAACTCAAAGCTTTAATTTTGCTATGGAGAAATAACAACAATACTCAAAATATCGAGGACTTTGTCAAACTAATAAACCTCCAAGAACCCCGATTGTTTCAGCTATGAATATCACCCAATTTGGTATAAAAACAGATAGAAATATAGCAGTTAAAAATACCAGTTAAAAGCTAAATATTGCTCGACAACAATATTCACACAACTTTTAACTGGTCTTATAGACTCAGCTAAGAATCTTAATTATTAGTATGGCATTTGGGATCTGAAATAAGCCTGAACGTTCTTAATTGTATTTTAGCGAAGCAGGCTTTCAAATAAATAAAATATTTACAGGTAAATGCGAAACTAATAAGAATCCACAATCAAGAATCTAGTAGGCTTGGGATTTTATCAAAGGATAGCTACTTTACAAAAATATGCTTCTCTCTATAAGCTATAAATATATCAATAGAATAAAGCTGCTATTTTCATAACAGCCAAGACTTAGAGTCTATGATTATTGTTTTTTAACGCCCAGGAATCAAGTTTTTCATATCAAGTAAAAAGTTACCTTCCGCAGGAAGCATAATTGTCTGAATTGATGGAGCCAATCTTTGGGCAACTTCAAGCTGGATTATTTCTGGATTCTCACGAATTGCCTGACCTTTTAGAGTAAGAGCTTTAGCATCACCTTCTGCCCTTGCGATAGCGGCATCACGTTCACCCTCAGCCTGAATCTTTACACGCTCGGCCGCAATTTTAGCTTGTTCACGGCGGTTAATTTCCACTTGCACTTCTTGTTCAGCTGCTTGCTTTTCCTCAATAGCCTGAGAAATCCTAGCAGGAATCCTTATATCTCTAACTAATAATTCTTCTAAGATAATACTATTCTTTAGCAAAGCCTCCCCTAATGATTTATCCAAACTTATTTGCATCTCTTGACGCTTAGTACTAATAAGTTCAGCAGCATTGAATTCTGCCATTACGTCGCGCAATTTTGAACGGACAGTTGGTCTTATTATGCTGCTTTGATAATTTACGCCAACAGTTTGATAAAGTTCAGCTGCTTTTTGTGAATCAATTCTGTAAATAATAGTGGCATCAGTTACAATCTGCAAACCCTCTTTTGAAAGTGCTGAAATATCATCTGTACCTACAAAATCAATGGTTTGTTTACGAGTATCCATAACGGTAACTCGCTGTAAAAAAGGTAAGACAATATGGAAGCCTTCAACAAGTTCTTCTTCTTGTACTCCACCAACAACATTAAATACAACGCCCGTACGGCCTGGTGGAATAATAACAAAAGCATTTGCAAAAAAAGCAATTAATACACCTGCAATAACAGCCATACCACCTAAACTACGACTAAGGGTCTTTTGACCCTGAATTCCTTGAATAATAAGTACTATCCCAAAAATAGTAATTGCTAGACCAATAATAGTTAACATTTATTACCTCCTAAAAAGCATATTAGCCTTTTTAGAAACTAGTTTCAGTAAGCCACAAAGGCCTTATTTTGATTGAGATATCTAATTTTTTATTTGCTTTCCCCATAATGTTTGGGGCAAAAGATTCTGCTCACCAGATTTTGTCTCTAAACTAGGTAAAATTACGGTAAATACAGTACCTCCTCCAATTCGCGAATCAACTGTAACCGTACCTCCATGCTGAGATACAATCCATTTTACGATGGCTAAACCCAAACCACTACCTTTTTTTGTGCGGGAGCTATCAACCCTATAAAACCTTTCAAAAAGGTGAGGTATTGCATCTTCGGCAATGCCTGAACCATTATCAAATATTTCTAAACGAATCTTATCATTTTCTTTTTCTAGGCTAATAGTCACTAATTTTGAGCCTGCATTAAGGGCATTTTGTAATAGATTTAAAATAAC
This sequence comes from uncultured Deinococcota bacterium, assembly GCA_947311535.1. Classification (GTDB taxonomy): domain Bacteria; phylum Deinococcota; class Deinococci; order Deinococcales; family Trueperaceae; genus CAMZLP01. The sequence continues at coordinate 10,019 of CAMZLP010000027.1, read as the reverse complement.
TTGCTTTAATCTATTGGCATCACCGGATATTTCTATTAAGGGTTCACTAATAGAAATACTAATTTCAGCATCTGAAACTGGGGCAATTTCCTTTTTAATATCTTCTAAGACCTCTACCAAATTCATTGCTTCACGTTTAATGGTTAAACCAGCATCGGCTCGAGCCAATTCTAATAAATCATTAACTAGCTTAGCCATTCGGTCTGCCTCTTTACGAATTATAGTCAAAGAATCAACTTGGTCATCTGATGGCTTAGTTCTACGCAATAAATAGTTAGCGTGTCCTGCTATTACTGTAACTGGTGTTCTTAGTTCATGTGAGGCATAGCCGGTAAACCGTTGCTGAGTCTCAAAAGACTCTTGTAACCTCTCAAGCATACCGTTTATGGTAATTGCCAAGTCGCTTAGCTCTCCCCCAGATTTTGGCACAGGAACTCGCAGGGATAAATCCTGGCCACCAATTTGCCCTGCTGCTTGGGTCATATTTCTAACTGGGGTTAGCACTATTGCAGCAAGTAAATAGACTCCAATTGCAAAAGCAATAAAAGCAATAATTACGGTTGCAAAAAGCAAAAATCTAAGTCTATTTAAAACCTCTTGTGGAAAAGGAAGTGCTATTAATGTATAACTAGGGAGTTCTAAAAACAACTGACTATTACCATTTACAAAGGTCTCCTTTTTAATAGAAGCCAAGTAAACTTTCCCCCTAGTATTTGTAATACGAGTGTTTAAAAACCCCGTATTAAACAAAATATTTAAATCATTTTCACTAAGTCTATTAAACAAATCATCAGAGTCAGGGTTAAAATGATAGGTTATTTTTCTCGTAATATCATTTACATCAACCAAGTTATCAAATTGACCTGGATCAATTCTAGTGTCTTTGGGAAGAAGCTGATATTTTAAGGCATTAAAGGTATATTCACCTGAGCGAAAACTAGAGCCTGTTCTAATATCAGTCGGTTTTTCAATATCAAAAAGGAACAACTTAACTAAGAAATATGAGTCATTGGGTAAGGAGCTAATACTATCTCTACTAAAGGGCTGCTCGAGCACATTCTCCATAAATTCTTCTAAACGTGTTTCACTAGTTTTTAGCAGCGAGCGCTCAGTAAAAGCATAAACAGCCAAGGCTGTAGCAGTAAGCACCACAGCCAAGAATAGCGTTGTAAAAACAGTAAGTCTTGTTCGTAATCTCATTCTTTAACGGCTTTACTCTTTTCGTAAAACGTAACCCACTCCTCGAACGGTATGAATCAAACGACGCTCACCATCCAGCTCGAGTTTACGGCGTAAATAGCCAACATAAACATCAACGACATTACTTCCACCAGTGTATTCTGGCCAAACCTTTTCTTCTATTTCAAAGCGGTTGAATACTTTCCCTGGGTTACGGGCAAAAATTTCTAAAAGCTCAAACTCTTTGGCTGATAAATCTAAACGTCTACCATCTCGGAAAACTTCACGACCGTCTAAGTTCATAACTAAGTCAGCGACTCTAACCTCACCAGTAACGGCTGGGTTTACTCGGCGCAAATGTGCTCGGACTCGAGCTAATAATTCTTCAATCGAAAAAGGTTTTACCAAATAATCATCAGCTCCAGAATCCAGTCCTAAAACCTTGTCTTCAACATTGTCTTTTGCAGTTAGAATAATTATAGGCGTATTACTGGTTTTACGAATACGCTTTGCAACCTCAATACCATCTAAAACTGGTAGCATTAGGTCTAAAATAACCAAGTCTGGGTTAAATTCACGGAATTTAGATAGTCCAGTTACACCGTCATAAGTAACTATAGTGTTATAGCCTTCCGCCTGAAGTTCTAAATCGATAAATTTTGCAATTTCTTTTTCATCTTCAATAATAATAATTGTTGGTTTCAAATCCATAGTTATAATTATATGCATAGTTTTATGAGAGTTGTAGTCCTTTTATGAGGCATATATGAAAAATTACCTTAATTATGAGTTAAGGAACTTGGTTCTATAGATAAAACTAATTCATCTTAATTTCAGTTAAGCTAGGAATTGGTCTTTGGCCATATTTTATTTTGGAGTGATTATTTTGATAGAAAGAGTAGCTTTATTTATTGATGGCAGTAATTTATACAATGGTATGCGAGATAATCTTGATAATACTCGAGTCAATTTATCAGAACTAATTAAGCAGCTTCTTAAAGGGCGTAAGCTTTTTAGAGCTTATTATTACAATGCACCTTTAACCGATGATTACAAAGATGGCCTGCGTGAAGGTCAACACCGATTTTTTGAAAGTTTGCGACGAATACCCTACTTAACCGTTCGGCTTGGGCGATTATATCGCAGACACGATGGCTCTTTGGTAGAAAAGGGTATAGATGTAGCAATTGCCGTAGAATCATTAACGTTAGCCCATGCTGATGCTTTTGACACTGCAATAATTATTAGTGGTGATAGTGATTATATAGAACTTGTTGAAGCCTTGCAAAGAATGGGTAAGCATGTCGAAAGCTCTATGTTTAAGAATCAATCTGCTGGTGTACTTATAGATTATGTTGACCACTTTCAACCTTTAGATGAGCTTGACTGGGAAGATATTTTATTTTAATAGATTTGTCAAGACAGCTAAAGCAAAGAATATTGCTATTTTAATAATTCTCCGTTTGTCTATTCCTTAGGCTAGCAGCTACTTAATTATTGCTTTTGTTATTAATTATCTTTATTGATAAGGCAACAAGCACATATTTATTGAAATAGAATTAGCTGAAGATTGGGATCTAGAGCAAAGAGCAGAAAGATGGAGGTTTTCACCATTTGCCCAAAGCCAGATTTTAGCTAATAAGTGGTTAGGGGAAGCTAAAACAGTAGCTTTAAGGGTACCTAGTGTAACAATAAAAGGTGAATATAATTATTTATTAATCCACTACATCAAGATTTTAATATGCGCTTTATTTGCAAACCATATCAATTTCATTTTGATGGGCGAATTAAAGAATTATTTTAAAAATAGTATTTTCCTTATATCAAAATCAAGAAAGATTAGGACTGTCAGCATTGTATGGTGAACATGCAAAATACGTTGTCCGACGTAATTTTATAAGAGAAGAAATTAATTGGGATAAGATGAAGTAGAGAATTATGAATGTTTTTAAGATACTATTCAATTAACTACATATTTCATCTAAATGCTTTTAAAAGCAGCTCGAGCCCAGTCTCATCGAGTATTTTAAGCCCCAAGTCTTGGGCTTTTTTAAGTTTAGAACCAGCATTTTCACCGGCGACCAAGTAGTCCGTCTTTTTACTAACTGCTGAAGCTACTCTAGCCCCCATCGACTCGAGCCTATTTTTATATTCTGAACGAGGTTTAGATAAACTGCCAGTAAGCACAAAACTTAATCCTTTTAGTTCATTTGCCGACTCTGTTAGCTCTTGTTTTGGGTTAATGCCTAAATCAATCAAAGTATTTATAAGCTCTTGCATTTCTTCTGTACGCAATGTCTCATAAATTGCTTTGGCTGTTATCTCGCCAATATCATTTAGGCTAATTAAGTCTTCTTGACTGGCATTTTGCAGTAGTTCTAAGCTAGGAAAGTTTCTGGACAAAATCAAAGCAGTACGCGAGCCCACGCTAGGTAAGCCCAAAGCAACTATCAGCCTTGCTAGGGGCTGTTGTTTTGAGTTTTCTAAGCTCTTTAATAAATTATCAACCGATTTTTCTTTAAAACCGTCCAGCCCAAGTAAATCCTCTTTGGTTAGTTTATATAGGTCAGGGATTGTGCTTATCAACTTAGCATTAAGAAGCTGCTCTATTGTTCTAATGGCTAAGCCATCAATATCCATAGCAGTTTTTGAGGCAAAATATCTTATTCTTTGCAATTGTTTAGCTGGGCATAATGGGTTTTTACAAAAAACATTTGCACCATCAAAACCACTTGCTTGCTCACAACTTGGGCAAGTCATAGGGAAGATATATTCTTCTGAGTCCGCTTGGCGTTCATCTTTTAATACTTTTATTATTTCTGGAATTATACCCCCAGATTTATGGATTAAAACTCGGTCATTTATTCTAATGTCTAATTCTTTTATGTAATTTGGATTATGTAAACTCGCCCGTGATACTTCTGTGCCTTCTAATAGTCTGGGCTCGAGCTCAGCAACTGGGGTAATTTTACCAGTTCTACCAACTTGTAAGCTTATACTCAATAACTTTGTTGCTACCTCTTCCGCCGGGAATTTATAGGCAATTGCCCATCTGGGCGCACGGCTGGTAGCACCTAATTCGTCATGCAATTGCAAATCGTTTAATTTCAGTACAATACCATCAGCATCATAGTCTAAACTTGGGCGCTGATTAATCCATGATTCTATTAGAGTTTTTATCTGGCTTTCAGATTTTACTATTTCCCGCATTGGGTTTACTCTAAATCCCTTTTGCTCGAGCCAATCCAAAATACTTGCCTGAGTTTTTAGACCCAAACCATGATGTGAACCCAAAGCATATAAAAAAACTTCCAAATTTCTAGAAGCTGCTATTTTGGCATCTTGCTGGCGCAGCGTTCCGGCTGCAGCATTACGAGGGTTTTTAAATAAGCTCTCCCCTGCCTCTTCACGCTCTTGGTTTATGCGCTCAAATTCTGTTTTAGACAGATATATTTCTCCTCGTACTTCTAATTGCTCGGGTGCATTTTCTATTTTTTGAGGAATACCTTTTATGTTTAATATATTGAAGGTGATATCTTCACCCTCTATACCGTTACCTCGGGTTGCTGCCCAAATTAATACGCCATTTTCATAGTACAAATTGACGCTTAAGCCATCTATCTTTAGCTCTGCTATATACTCGAGCCCAGCCTCATAAGCTAAGTTCCGCCTAATACTTTTTTCAAATTTTACTAAATCATCATAGTTAAAAGCATTGTCTAATGACATCATAGGGTTAAGGTGTTTAATAGATTTAAAAGAAGCTTGAGGGGCTATACCTACAATTTGGCTAGGAGAGTCTGGGCTTAAAAGTTCTGGGTGTTTATTTTCAATAGTTTTTAATTGAGCTAATAATGCGTCATATTCTTGATCAGAGATTTCTGGCTCTTGTAATATATAGTATTTATAATTTGCATCTAAGAGTTTTTGTTTGAGGTTATTGAGTTTTGCTCGAGCTTTTTCCATAATCTAAAGTTTATCTTTACAAAATATTAGTTTTTTTACCCCAGAATACCTTTCACTCAGAGCAAATATGGAATTATCCGTACCTTAGTGATTATATTCACAATATCTCTGTTCGTGATTTTTTTATCATAAAAACCTTAGCCTAAAACTCATATTTTAAAAGGGCTTTTCATTATCTATTAAGACATTTGGAAATTGCTCATTTATTCTTGCCTTATTTTATAGTTTGCATGATATACTTTTAGCCGAGGGCATAAAGCCCAATTTTGGAGGAATATATGAATAAAAAACTTTTAGTTGTAGCTCTAGCTTTCGCTGGTCTTAGCTTAGGCCTAGCTCAAGATTTTGTCATGGGTATTAACTTTGATGCTGGTGGTAAATTTGATAAGTCTTTTAACCAAGGTACTTGGGAAGGCTTTTCATCCGCTATTGATAATTTAGATAGCGATATTGAAATTTTAGAATTTGAAGGCTCGCCTGACACTTTTGCACAAGGTTTACGCCAAATGTCATCTGATGGAGCTGATCTAATTGTTGCTCCTGGCTTTGCACAGGTAGATATTATTCATAATATTTCAGCTGAGTTCCCAGATACAAACTATCTAAGTATCGATGCATGGCCAATCGACGATATTAACCCTAACGAATTACGTGTTGGCTTTGCTGAGCACGAAGGCAGCTATCTTGTAGGTTATCTTGCTGGTCTTATGAGCCAAACCGGAGTTGTAGGTTTTATTGGTGGCATGGATATTCCACTAATTCATAAATTCAACTTGGGTTATGAAGAAGGCGTTATGGCAGCATGTTCTGAATGCACTGTAATCAGCAACTACGTAGGTACTACTCCTTCTGCATGGAATGACCCTGCACGTGGCAAAGAATTAGCAGCCGCTCAACAAGCTCAAGGTGCAGATATAATTTATGCTGCAGCTGGTTCTTCTGGACTTGGTGTAATTGATTTTGTAACCCAAACTATGTGTTATCAATCAGATAACTTACGTACTACTCCACTTTCTTCAACTGTAAAAGTTCTTCCAAAAAGTGCTGAATACAATGCTAAATGTGATGCTGGCAGTCAGCCATTATTCTTTATTGGCGTTGACTCTAATCAAAATTACCTAGGTGATACCGATGATAGAGTTTCTACTCTAAACCACGGCTTAACAAGTATGTTAAAACGAGTTGATATTGCTGCTGCAAATGCTGTCCAAGCTGTTGCAGATGGCACATTTGAAGGTGGCTATCAAGCTTTAGGCCTTGCAGAAAATGGTGTTGGCTGGGCACTTGGCGACTATAACGACCCATTAATTCCTAGCTCTGTTGTTAGTAAAATGGCAGCAATTCGCAATGATATTATTAGTGGAGCTATTGTAGTAACTAATTACTTCGATCTACAATAATTAAAACTTAATCTCTATTAAGGTCTCTAGAATTCTAGAGACCTTTTTTTGTCTATATTTCTAAAATGTCAGTATAATACCAAGTTTATTCTAGATATACCTGCTGAGATTCACCGTCTACGACTTTTTCAGTCAGCATTTTTTGCTTTTCACTTATGCAAAATAATTAATATTAATAGAAATGACCATGTTAATTATATGGCTGTACATAGGTTGGTCAAAATCAAAATATATAAGTAATCAAAGTTATAATAATCTGGTGAGGGTGTCTAATCGCGGCGAAAGCTGAGGAAAGTCCGGACTCCAAAGGGCAGGGTGCCAGCTAACGGCTGGGCGTGTAAGACGACGGCAAGTGCAACAGAAAGTAAACCGCCAATAATTTGGTAAGGGTGAAACGTTGTGGTAAGAGCACAACAGTAGCTTTGGAAACAAAGCTAGCTAGGTAAACCCCACTCGGTGCAAGGTCCGATAGGGAGAGAGAGTTTGCCCGACTCGTTAAAATCTCCGGGATGACCGCATAAGGTAATTGGTGACAATTATCTCAGAAAGATGGTTAGAGCTCGTAAGAGTACAGAATCCGGCTTATAGCCCTCCTGCGCAGAATGTGGCAAGCCACATTCTGCTTTTTTATTTTTTTAATTTTCATAATGCCTAAAGCGAAAGTGGTTTTTCTTTAAAATATTCTTGACTTGCGCATTTTCACGACATATTCTAACTATTTAATTCTTAGTTTAAATTCTTGAATCCTATTCCCCTTAGCTTCTATCAAATTAAGCTCATGTTTAGTAAAAATACTACTTATAACCTGAGCTCGGAGATAGAATAGCGTCTAAGATGAGAAAACTCCAATTTAATAAAGAAAATTAAATTAAAAATAGAAATAAAGAGAGATAATATATTGATTTATTTAATTCCGAACTTAGGTTACTTATAGCCTATAATTCTCTTCTGATAAAAATCAAGCTCTTTAATTCTTACAACTCTCTCGACACTCTCAATCATTTGGTTTTGAACTTTAATCTCGGTATTTTTGTAATAAATAGCTAGCAAACACAGCTTCAAAAAGAAGTCTTCTTATTGAAGCAGCTAAATGTAAGAATATTCACATAATGGGATTTGTTAGATATGATTATAAGCTATTCGCCAATAGCATAATTTAGCTTCAGGCTATGCTAGCTCTAAGCTAGTAATATCAGAAGGGAGAGTAGTAAGGCTATTAAAACTAAAGAAATCACTAGTAATTACGCAGGGGAAAGGTCTAAGAGAGGACTTATGTCAGGGAAATTATATTTTTTAAAAAAGCAATTACAGTTTTTAGATATCCAATATTGCAATATATTTTTAACACCGATTCAAAATTTATTAAGTGTAGGTGGGTTTATTGTGGGAGAATATTGTTATCTTTCACGAAAAATAATTAAATAGTGGGAGATAGTGGAACTTTGTGGGATATTTGTGTTAGTATTAACTATCTTGTGGGAGATGCTATCAACTCTCTAATTTCTCTAAAAACTTCCTCAAGATAGGGCTTTTGGGATGGAGCTAGCTAAATAAATCTAGGATGGAAAATCATTTGCATTATATCGTGATAGTGACGAAATATTTAGGGGGTTTGAGTTTTTTTAACTCTCCTGCGCTTATTACTATAGTAAAATTCACAGTTCCTCTAGATGCCACGATAGGCCCTAAGTTTAACGCAGGACGGGTTTACAATGCCATTTGGTGAATACCAATATTCTGTTGATGATAAAGGACGAGTTATTATTCCTCCTTCGTTTAGGGATTTTGTAACTGATGGAATGGTAGTAACCCGTGGATTAGAAGGTTGTTTATATATCTTCCCCTTGGCAAATTGGAGACGTGTGGAAGAGTATTTAGGAAATTTACCAATAATTAATGCTGAATCCAGGAATTTTGTCCGCTTCTTTTACTCAGGTGCTTCTAAGGCAAATACTGATTCGGCTGGGCGTATTAATATTCCGGCAACCCTAAGATCTTTTGCTGGAATTAGTGAAACTGAAAAAACTGTAATAATTGCTGGAGCTCCCAATCGTCTGGAGCTCTGGAATGATGCGCGTTGGAAGACTAATTTAGATGAAATCTTAATGTCAAGTCCTGCCCCTGAAATATTACAGGAGCTAATAGGATGAGTACTCATAGCCATGAAGCAGTTATGTTAAAAGAGTCACTAGCCGCTCTAGATTTAAAAACAGGCGGTAAATATATAGATGCCACCTTTGGTGCTGGTGGACACACTAGGGCCATGCTCGAGCATAATCTAAAGCTACTCTCAATAGACCAAGATGCAACTGTAATAAAATATGAAAAAGAATTAAGAACTACTCTCTCAAAAGAACAAAATCAAAATTTCTGGCTTAGCATTACAAATTTTCGTGGACTCATAAAAACTGCTAAAGAATTAGATTTTAATCAAATCGATGGTATTTTATTTGATCTTGGGGTTTCTTCAATGCAATTAGACCAAGCAGAGCGAGGTTTTGCATTTAGACAAGATGGCCCTTTGGATATGCGTATGGGCAGTGAAGCCCAATCAGCAGAAGAGATAATTAATAATTTAGCAGAAGAAAAGCTTGCGGCTCTTATATATAGATATGGCGAAGAACGCTTGAGTAGACGTATTGCCAAAGCTATTGTAGTTGCTCGCCAAGAAACTATTATTAAAACCACATCTCAATTATCTGAGATAATTGTTAGTGCTTATCCTAAGGGTAAATACCGTAAAAAACACCCTGCTAGGCAGACTTTTCAGGCGCTAAGGATATATGTCAATGATGAGCTAAGGGCTTTAGAAGATGCTTTAGAGGCAGCAAGTAGACTACTTGATAAGAATGGGAAACTTGTTGTTATTAGCTATCATTCCTTAGAAGATAGAATTGTAAAACACTTTATTAAAGATGATAAAGAATTAAAAATAATCACTAAAAAACCACTTACAGCGAGCTCTGAGGAAATTCAGCAAAACCCCAGAGCCAGAAGTGCAAAATTAAGAATTGCTGAAAAACTCGGGGGGCGAGTATGAAAGTATTAACTAGGGTGGTGATTTTATATTCTTTTTTGCTACTGGGATTAGCAATTTTGGGTGTAAAAAGCCAAGCTTTATATCGAGAATTAAATGGTAGCCGAAAAACTTTGGGTTTGCTCGAGCAAAAGCACGAATATTTGAAAAGCTTAACCGATTTGCGGCATCAAGCAGAACAAATAAAAGGCCCTTTAGCAATAAGAGCTTGGGCTAGAAGCCATGGCATGGTTCCAATTAGTCAACTCAGCAAAGTTCAAATGGTTGCCCCACTGGCAGCTCCTGAGTTTAAAAAGATTGAACCTATTAAATTGAAGGTGTATACAATATGGCGTTAAAATCTAAGAAAAAACAAGAGAATGATTTTGGGCTTAGTTTACCAAAGTCCAGACGAAATATTATTGTCGTCTTATTTAGTATTTTATTTATATATATTT
>CAMZLP010000026.1 GCA_947311535.1 uncultured Deinococcota bacterium | reverse complement strand
GCTGGAATGAAGTCAGGCATTTTAACTTTATCGCGACCAAATTATAGATCTCGTATTTATTTTGAGATGGGGCGCATTCAATATGCCCATCTAAGCCCTGGTGTTCACTTGGGTGAAGTTTTGGTACGTATGGAAAAGCTATCTAGTTTTGAAGTGCAAACTATTTTGCTAAAACAAAAAAGAGAAAACGCCGGTACACCCTTAGGGTTATCGGCAGTAGCAATGGGTTATATTGAAGAAGAAGACCTAAAAAGTGCTTTATATTCACAAATAACTGAGGTTTTAACTGAGTTAATCTTTTGGAAAAAAGGTGTTTTTCATTTTGCCGAGAAAAGCAACTTAGCCTCACAAATCCCTACTGAGCATGCCTTTGATGCTATGACATTATTAATGCAAGTTGTAAAGAATGTTCATAATTGGAAAAAAGGTCATGTGAATGGCAATACTATTTTTGAACGCACTGGTGACCCCTCTAAACTAGAACTTCCAGATGGCAGTTGGGAAATTCTGGGCTATGTTGATGGCAAAAGAAATGCTCTTAGCATAGCTGCTGAAATGGACATCCAGCAAAGACAAATATTATATCTTATGTATGAGCTCGAGCAGGCTGGAGTTATTGGCCCTAGTAAATATAAACCTGATACTAGAGTTGTTTTAACAATTTCACCTAGCAGTGCATATCAAAGGCTACTTAGTATTTCTTTATTGCGTTCTAGTTTTAAACCCATTTTAGTAAGTAGCTATACCTCTGGTCTTAGGTATTTAGAAGAACACAACCCGCATTTAATTATTGTCGATGACTTTGAAGGACAAGGCTGGGAATTTGTAAAACGAGTACGCAAATCTACTAAAAGAAAGCATTTGCCAATCATTTTATTAGCTAATGAGCAACAAAAGAATGGTTTTTTTAGTAGGTTTAATAAACCCAAAGCAAAAGTTTTACAAAAGCCATTCTCAGAATCAGAATTTCAACAGCTTGTAAATACTATGACTACTCGAGTTTTAGCTTAAGTAGTATTTTTACAATAGCTAAAAAGACTTCTGACACTTGTCTATTTATACATTCCTAAATCTTCTGGCTTCTTAATCGAATATAGCTTCTCGTAGGTTCTATTAAATCAAAAACACATTTAAGGTATTATTTTTTTTATTTCCTCCAAAGACTCTGGGTTTGCCATGACTTCTATGTTAGGTACTTTTAAACCATTTACCAGCCGCGAAACCGCTATTTCCATAGTTTTACCGCTACGGGTACGAGGTAACTGAGAAAGCTGATAAATATATTTTGGCATATGCCTAGGGCTAGCTTTTTTACGAATATTTGTCTTTATTCTAGTTATCAGTTCGTCATCTAAAACATAATCATCTAAAACCACAAATAAACAAATCTCTTCGTCATCTTTGGTTTTTTTGCCAATAGCACAGCTATCTATTATCTCTGGGATAGCTTCCAAAGGGCTATAAATTTCAGCGGTACCAATCCGCACGCCTGATGGGTTTAGGGTAGCATCGCTACGGCCATAAACTATTATGCCGTTATTCTCGGTTATTTCTATTAGGTCACCATGTCGCCAAACTTTGGGATAATGCTCAAAATATGCCGAGATATAACGTTCATTATTTTCATCATTCCAGAATTTAATTGGCATTGAAGGCAGCGCTTTGGTACAAACCAATTCGGCTGGCTGACCATAAACTGGCTTTGCTGCTTGGTCATAAGCTGCCAAAGCAACCCCTAATGCTGCCCCTTGTATTTCACTAGCAAAAACTGCTTTAATAGGCACGCCCAACATAAAACAAGCCACAATATCGGTACCACCAGCAATACTTGCCAAATGCACATCTTCTTTTAACTCTTCATAAACATATTCAAAACCTCGCTTTGACAATGGCGAGCCAGTTGAGGCGATAGTGCGCAAATGCGATAAATCATATTTCTTTGCCGAGAACTTGGCAGCATCTAAGCTATGGATATAGCGGGCACTTGTACCAAAAAAACTGAACTGGTATTTTTCACTAAGTTGCCATAAATAATCTAAATCTGGGTAGGCAGGTGAGCCGTCAAACTGGACAATTGTTGCGGCTTGAGCCAAAGCTGAAACCAACCAGTTCCACATCATCCAACCGCAGGTACTAAAATAAAATACCCTGTCCCCTGCTTTAATATCTGAGTGGATTTTTTGCTCGAGGCTATGCTTTATATAAGCTCCTCCAGCTCTGTGAACAATTGCCTTGGGTAAACCAGTTGTACCTGAAGAAAATAATATATATAGGGGATGATTAAATTCCAAGTCAGCAAACTCTAAGCTTGCCTTAGGCTCGAGCCAATCCCCCCAAATCTCATAACCAGCCCCGTCAACTTCTTTTTCAAAGTAAGGCAATAGAATAGTTTTTTTAGGCTTTATGCTTTCATTTAGTTTATTGATTGTGTCTAAAATAGAAAACTTTTTGCCAGCATAATAATAGATACTAGAAGCAAATATTAATTTAGCTTCAATCTGAGAAAACCTAGCATTAGCAGCATCATAACCAAAGTCAGGTGAACAACTAGAGAATATTATGCCTAGGCTCGAGCATGCCAAAAATAAAACTGTAGTCTCAGCGGTATTGCTAGCAATTGCTGCTACTCTATCACCTTTTTGCAAACCCTCTCTTTTAAGTGCCGCAGCACAGCTAGCAACTTCTTTTCGTAATTCTTTATAGCTCAGTTTTTTTTCAAAACCCATTTCAGATAAAGAAATAATTGCCAAATTATTCTCGTCTTTTAAATCTCTAGGAAACAAAAGCTCTTTAGCATAGTTAAACCTAGCCCCTTTAAACCATTCAACAAAAGGCATCTCCCCTTGAAAAACTTCATCACTAGCTAAATCTAAACCAATATATTCACTATAAAACCGCCAAAACTCAGCTAAATTATCTACCGAGTATTCATGCATCTCTTCATAAGTACTAATCTCTTGCCCAGTATGCTTGCCCAAAGCCTGCATAAACTTCCACATTTCAGTATTCTCAATTTGCTCTTGAGATGGTTGCCATAGTGCTTTCATAGTAAATTCTACCTAATTTGCTCACAGTTTGAAAGGCTAATAGCAAACTCAATTGCCTAATTCTCTTATAAGCAGCATCTCTCAAGTAATTTGTTCTGCCCATTATTTAGAAATTTGCAGTCTACAACTTTACCCTTTCTCCTTTTCACCCATTTAATATTGATAAGAAAATTAAAAGAAAGATATTTCTTGAGCTTGGTATAAAGCTAAGATTATCCATATTCCAAGTCCTATAATCTTAGGCATTTCTTAGGCTAATAGCTACTAACTAGTTAATTCTAGTTGTTTTATTCTTAGTTCTTAAATAACTAAGCACAGTGCAACTTACTAAAATAACTAAATACACTAAGTAAACTATAAAAATGTCAAAACCAAAACGAACAAAAGGCGATTTAAGCGATCTAAAACAATTAAAACGATTATTTGGCTATACAAAAAGGTATAGAAGCATGCTTGTATTTGGTATTTTATCTGCTGCTATTTCTAGCTTGCTTGGCTTAGTCTTTCCGCAATTTATTGGAAAATTTGTTGATAAATTTAATTCTAGTAATGCCGCTGACTTAAATACAACTATCGCATTATTGATTTTAGTGTTTTTTGTACAAGCAATTTTCAACTTTTTACGAACCTACCTTTTAAACGTCTCTGGTGAAGGCGTAGTAGCTGATTTACGCAGTGCTTTGTATCAGCATTTACTATCACTCTCAAATCACTTCTTCGAAAACAGGCGCACCGGTGAAATAACCTCTCGGCTCACCTCAGACATCGCTTCGGTACGTGGAGTTGTGTCTACCGCTTTAGCCCAATTTGTAAATCAAGGTGTATTGCTAATTGGTAGTATTGTTTTACTATTTATAACCAATTACAAATTAACATTTTTAATGCTAGCTGTTGTACCAATTGTAATTTTAGCCGCAGCATTCTTTGGTAAAAAGATAAGACAAATCAGCACCACGTTTCAAGATTCCATTGCCAAAGCCAATGCCAATGCCGAAGAGGCTATTAGTGGTATTCAAGTGGTAAAATCTTTTGCTAGTGAAGATTTTGAAACTGAGCGCTACAACGAGAAAATTAAAGAATCATTTCAAACTGCTAAAAAACGAGCCTTGTACCGTGGCTTATTTGCCGCTGGCATTTTCTTTTCTATGTTCTCAGCTATCAGCTTAGTGCTTTGGTATGGCGGCAGATTGGTATTTAGTGGTGCAATTACCGGTGGTGACTTATCCAAATTTTTGCTCTATACAATTTTTGTTGCAGGTGCTGTTGGCGCTATGGTTGGTTTATACAGCCAATTCCAAGAGGCTTTAGGAGCATCTAAAAGGATTTTTGAATTATTAGACAACGAAGATAAAATTCCTAACGCAGCTAATAAAGCAGAATTGGCTGATGTAAAAGGTGAAATTGAATTTAAAGAATTATCCTTTTCTTATGATGATGATAACCCGGTACTAAAAAATATTTCCTTAACAGCTAAAGCTGCTGAGATAACTGCCTTGGTTGGTCCAAGTGGGGCAGGCAAAAGCACCTTAATTTCTTTAATTCCAAGATTTTATGACCCAAGCAATGGTGCTATTTATTTAGACGGAGTAAATATTAAAGACATAGAACTGAAAAACTTGCGTAGCCATATCGGTATAGTTCCTCAGGAAACTCAGTTATTTTCTGGCACAATCCAAGAAAATATTCGCTATGGTCGCCCAAATGCCAGTGATGAAGAAGTCTATGCTGCTGCCAAAGCAGCCAATGCCCATGAATTCATTAGTAAATTCAAAGATGGCTATGAAACCTTGGTTGGCGAGCGAGGCGTAAAGCTATCAGGTGGTCAACGGCAACGGGTTGCAATTGCCAGAGCATTATTAAAAAACCCGCGTATCTTAATATTAGACGAAGCCACCAGCTCACTGGATAGTGAATCAGAAGCTTTGGTGCAAGATGCCTTAGAATACTTAATGAAAGGCCGCACTAGCTTTGTAATTGCTCACCGACTTAGCACAATTCATAATGCCGATAGGATTGTTGTTTTAGAAGACGGACAAATAGTCCAAGAGGGGGCACATGAAGAATTGGTAAAACAGCAAGGTCTTTATAAAGATTTGCATGATATGCAATTTAGAAATAGCTAAACAACTCTGTTCTGTACAGACAAGGCATAAGGCATGCCTTATGCCTTGTCTGTAGCATTATTAGATGTGTCTTTTGGTAGCCCTAAAGAATAGGGGCAAATGTTAAAATGTAACGTTACACAAGTGGTTTCTACCGCTTAATTTGGGAGGGCAAGTTGAACGAAGGAAAAATCGTTCCGGTAGCAATTACCGACGAAATGAAATCTAGTTTTATTAATTATTCCATGGCTGTTATCATGGATCGCGCGTTACCAGATGTACGTGATGGTTTAAAACCGGTACAAAGACGTATTTTGTACACCATGCATGAAATGGGCTTATACCCCAATCGTAAATACATAAAAAGTGCTCGAGTTGTTGGCGATGTTATGGGTAAATATCACCCTCATGGTGATGCTGCTATTTATGATGCTATGGTCCGGCTTGCTCAAGATTGGAACTTACGCTATCCAACTGTTGATGGTCAAGGCAACTTTGGTTCTATTGATGGCGATAAAGCTGCTGCTCATAGATACACCGAAGCAAAAATGGCCGCTATTACTGAAGCACTTTTATTAGACATTGACAAAGAGACTGTAGACTTTAAAGACAATTATGACGGCACTAATCAAGAGCCAGAAACCCTACCTTCTAGCGTACCTAATTTGCTAATGAATGGCTCAACTGGCATTGCTGTGGGTATGGCTACCAATATTGCACCTCATAATCTTAACGAAGTAGTTGGTGGCCTTATTGCTCTTATTGAAAATCCTAAAATTGATATTGATGGGCTAATGGAGCATATCAAAGGGCCGGACTTCCCTACTGGTGGAGTTATGTCTGCTGAAAATATCAAAAAATCCTTTGAGACTGGCCGTGGGTCTATAAAACTACGGGCTCGAGTCTTATTTGAGGAGCGCAACAACCGCCACTCTATTGTTGTCACAGAAATCCCATATCAAGTAAATAAAACTAGCTTAATACAAAATGTGGCCAAACTAGTTAGGGCAGGCAAAATAACTGACATTGCTAAATATCGCGATGAGTCTGACAGGCAAGGCATGCGAGTAGTATTTGATATTAAACGTGGTGCTCACCCTGAGGTTGTTTTACATCAGCTTTATAAATACACCCAATTGCAAAGCAGTTTTAGTGTAAATAACATGGTTATTGTAAATAAAAAACCAATGCTCTTATCATTAAAACAAATGCTAAAATACTATCTTGATCATCGTATAAAAGTGTATAAACGCCGCAGTAAATTTGAACTGCGCAAAGCTAAAGAGCGTACCCATATTTTAGAGGGGTATTTAATTGCTCTTGACCGTTTAGACGAAGTAATTGCTCTAATTAGAGCTTCTAAAGATGGTGCAACTGCCAAAAAAGGCTTGATGGAAGCTTTTGACCTATCAGGTGCACAAGCTCAGGCAGTGTTGGATATGCGTTTACAACGCTTAACTGGTTTAGAGCGTGAAAAACTGTTAGAAGAATATCGCTTATTAAATGAGGAGATTGCTCGTTTAGAATCTATTTTGAAAAATAAAGCAATGCTGTGGGCAGAAATTAAAAAAGAGCTCTTGGCTGTTAAGAAAAAATATGGTGATGAGAGGAAAACCCAAATCATCACTATGAGTGATGCCATTGGCAAAGAAGATTTAATTGCTGAAGAACATATGGTTGTTACCATGACCAGAGGCGGCTATATCAAGCGTACTCCACTCAGTCGCTATCGTGCCCAATCTCGGGGGGGGCGTGGGGTTAGCTCACAAAATCAAAAAGAAGATGATGTTAATTCATTGCTCTTAGTTGGTAGTAGCCATGATTATTTGCTCTTCTTTAGTGACCGCGGCAAAGTCTATCGTGAAAAGATTTATGACCTACCCCAAGCAGACCGTAATGCTCGAGGCAATCACCTTAGAAATATTTTACCACTAGAGGGCGAAGAAAAAATTGAGACTGTATTATCACTAAGAACTTTTGATATGGACGGATATTTTGTATTTGCTACTCGCAAAGGCATCATAAAACGTACTGATATTCGCAGCTATAGCAATATCAATGTTTCAGGTTTAATAGCTATAAACTTACAAGAGGACGATGAGCTTGTGCGAGTAAATATAACCGATGGCGAAGCTGATATATTATTAGCAACTCATGATGGTCAAGCCATTAGATTTGCCGAGTCAAAAATCCGTGAAACTGGCCGTGCTACCCAAGGCGTAATTGGTATTCGCTTAAGAGTTGATGATTATGTAGTTAGCTTAGCAACTATAGCTAAAGAAGAAAAAGAAAATGCTGAGCTATTAGCAGTTAGTGAGCATGGTTTTGGTAAGCGTACTAAGCTCTCAGAATATCCTGATCAAAACCGTGGTGGCTTGGGTGTAATCACCTTAAAAGTTACCGATAAAACTGGAAAATTAGTAAGCCTTAGCCATGTAAGCGGCGAAGAAGAATTATTTGTATTATCGGAAGGTGGCGTATTAATAAGAACAAGATTAAGTGAAGTAAGTTCTTATGGGCGAAGCTCACAGGGTGTAACTATTATGAAACTAGGTGCCAAAGATATAGTTGTTTCTGCTGAAGTATTACCTAGTGATGCTTTGATAAAAGCTAAGATAAAAGAAGCAAATAAAGAAAAAAGTGAAGGTTGATTTGATGAAAAAACCCAAAATCATTCTAGACTGCGATCCCGGACATGATGATGCAGTAGCAATTATATTTGCTGCTAAGCATTGCGATATTTTAGGCATTACCACAGTTAATGGTAATGTCTCACTTGATTTAACCAGCCGTAATGCCCTTATGACTGCCCAAATAATCGACGAAGATATTCCTATATACTCTGGGGCTGATAGACCACTAGTAGCCCAAAGAATTCATGCTCCGGGTATTCATGGTGAGACTGGCTTAGGTGGACCAATTTTACCTGAGCTAAAAAGGAAATTGAATGGTACAAATGCCATACAGTTTATTATTGATACTGTGCGTGCTCAGGATGATAAAGAGCTTTGGTTAGTAGCCATTGGACCACTAACCAATATTGCTTTGGCTATTAGAACAGCACCTGATATTTTAGATAAAATCGCAGGTATTTCTATTATGGGTGGTAGTAATTTCTTTGGTAATAGAACTCCTGTTGCCGAATTTAATATTATTGCCGACCCAGAGGCAGCTGCCATTGTTTTTTCTAGTGGAGCAAAAATACTAATGAGTGGTTTAAACCTAACTCATCAATTTGGAGTTTTACGCGAAGATATTGCAACGATTAGGAAAATAGATAGCCTTGTTTCTAACTTTGTGGCGGATATGCTCGAGTTTTTTGCAACTATGTATGCCGAGAAATTTTTTGGTGAATTTAATGGTCCACTTCATGATCCATGTGCCATTATGACAATTACTCATCCCGAATTATTTGAATTTGCCGAACGAAATGTAGAAGTAGAGCTCTGTGGTGAATATACCAGAGGTATGACTGTAGTTGATGAGCGTGGTGTAAAAAATGAGCTTACAAGAAATGTTAAGCTAGCTCTTAATATTGACCGTAGTAAAGCAATGGATTTATTGATTAAAACCATCGCTAGCTATTAGGGAACATTACCGTGATTCAGTTTCATAATATTACCAAAACTTATTCCAGAACCCACTCACATGCTCTTAGAGCTGTAAATTTCAAAATTAGCGAAGGAGAATTTATATATATTACCGGCCACTCTGGGGCTGGCAAATCTACGCTCCTATCGTTAATTTTGAGAAGAATAACCCCTACAGTAGGTACGGTCTATTTATTTGGTAAAGATGCCAGAAAAATCCGCGAGAGTAAGCTGCCCTATTTGCGTCGTCAAATGGGTATGGTTTTTCAAAATCACCGATTACTACCTAATGTTAGTGCTCAAGAGAATTTAAGTTTTGTTTTAAGAGCTACTGGTCACAAAGGTAATTTAGCTCAAAAAAGTACCGTTGCCCTCAGGCATGTAGGTTTAGCTCATAAGCGCAAGGCCTATCCTATTGAACTCTCTCTGGGCGAACAACAACGTGTTGCTATTGCTCGAGCCATAGTGACCAAGCCTGCAATATTACTTTGCGACGAACCAACAGGAAACTTAGACCCTGATACAAGCTGGGAGATACTCGATCTTTTAAATGAACTGCACATGCGTGGTACAACTATTTTAGTAGCAACTCACTCACGTGAGTTAGTCGACAGCCTAAAACACCGTACAATTGTACTACGAGCAGGCGAAGTAATAAGAGATGACATCGAGGGTGGTTATACTCTTTAGCTTAAGCTTAAAAGCTTGTATATTAAGCCTGCGCAGCTCCCGTTGGGAAAAATTGCTCTTCGACTAGTGAATTTTTGTCAACTATTTCTTTTGCAATAAAAATATCAATGTCTTGCCTAACAGCTAAAGCAATTACATCGCTTGGACGAGCGTCCATCTCAAATTCCAAACCTCTATTTTCCAAAATTAATTTTGAATAGTATGTGCCATCAATCAAATCTGTAATTTCTACTCTTATAATCTTTGCATTTAAGATTTTAATTATATCTAATAACAGGTCATGAGTTAAGGGGCGAGTGAATTTCTCTTTTGAGCGTGCAATCATAATAGCTCGAGCCTGTAACAAATCAATACTAATAGGAACTATTTCCCCCTCTGCCGTCATTAGTAGTACTAAAGCATAAGTTCCATCATTGGCAACTGCAATTTCTTTTACTTCAGCCTTTATCATAAATATATCTTAGCCCAAAAAAACAACTTTTAATTGCCTCAAAAGTACCAAAAGCATCTTGTACTTAGACCTTTTTTACTTGCTTAAGTTATTATTTATAATATGTATGAAACAGTCATAGGTTTAGAAGTCCACTTAGCCCTCAGTACAAACTCAAAAATGTTTTGCTCTTGCCCTGCCGAGAGCCAAAAAAATGAAGCCAATACAGCAAGCTGCCCCGTCTGCTTAGGCTTACCTGGGAGCTTACCCACAATTAATGAACACGCCGTAGAAAAGGGCATAATGTTTAGCCTTGCTCTGGATTGCCAAGTACCCAAAAGAACCCAGTTTCACCGCAAACATTATTACTATCCAGACCAGCCCAAAAACTACCAAATTAGCCAATATGACCACCCAGTAGGTGAGCATGGCAAGCTTAGCCTAAGTAATGGTAGACAAATAGGCATAACTCGCTGCCATTTAGAAGAAGATGCAGGTAGATTGGTTCACCCTAGCTATGTTGACTATAGCTTAGTTGATGTAAACCGAGCTGGTACTGCTCTTATAGAAATGGTAACAGAGCCCGAAATAGAAAGCTCAGATGAAGCCCGAGAATTTTTGCGGAAAATTCGAGCAATTGCCCAAGCCTTAGGAATATCAGACGCCAACCCAGAAGAAGGTAAAATGCGAGCTGATGTCAATATCTCTTTGCGTAAAGCTGGCGAAGAGCTAGGCACTAAAGTTGAAATTAAAAACCTAAACTCATTTAAAAGCGTGCAACGCTCTATAGAGTTTGAAATAAAACGCCAAACTCGGATTTTGGAAGATGGCGGTAAAATTCGCCAAGATACCATGGGCTGGGATGATGGTGGCCAAAAAACCTATTTAATGCGTACCAAAGAGGGCGAAGCGGATTATAGCTATATGCCCGAACCAGACTTACCACCATTAATAATTAGCCAAGAGCAAATTAAACAAATAAAAGCCAAAACTCCCGAGCTTCCAGATTCAAAATTAGCAAGATACCTAGAGCTTAAAATTAAAGAACAAGATGCCAAACAGATTGCTATAGATCTGCATATATCAAAGTTTTTTGATGAAGTAAGTACTAGCTATAGTGGCAATAGCCAAACAATTGCCAATTGGCTAACTGGTGATATCGCTGGCTACCTCAATAACAATCAGCTTAAAATACAAGAAACCAAACTTAGCCCTCAAAATCTAAGAAAGCTGTTAGAGCTAATCGATAGTAAAACAATTTCGGGTAAGGTTGCCAAAGATATTTTAGAAGATGTTATAAACGGCCATGACCCAGCTAAACTTGTCGAGGAAAGAGCCTTGGGGCAAATCTCTGATAACAGTGCAATTATTGCTATCGCCCAAAAAGTAATTGACGATAACCCTGAGCTAGTAGAGCGAGTGCGAGCTAACCCAAAAGCAATTAATGCTTTATTGGGCTTGGTTATGCGAGAAAGTAAAGGCAAAGCTAACCCCGAACTAGTAAGAAAAACCCTCCAAGATATATTAGCTTAAATTTTTTAGTTATGAAAAGAATATCTCTAGCTTTAGTGCTTATATTTTTGCTTTGCTCAGCTTGTGGGCAGTCCACAAGAGCAAATAAACATATAAAATACTTTGGCTTTAGCCTAATTGATACTTATTGGGACGACCCTACAGATAGCGAAATAAGAACCAATTATCTTAATGAAGTAGCATCTTTTAGCAACATTGCTGATATTTTGGTACTTAGCCCAAATGATAACATCATAGCCAAAATGCAAAATATGAATAATTTGGGTGTAAAAAGCATTTTGCATTTAACTGAAATATTCTTTGAGTTTGAAGCCAAAGGCGGTTTGTCTGGGGTAAAATATAAACTCAGGCATGATTATAAAAACCGATGGGATAAGTTTGTTCAAACAAATGATTTAAAAAATAACCAGTACTTAGCACAAGCTTTCTATATTGCTGAAGAACCTACTTGGAATGATATTTCTTTTAAAGAATTAAAACAAGCAAGTGATTATATTAAATCAAGTACGCCTAAAGTTGCCATAATGATTATTGAAGCCTACCCAGCTATAAAGCAACTCAAAATACCTAAATCTGTAGATTGGGTTGGTTTTGATCATTATTTTATAAAAGACCCTTTTAATAATGCAGAGTTTAGAGCTGAGTTAGAATTATTAAAATCCAAACTTTCCAGTAGCCAAAAGCTCGTCTTTATTATGGACAGCCACTATATACCTTGGGTACATGGTGATATTGCCAAAATCAAAATAAATGAAATGAAAGATGTGGCCACAAGCTATTACCAGCTAGCAAAATCAGAACCAAAAGCCATTGCAATATTAGGCTATTTTTGGCCTAGTGGCTTTGATGACAAGACTGCAATTGGAGCAAGGCATATGCCAACTGAAGTAATGGCAGAGTATATTCGTATTGGTAAAGAGATTACAGCTAAATAAAGCATTGGGTAGCGCCAAAATTATTGGGTTTTATTTTATTTGTCGCAAGAGCAATTCCTTGTGATTGCCCGCGTTTATAAATTGGGTTTTTGTCATTTCGAACGCAGCGGAGAAATCTCCCGTTGGGTGTAATAGCCATTCGTTCCAAAAACATCAAATTAGCCTTGCTTTTTAATCTGTTGTCAACGCACAACACGGGAGATGCCTCGACTCCTTGCAGTCGCTCGGCATGACAAATTGATTGTCACCCCTAGCGTAGCCGAGGGGTCTCCCGTTGGGTGTAATAGCCATGCATTCCAAAAGCAGTAAATTAGCCTTGTTTTTTAATTTGTTGTCAACTTGCAAAAAGTACCTGTTTTGATATAATTGAACCGTTATGAATGAAAATATAGAAGTCAAAGGAAACTCGAGCGAAGTAAAAACCCAAGAAGCCAATAGTAAATTTAAGTTTGGAGGCAAGTTTGGTAAGTTTGTAACAACCGCAATTACTGGTGCTGCTTTAGCAACTGGTGGTGCGCTTGCCCAAGACCAGCCAGTAGAAAGCCCCCAAGAAATAACTTGCCCAAGCCCTGATGAATCAATAGAAAATGTGGTAGCAACACTAAAAATACCACAAAAAGACGCTGAGACTATTTGCTTTAGTATGGTTTTTGGCCTTCCAGAAAAATTCAAAGATTCGGGAGCAGTACTAAGCCGTGACAGGGCTATACTTTATATTGCCAAAGAAATTGAAGAGGCACAAGAAACTTCCCCTGAAGATTTTTCCGAAGCCCTTTTACTATGGATTTTAGTTGGAACAGATCATATAGACAAGATCTACAATGGCGACGGTGGTTCGGAAATGGATTTTAATAAGCTACTAGATTGGGTGACAACAAAACCACACGAAGAGCGATTACGAGTATTACAAACCTTTGGCTTCCCAGGGTTGGTGGACGACAAAGAATTTGAACCCATTACTGATTTAGATGTGCTTATGCCTGAAGAAATACAACATAACCCGCGTAGAGCATTGAAATAGAAGTAATAGTAGGTTCTTTTTACAAAGTAAGTTTAATATATTATATGAGAAAATTAAATTTTAGAAGCTATGGATTATTTATTATAATTGCTTTTTTACTTTTAATAAATAGTAGTACAGTTTCGGCAGATTGTACATCTTTTACTTGTACTTCTACCCTTCCTGTTACCGAAGAAGTCCGCATTGGCAATGATGTGTACACAAAAACTACTATTGTCACTCCCAGAGAGTGTGTATTGGGTACATGTGTAGAATATCCTGAGCAAACCAGCACTGAACTTGTTACAGAATGTACTCAGGGTTGTTGATACCTTTACTCCTTGCAGTCGCTCGGCATGACACATTGTCTGTCACCCCGAGCGTAGCCGAGGGGTCTCCCGTTGGGTGTAATAGCCATGCGTTCCAAAAACAGCAAATTAGCCTTGTTTTTTAATTTGTTGGCAACGCACAATAAGGATTATTTTCTAGTACGCATGCGTGGGTCTAGGACATCTCGCAAGCCATCACCTAAAAGGTTAAAGCCTAATACACCTAAACTAATAGCAATAGCAGGAAACATCATCAACCAAGGGGCACGCTCCGCCAAGCCGCGGCTCTCTGAAAGCATTACACCCCACGATGCCGCAGGTGGCTGCACACCTAGCCCCAAAAAGCTAAGGCTTGCTTCGGTTAAGAGTGACCATGATAGTGCTAAGCTAATTTGTACAATTAGCGGAGCTAAGATATTGGGTAAAATATGCTTTAGCATGAGCCTAGCATTGCTAGCACCTAGCCCGCGCCCAGCCTGCACAAACTCGCTTTCTTTGACAGCTAATACTGGGCCACGAGCTACCCGAGCAAAAATAGGGGTATAAACAATAGCAATTGCTAGCGTGGCATTATTTAGGCTTGGCCCTAAAACTGTAATAACTAATAATGCTAAAAGTAAAGCAGGAAAAGCAAAAAACACATCCATAATTCGCATAATTATATTGTCTAGCAAACCACCAACAAAGCCTGAAACTAACCCTAGAAAAATACCAACAAAAGCTGCTAAGCCTACTGAGACTATAGCAACATAAAGAGAGTTTTTTGCACCCTCCATAATTCTACTGGCCAAATCACGGCCAAAGAGGTCGGTGCCCATAAGATAACTACTACTGGGGGCTTGTAATCTATCAATGACATGCTGCTCGGCAGCTGGGTAAGGCGACAAGCCCAAAAAATACAATAAAGCAATTAGAAAATAGCTAGTGACAATAAGCATGCCAATTAAACCGCTAGGATTCTTTAGCAATTTCAAAAAGGCATTGTCTTTGTATCTAGACCTCATAGCTTATCCTAGGATCAAGTGCGGCATAGAGTAAATCTACTAGCAAATTAATAGTTAAAACATTTAGAGCAATAAATAAAGCTGAGCCTTGCACAAGCGCATATTCACGCTGTGATACTGCATTTATTATCAAACGCCCTAAGCCTGGCAAAGCAAAAATCTGCTCGACAATAAAAGCACCGCCCAACAAATAACCAATTTCTACGCCAATTAGAGTAACCACTGGTATAAGTGCATTTCTGAAGGCATGATTGATAATAACTCGGCGTTCTTCTAGGCCTTTACTACGAGCAGTACGGACAAAATCTTGATTTAAGACTTCGAGCATAGATGAGCGCGTCATACGCATAACCGAAGCTGAGAAGGCAAAGCCCAAAGTAATTGCTGGAAAGATTAGCTGTTGAATATTTTTGACAGGGTTCTCAAAAAACCCGACATAGTCACCAGCTGTTGGCAAAATATGAAAATAAACCGATAGCACATAAATAATAAGCGTGCCAATCAAAAAATTTGGCAGTGCAAGACCAATGAGTGAAAACAATCTACCAAAAATATCAATAAAGCTGTTTTGCCTTATTGCCGACAATAGCCCAATAGGTATACCAACAAGCAATGAAATAATAACTGCTAAAAAAGCCAGCTCCAAAGTGAGTGGAAAGCGTTCGCGGATTAGCTGACTAACCGCTTTGCCATGCCTTACTGAAAAGCCCAAATTAGCCCTAAGACTGCCAGCAAGCCAAATACCGTATTGCTGAATGGCCGGTTTATCTAAACCATAATAACGCTCTAAAGAAGCGCGTTGAGTTTGGCTTAGCATGCCAGCTTCGGTACCAAGAGTTGCCACAATTGCATCACCCGGAATTAGCCTAATTGCAAAGAAAACAAGAAGAGAAACTCCAATTAATGTTGGAATGAAAGAGAGAAAACGTTTAAATATAAATCTGGCCACATGTTCACCTAAAATATTTTTACTAGAAGAAAAAAAAAGAAAAAAGAGAAGAAAACAAAAGAGAAAAAGAAGAAAAGAAAGCAAAAGAGAAAGAAAGAGGATTGCGTTCCATTAATAAAGCCGAGGAAAGAAGAAATGAGGAAAAGGAAAGAAAGCCGGTATGAAGTGATGCGCTGTCAAGAAAATTACCTTTTTTTTGTTACCGCACAAAACCAACAACAAATAAGGAAAACCTTTTACATTGATTTCTGTATTGGATAAAAAGACAAATAGATGTCGTCAATGACGGTGATAAAAGTGACAACAGCCGTCGCTGATCAACGGAGATAGTGACATTGCACAGTTGACTTATCGACCTCTTCCACTTCATTCATCGGTAGGCCTACGTTTAAGATTTGAAAAAAAAAAAAAAAAAAAAAAAAAAAAAATTAAAAT
>CAMZLP010000025.1 GCA_947311535.1 uncultured Deinococcota bacterium | reverse complement strand
TGTATCTATCACTACTCCTCAAGAGCTTAGCTCAACTCTCCCTTCTTGTTGGTCTAAGCTCGACTAATAATTTACTAATAATTTTTTGATTTCATTTTAATTATATTTCCTAAAGGAGCTTAGAATAACAAGATACTAATTCTAAGCCTCCTTTTTATAATTTCACAACCTATGCCTAAGCTACTTCGATTTGTCATAAGAATTAATATAAACCCCAGCAAAAAAAGAACTCACAAAAAGACATAAAAAACTTCAATTGTAACTCAGTGAGCGTGGCTAACACCTCGGCTCCGACCTCGGCTTTTGAGTTTTTATGATTAGCTTTATGAAAGCACCTATGTCGTCTTATCTAGGTTTGGCTATACAAGTTCCGTATTTAAAAAAGTAAAAGCTTGAAGACTATTCATCCTCAAGCCCCCCATTTCCCAAAGGCTGCTTTAATATTAAATCTTTTGACTAACCTAACTCTTATCTCATTACTTAATATCAAATAATTATCTTAAAATAATCTAATGTTATTAAATATGGATATTTGTTTTTTAAGACTTAGATTATATAACTCTAAACAACTTAGATATTTTATAGGTTAAAACTAAGTCTATAAATATTTAGGCCCTTGTTCAAAATCATCTATCTTAAAAATATTGTAAAATATTGCAATTCACTAGCGATGAATAATAATTATCATCTTAATAAGCTGCTAATAAATTAAAATATAGTTATGGATAGACAAGTATTTATAGAAGAACAAACACCCGAAGGATCAAAAACTAAGCTTTGGAGATTCTCTATTATGGTCTCCGTTATTATTTCTATATTGTTTGCTATTTTTATAATTTTACAATTATTACTAAATATTAAACTTGCTAACAACCCTTTGTCTGGCTTAGGTTTGCTAATATCTGGCTTAATTCTATGGTTTTTGGTGTATCTAGTATTAAAAATAAAAATGATTACCACAGTTTCAAAAAAGCATCTTGAAATACGCTTTATTGGTATCCCTTTTATTAAAAGAGTCCCTTTAGCTTCAATCCATAAATTAGAGAAGCTTAATTTTAAAGCATTTCAAACCTATGGCGGCTATGGCATTCGCTACTCTTCACATATGGGTTGGGCTTATTTAATGAATGATTCTGATGGGGTTTTAATATATTTACGAGACAAAGCAAAGCCAATATTAATTGGTAGCCAAAAAGCAGACGAATTATCTCTTGCTTTGAGTCAATAAAATTTGCTATATTGACAAAAAATAAATACCCCGCTCTTATTAAAGGTCAAAAATGCTATAATGTAACTGCTAGAAACTAAATTTTAGGAGTAAGAATATGAAAAAGAAAACGATTAAAAAGAAGATTAAAAAGCTAAGAAAAGCTAAGAAAAAACTAGAAAAAAAGCTAAAAGCTAAAGTTTCTAAAAAAACTAAGAAGCCTTCTAAAAAAAAAGCTAAAACCAAGAAAATAACAGTAAAAAGGTCAAAGAATAAGTCATCAGCTAAAAAAGCAGCTAAAAAACCGAAAAAATCAAAGGTGTCTGGTTTTTCAAAAGATGTTAAAGACTTAGGCGAGCAAGTATTTTCAACAGCAGAAGAGCTTGGTAATCAGGTTGCTGCTAAAGCCGAAAAGATTAGCAATAAAATAGCTGATGACTTAAAGAAAATAAAAGGTATAGGTCCAGTTTTTGAAAAGCGTTTAGTTGACTTGGGCATAAAGACCTTTGAAGATATGGCTAATTTATCTCAGGAAATAATAGAAGATGTCGCTGAGAAAATTAAGGCTAAGCCAGAACGCATAGTAAAAGAGCATTGGAAAGAGCAAGCCGAAGAGCTACTAAAAAATGATAATAAAGAAGACTAATTTTGAGTTTTTAGCTTGGCAAGGTTTAAGCGATGTTCCTTGCTAAACATTGCCCGAAAAGCTAGCATAATGACCGCAAAAGATGCTAATGCCGTAGCTGAGATAATCATAAACATAATTAGTATTTGATAACGAACGGCATCGCTTGGTGCCGCACCTGCTAAAATCTGTCCTGTCATCATGCCTGGCAAACTAACAATACCCATTACCATCATGGCGTTAATGCTAGGAATCATAGCAGTGCTCAAGCTTTCTTGAATTAGCTTATGTGCCGCCTCGAACCTTGTTGCACCAAGGGCAAGCATGCCTTCAATTTGCTTTTGCTTATCCTCTAAAGCGTTTAAAAAGCTATTTAGAGCTAGTGATACTCCAGTTAAAGAATTACCCAAAATCATACCCAAAAGTGGAATTACATATTGTGGGTCATACCATGGTTCTATTATTAATAATCTGTTTGCAACTGCCGAAACAAAAAAGCTAGCACTAATAATTGCAAACAAGCTATCAAAATAGATTTGGGCATAACGCTTTTTGGTGCGCCGTACCGCCGAAGCCCCAGCCATAGCCGCCATAAATAGGGCAATTGCAATGACTGCTATGGGGTGGTCGAGTTTAAAGATGTACTCGAGCACAAGCCCAACAAGCAATAGCTGGCTGACCATGCGAACTGTGGCAATAATTAAGTTACGAGCCAAAGCCAATTTAAAAACAAAAGATAGAGCAATATTAATAATCATTAGCAAACTGGCAATAGCCAACTTCCAAAGGCTAATATCAATATAATTCATAAGCTTAATTCCTTGTTGCTAATCCGCTCAGACTGTTTTTGATCATGAGAAATCCAAATAGCTGCACGTTTTTGATTTAAATAAGCAAGAATTAATTGCTCAAGGTTTTGACTGCTCTCTTCATCTAATGAAGCTGTGGCTTCATCTAAAAGAATTATTTGCGGCTCTAAAATTAAAGCTCTGACCAAAGCCACTATTTGCTCTTCTCCACCCGATAGATTAGCTATCTCTTTAGACAAAAAATCAAGATCTCGCCCTAGGGCAAGCAGATATTTAGCTACTAATTTGGCATCATATTTTTTATCTTCATGAACTTTGAATTTAAATGGGTTTTTAAGAGATTCTGCAACCGTTTTGGCAGCAAAGCTAGGACGCTGTTGCAAATAAATAATTTCTGACCTATAAACTGGCATTTCATAATCATTTTGAGCTTTGGACTTATATAAAACAGCACCAGATTGGATAGGCTCGAGCCCAGCCAAAGTACGCAGCATTAGAGTCTTCCCAGAGCCACTAGGCCCCTTAAGAGCCAATATATCCCCAGCTTTTAAGCTAAAACTAATATCCTGCCAAAGCATTCTATCTTCAATTTGACAAGCTATATTTTTAACTTCAAAAATCTTATCCATATTAATGCTTGGCAATAATGTTTTTTAAAGCCTGATATCCATCAAGCAAGTATGGCCCCGGTCTGCCCAAACTCGCTTCTGGAATTGTAAAAACCTGCTTGTTTTTAACTGCTTTAATATTCTGCCATTTTTTATTTTTATAGATTATATCTGGTCTATATTTGCTATATTCCACTCCACACCAAGCCAAAACGATAATATCTGGGTCAATCTCGGCTACTTCCTCATCTTTAATTGGTCGGCTTTTATGTTCTTCAAAAACTAAAGGGTTTTGCCCCCCAGCTAAATTGATTAAATCTGTTACCCAGCTGTATTTTCCGGGGCTAATTGTAGGACGATTCCACCACTGCACTAAGATTCTAGGCTTTGTTTTTGTCTTTTGTGCTATTATTTCAGCTTTCATTTTAGCTACTAAATTATAACCTCGCTTAGCGACATCAAGTTTTTTGGCAATTTCTATAATATTGTCATAGACATCAGTCAAATATTGGGGCTCGGGAGCAATATAGTTTAAGCCGGCTTTTTCTAGGCCTTCAATATTATTTTCATGCCCTGGTACGGTCAGAGTTGCCAAAACTAAATCTGGCTCTAAAGCGGCAACTTTATCAATATCTATGCTTAAATCGGGGCCAACTTTTGCTAATTTTGCTACTAATTCTACAGGCCTATCCGAGTGCTCATCTACGCCAACTAACATATGAGCACAGCCCAAAGCAGCTACAATTTCGGTATTGGAGCATGCCAAACTAACTAGTCGCATTAAGCTTTCCTAGATTTTAGCTGCCACTCATCTTCTTTTATAGCAGCACGCTTGTTTAAGGCTCGAGCCAATACAAACAAATAGTCAGACAACCTATTGAGGTATTTAATGCAGTAGTCATTAATTTCTTCACTAGCAGCCAAAGCCACCACTTCCCTTTCGGCTCGTCTGGTGATAGTCCTAGCCATATGCGCTGCTGATGATGCGGAGTTACCTCCTGGCAATATAAATCTCCTCAAAGGCTCAATTCCAATTTCTAAACTGTCAATGCTTTTTTCCAATCTCAAAACATCATCTTCATCTATCTCTACAATATTTTCACGAGATTTTGCACTGTACGGAGTTGCTAAATCAGCCCCTAAATCAAAGAGCGTATTTTGGATATTTGCCAAACTATCATCAATATCCTGGTCTTTATTAAAAGAACGAATAAGCCCAATACAAGAATTGGCTTCGTCAACAGTGCCATAAGCACCCACCCGAATATTACTTTTGCTAACTCGCTCACCACCATAGAGTACTGTGCTACCTTTGTCGCCTGTTTTGGTATATATCTTCATGGCTTTAGAATAGCTTATTTTCTTAACAACAATAGCAATTTAGTCTTATATTGTTGTCATAATAACTGGAATATCTAATTTGCTAAAATCACTATGGTTATTTTCTGTGTTCATCGTTTAGAATACAGTAGGAATTAAGAATTAGGGATTAAGAGTTAGGTGTCTTGCCCTGAAAAAACCTTTCACTTTCTACTGTCGTTTTTCCCTTTCCACTCAAAGGTGGATCTTTCTTGAGTTTGGTATAAGCTAGCACTATTATTCTCTAAAAATCTACTCAGGTCTAATTTTTATAATAGCAGAAAAATAATCTAGAAATTAAATGTGTATAATTATTCAAAATTAATGTTCATAAATAAAAATAAATTCAATATCATAAGTCTCTGGAGGCTTTAAAATGAAAAATTTAGCTAAAACAATTATCTTGCTGGGTTTATTTTCACTAGCATTCTCATTTGCACAACCAAAACTTAGCTTGGGTGTACAACCTTGGTTAGGCTATGGCCCCTGGTGGGTTGCCGAAGAGCAAGGCTTTTTTGAAGCCAATGGCTTAGATGTAAATCTAATTAACTTCACTTGGGATCAAGACATGAGTGCTGGGCTAGCTAGCGGTAATTTAGATGTTCAAGCTGCTGCTACTAATACTCTGATTGCTCTTTTGAACCAAGAAATAGAAGTGCAAGCCTTTTTATTGATGGATGCTTCTTATGAGGCTGATGCCATAATGGCTGCAGCAGGTATAAATTCTATAAAAGACTTAGTAGGCAAAAAAGTTGCTTATGAGCTTGGTAGTACTAGTGACTTATTATTAAACTATGCTTTAAATTCTGCTGGCTATACCATCGATGATATAGAAGCCGTAGCAATGGGTGCTGATGCTGCTGGTTTATCACTTATTACTAACCGTGTTGATGCTGCCGTAACCTATGAGCCCTATATTTCGGCTGCACTTGCTCAGGGTGATGGCCACAAGGTTATTTATACTGCCGCAGAAAACCCTGGCTTAATCAGTGACGTAATGATTGCTCGAGCCGATTTTATTGCAGAGAACCCAGAAACCATTCGGGCTTTAGTAGCTGCTTGGAATGATGCCGTAGAATTTTTGAGAGCCGAGCCAGAAATTGGCGGCAAAATAATTGCTGATGCAGTAGGTAGCCCTATGGACGAATTCAACTTAGCTTTTGAAGGCGTAAGGCTTTTTAATTTGGAAGAAAGCAATGCTGAGCTAAGCGGAGACTTCAAAGCAACTTTTACAACCGTCTCAGAAATCATGATGTCTCAAAACCCTGACGAAATCAGCTTTGTGCCAGAATATGGACAAGCTGTAAATATTTCTTACTAAATACCTTTAGGCTCGGTTTGCTAATTAGCCGAGCCTAAACAATTATGAAAAAGAAATCTTTATTTGAAATCCGTACAGCTATTCCTAGGCATATTTACTTGCTCTCTGGAATATCTTTTATTGCATTTATTTTATTGGCTTGGCAAATTGTTAGCCAACTAAAACTTGTTAACCCCCTGTTTTTACCCAGCCCCATAGATGTTATTAACGAGGGGCTTAGGCAGCTAAGAGAAGGTATTTTATTAACTGATAGCAAGGCTAGTATTTATCGAATTTTGGTGGGCTGGCTTTTTGCAACTCTATTAGCAGTACCAATTGGAATATTGATGGGTAATTTTAAATTTATCGAGGGTTTGCTCGAGCCTTTTATAGACCTCGTCCGTTATATGCCAGTAGTGGCTCTAATCCCATTAACTATATTATGGGCCGGGATTGGTGACTTTCAAAAGTTTTTAATTCTCTTTATTGGCACCTTTTTCCAAGAAGTACTTATGATTATGGACAATGTAAAAAACGTCCCCCTAGATTTAATAAAACTAGGTAGAACCCTTGGCCTAAGCCGTTATGCAATCCTAAAAGATATTATCTTACCGGCATCACTGCCAGCAATCTGGGATAGCTTTCGCATCACCATCGGTTGGACTTGGACCTATCTGGTAGTAGCCGAGCTAGTAGCCGCTAATAATGGATTAGGTAGAAGAATAATGGATGCTCAACGCTATTTGGCAACTGATACAATTTTCTTTGGTATTTTGTTTATTGGCTTTTTGGGGCTAGTAACAGACCTCTTATTCAAATTTGCCGGCAATAAATTCTTCCATTGGAATAAATCCTAATGTCTGTCAAATTAGTAGCTGATGGCATAAGCAAAAGCTTTAAAAGCAATAAAGGCAATCTAAAGGTTTTAGATAGTTGCAATTTAGCATTAAAAAGAAATGAATTTGTCTCGATAGTTGGTACTTCTGGCTGTGGTAAATCCACCTTATTAAATATAATAGCTGGCTTGCTTGCCCCCAGCCAAGGTGAAATTTTAATAGATGGCCAAGCCATCGAAGGCCCCGGTCGAGACAGAGGTGTGGTTTTTCAAAGCTATACCCTTTTTCCTTGGTTAACAGTCGAAAAAAATATCCTTTTTGCCTTAAAAAGTAGCAAAATCTCAAATAAGGAGAAAAGCGACTTAGTAAAACACTATATAAAAAGTGTTGGTCTAAATGGTTTTGAACACAGCTATCCCAAAGAGCTCTCAGGTGGCATGAAACAACGAGTTGCTATTGCTCGAGCCTTAGTTTATAAGCCCTCAGTTCTGCTAATGGACGAACCCTTTGGTGCCCTTGACGCCCAAACTCGCGGCATGATGCAAGAACTCTTGCTAAATGTCTGGCAAGAACACAAAACCACCGTCTTATTTATTACTCATGACGTAGACGAAGCAATTTTCATGTCTGACCGAGTATTAATTATGACCGCAAGACCGGGCAGCATTAAAGCAGAAATTAAAATAGATCTAAAAAGACCCAGAAACTACGAAATGCTAACCAGCCCAAGCTTTATGCAACTCAAAAAAGAGATAATCGCAGCAATCCGTACAGAAACCCTAAAAAGTCTGGATATAAACAGCTAAATCAAAAGACCAGTGGAGGCTCAAAAACTTAAGTCATACTACTTCAATGCTCAAAGATAATTGTTTGACGGCCGTATGACAGCTGTAGTAAAATAGAAACAATGAAGGCTTCGGAAGCAGAAAAAGCAGATGGCAAAAACCTTCGCCGAATAGGCGTACGTGAGTTTGTGCGCAACACCAAAAAGTACCGCCAGCAATTAGAGCATGGAAAATCTTTTGTGCTTTCCTCTAATGGCATTGCTTTAGCTTTTTTAATAGGACT
>CAMZLP010000024.1 GCA_947311535.1 uncultured Deinococcota bacterium | reverse complement strand
CATAACCACAAGCCAATAAAACAACTAACAGCCTTTGAAAGATTCTTTGAACTCAAACCAACTAATAATCCTTTAAGCTGGCTTAGATATATTGTTCCTGGTGGTCATACGACTTTTCCATAAGTCTCGATTAAGTAATTTTAATCTAGATTTTGACTTAAGCAATTGAATACTTTCCTATTTCTTTTACTATAGTCTGTAAGCTCCTAGTTAAATCAGTCTTTGGAATAAAGTTAGTATTAGCCTGATGTATAAAGACTTGCAAAGCTATATCAGAGATTTAGAAATGCGTGGCGACTTAAAACGCATTAAAGAACCTGTTTCGCATGAATTAGAGATAACCGAGGTTGCCGACAGAATAGTAAAAATGGGCGGGCCTGCCTTGTTGTTTGAAAATGTAATTGGCAAAGACTTCCCGCTAGTAATTGGCCTGTTTGGGACTAGAGAGAGAATGGCTCGAGCCTTATCTGTAAATAATCTAAACGAAATATCAGAGCGAATCAGAAAACTAATGGACGTTAAACTAGGCGGTGGTCTAATGGGCTTGGCTGCTAATTTACCAAAATTAAAAGAGCTAAAAACCCTAGCCCCAAAACGAGTAAAAAACGCCCCCGTGCAAGAAATAATCTGGCGTGGTGACGAAGTGGATTTGACTAAAATACCAATTTTAAAATGCTGGCCCAAAGACGGTGGAGACTTTATAACCCTACCTTTAGTTTTTACCAAAGACCCCAAAACAAATGAAAAAAATATTGGCATGTACCGCATGCAAGTCTTTAACAAAAATACCACTGCCATGCACTGGCAAAGGCATAAAACTGGCAGAAAACACTTGCAGAGTGCCAAAGAATTGGGTCAAAGGCTAGATGTAGCCGTTGCCTTGGGTGGTGATCCGGCCTTAACTTATGCAGCCACCGCACCCATACCGCCAGTTCCAGGGATTAATGAATTATCACTGACAGGTTTTCTACGTGGCAAGCCTTTAGAACTTGTCAAAGGCATTACGGTAGATTTAGAAGTACCAGCCCAGGCAGAATTTATTTTAGAAGGTTACGTTGACCCCAATGAAGACTTGGCAATAGAAGGCCCTTTTGGTGACCATACTGGCTTTTATAATTTGGAGGATTATTATCCAGTTTTTCATATTACGGCAATCACCATGCGAAAAAACCCAATTTACCCTGCCACCATTGTCGGCCGCCCAATAATGGAAGATGCTTTTTTAATAGAAGCAACCGAGCGAATATTTTTACCGCTTGCCCAAATGATTATCCCAGAAATAATTGACTACCATCTACCAGCCGCTGGGATTGCCCACAATTTGGTGAACGTTTTAATAAAAAAAGACTATCCGGGGCAGGCTTATAAGGTAGCAAATGGCATGCTCGGTTTAGGGCAAATGATGACTGCCAAGGTGATAATAGTTGCTAGCGGAGATATTAAACCTCAGCAACACTTGCAATTTTGGCGAGATGTACTAAAAAATGCAGTTCCGGGTACAGACTCCCAATTTGCCAAGGGGCCAATTGATGACCTTGACCACAGCAGTAGGGCTTTTACCTATGGTAGCAAATTAATAATTGATGGCACGATAAAAACCACAGAAGAGGGCAAGCAAGATTGGACTGCCTGTGGCCACAAAACCAAAGAGGCTTTGCCAGATAATAAAGAAATTCTTGAGCAGCATCAATTTGCAGGTGGCTTTTGGTTTATTAGCATTAAAAAAGAATATGCTAATCAGGGCAAAATAATAGCCCGCTGGGCCGCAAAGCAAAAAGATGTTGAAGGCGTGCGCATGCTAGTAGTTTTAGATGAAGAAACAAACCCCCGTAATTTTGAAGATTCTATCTGGACTATGTTAAATAATATTGACCCTGAGCGCGATATTGAAATTGCAAATACAGCATTTGGCAAGGTGTTTTTAGTTGATGGCAGTCAAAAAATACCAGCTGAGGGCTTTAATAGGCCATGGCCAGAGAAGTTAAAAATGGATAAAGATATTATTGATAAGATGGAGCCTTTAGTTAGACAATTAGAAATAAAAATATAGTTTGATTAATACAAATAAGCCGTTTTTTTAAATTTGCTAATTTGATTAAAATTTTTTCATAATCTTAGTTATCGGTTCTAGGAAGCAATTTCTATGGGTTGGTAGTTTTTAGTAAGGTTAGGACTGTTAGCTATTTCTTGATATACCTTAAATAATAAGGTATATTGGGTTTATGGAACTAAAAAGCTTGTTTCTCATAGCAGCCTCATATGCAGCCGTAGTCTTATTTGTAGCCCTATTAGTTTTAATAAATGATTCCATTGTATTGCTGATTAAAAGACATAAACAGCGTGAGATAAAAAAGGTTAGGCTCGAGCCAAACGTCATCTACCATCAGCCCCGCAATTATCAAACGAGCACTCTAGTAAAGAAAGCTGCTTAGTTTTTTAAAAAATTTGTTATGCTTTCCCTCATGACTGCTCATGAGATTGTAAGCAAAATTAAAAGCAAAAAATTATCAGCTGAAGAACTAATTAGCCAAGCTCTTAAAAAAGCCAAAATCGTTCAAGAAAAATACAACGCCTTTATCACCATAGATGATAAGGCAATTAATAAAGCCAAAGAATTAGATACCAAAATATCAAATGGCGAAGAACTAGGCCTATTAGCTGGCGTGCCAGTTGTAGTAAAAGACAATATTTGCAGCAAAGATTTACGCACCACAGCAGGCAGTAAAATCTTAGAAACATTTATACCGCCATACAATGCGACAGTAGTAGAGCGTTTAGAAGCTGCTGGGGCCATAGTTATCGCCAAAGCAAATATGGATGAATTCGGCATGGGTAGTAGTAATGAAAACTCCGCTTATGGTATTGCCAAAAACCCATGGGATAGTAGCCGCGTACCCGGAGGTTCTTCGGGTGGCTCCGCAATTGCTGTAGCTACTGGAGTAGTACCTTTTGCACTCGGTACTGATACTGGTGGTTCGGTTAGGCAACCTGCCAGCTTTACTGGCACTATTGGTTTTAAGCCCACTTATGGGCAACTCTCCAGATTTGGAGTAGTGGCCTATGCTAGCTCACTTGATCAGGTAGGGGTAATAGCAAGAAGCAGCCAAGACTTGGCTTTGGCAATGGAGGCAATGAGCAGTCATGATAAAAATGACTCAACTAGTATTAAAAATACTAACTTGGAATTCTTAAAGTCAGTAGCTAGCAAAAAAGATTTAACTTCTATAAAAATTGGTTTAATCAAAGAACTTTGCAATGAAGGCAATAGTGATGATGTCTTAGGTATACTCCAAGAAACTCAAAAGCAGCTAGAGGGCTTAGGTGCTAGCGTCGAAACAGTCTCATTAGAAAACGTTCGTTATGGCATTGCTAGCTATTATTTAGTTGCTCCTGCCGAGGCCAGCAGCAACCTTGCTCGCTATGACGGCATGATTTACAGCAACCGAGTTGGTGAAAATAGCGAAGGCCAAATAGACATAATGATGAAAACTCGTGGCGAGCTTTTTGGCCCCGAGGTTCGCAAGCGAATTTTAATGGGCAGCTATGCCCTCTCGGCTGGTTATTATGATGCTTTTTATGGCAAAGCCCTAAAGGTTCGCAAACTAATTGCTAATGATTTTGCTCGAGCCTTTGAAAGCTATGACTTTTTAATGACTCCTACAACCCCGAGTGTTGCCTATAAAATTGGCGAAAAAACTGACGACCCACTGGCAATGTATTTAGATGATATTGACACTGTTTTAGCAAATCTGGTCGGAATACCAGCAATTAGCTTACCAATGGGTCAATCAAAAGATAATTTACCCATTGGAATACAATTTTTTGCTCCGGCTTTAAAAGATGAGACTTTATTGCAGCTCAGCAATATTATTGAACAAAACAGCACAAATTTTGCCCCAATTGTGAAGATTTAGATTTCATAATATGAAAATTTACTTTCAATCATTGATTGATATCAAACTTAATTGAGCCATTCTCTTATGAACACTATTATTTTAAGAATTAAGAAGAACAGATAAAAGCATTAAGTCATCACTTTTCATTTTCCCCTTTATCCATTCTCCTTTATGCTTTTCACTCTTTTGATATTGAAAGAGGCCTCTTTCTTGGGTTTGGTATCAGTCTGTGTATAATGGTTAAGAATGATTATAGAATATCGCAAGCCAAGTTTCACAATGCGCCTTAGCAGGTGGATTTTAGGGTTATTTGGTTGGAAAATTATCCTAAATATCCCTCCAGGCAAAAAATTTGTAGCCGTAGGAGCCTGGCACACTTCTAATATAGATTTTTTCTTGGCAATCTTAGCGGCAGGTGGCATGGGTTTACCATTAAAATTTATTGGTAAACAAGCTCTTGTAGACGGCAAACTAGGCTGGCTAATGAAACAACTTGGGGTAATCGGGGTGGATAGAAGCAAAAGCAATAATGTAGTCGAACAAATCGCTAAACGCTTTGAAGAGAGTAAAGAATTATATCTAGTTGTACCAGCTGAAGGCACCAGAAGCAAAGCAGAATATTGGAAAACTGGCTTCTATTATATGGCTTTAGCAGCCAAGGTTCCTATTGCATTTGCCACCGTTGATGCCAGCAAAAAAGAGGTTGGTATTTTTGGTTGGTTGGAACCTAGTGGAAACCGTGATGACGATTTTAAGAAAATAATTGACTACTATAAAAACAAAACTGGGCTAAAACCGCAAAACCAAGCCGAAATAAAATTTAGACCAGAGCGAAAGTTAGAAATTGAAGCGAGTTCAGAGCAAGAAATGCCAGAAATTAAGCTGCAAAATGAAAAAGTACAAAATAAAATCGACTAAATTTAGCAGAACATGGGCTTTGGTTTTTTTGTACAGTCATCTAAATATTGAAGCGAGTTAGTTAAAAACACTTATGTAAATTTAAATATTTGGCAAAATAAAAAAGCAAAAATGGCAATTTGCATTCTTAAGTTATTGCTCGGTAAATCTTGATAAAAGCCAAGTAATCCAAATACAAAAAGCTCAAATAAGCAAGATTAAATTTGAGCGGTTATAATCAATAAAAATAATTCAAGGAGCCAAAATGTCATTAGTATTTAGTATTAACAAAGAATTTATAAAACAAGAAGATGCCAAAGTGCATGTTACTGATTTAGGTTTACGGCGTGGCTACGCTGCATTTGATTTTATGCGTTTGCATAAAGGGATTCCATTATTTATGGATGACCATTTAGATAGGTTTGAAAATAGTATTGCTCTCATGGATTTAGAATTGCCAATTACTAGGGCTGAGTTAAAAGCGCATGTGCTCGAGCTTATCGCCATAAATAAACAAGAAACCGCTGGTCTGCAACTCTACCTAACAGCCGGAGAAGCTAGTGACGGTGTCACAGTTGATAAACCAAATCTCTTAATCTTACAAGTGCCTCTACCCTACTATGGCCCCGAACTTTATAAAAATGGTGGCAAACTAATCAGTCATGAATATCTGCGAGATTTACCCCAAGCAAAATCAACTAATTATTTTAGAGCCTTAAGATTAGCCAAACAAATAAAAGCAGCTGGGGCAACTGATATTTTATATACATCAAATGGGAATATATTAGAAACAAGCCGCTCAAATATATTTTTCATTATGCCAGATAGCAGCGTAAAAACCGCCAAAGACAATATCTTAAATGGGGTTAGCCGCCGAAACTTAGTACGTATATTACCAAAACACTTAGATTTTGAAGAAACTACTATTAGTTTAGACATACTAAACCGTGCCAGCGAAGCTTTTATATCTAGTACCGTAAGAGCCGTAATGCCAATTACTTTTGTTGATGATAAAGCCATTGGCAAGGGCAAAGTTGGCCCAATAGTCAGTAAAATTAGAGAGATATTTGATAATCATATAAATAGCTATATTGCCGCAAATTCTTAGCAAATAAAAAGTTATAATAGCGTTTATGAAGCCTATCTATTGCAATGCCCCCAAAGACTTAGCAAGCCGTTTGGGTAATCCCGGCGAATATCCATATACTCGTGGGGTTTACCCAAAGATGTATTCTACAGGCCGCTATTGGACTATGCGTCAATATGCTGGCTTTGGCTCGGCCAAAGAATCAAATGAACGTTATAAATACTTGCTCTCGCAAGGCACTACTGGCTTATCTGTAGCTTTTGATTTACCAACTCAGCTTGGTTTAGACCCAGACAGCCCATTGTCCAAAGGTGAAGTTGGTAAAGTTGGGGTTTCTATTGCTACAGTTGATGATATGGCACTCCTTTTTGATACTATCCCCTTAGATAAAATCACAACTTCTATGACAATTAACGCTCCTGCTATGATGCTTTTAGCACTCTATATTTTAGTTGCCGAAAAGCAAGGCATAGCAAGCTCAGCTTTGGGTGGCACAATTCAAAATGATATTTTAAAAGAATATGTAGCTCGAGGCACTTATATTTATCCGCCTAAAGAGTCTATGCGTTTGGTTACTGATATTTTTGAATACTGTGCCCAAAATTTACCCCGTTGGAATACAATTTCAATTAGTGGCTATCATATCCGTGAGGCAGGCTCTACCGCAGCTCAAGAGATTGCCTTTACTATTGCTAATGCCAAAGAATACGTTCGGGCTGCCATGTCTAAGGGCTTAGATATAGACCAATTTGCACCGCGTTTGAGTTTCTTCTTTGCCAGCCATAATAATATTTTAGAAGAAACCGCCAAGTTTAGAGCAGCAAGGCGTATTTGGGCTAATATTATGAAAAATGAATTCAAGGCTCAAAAAGAGAAATCATTGATGCTTCGTTTTCATAGCCAAACCGGTGGTAGCACCCTAAGTGCACAACAGCCAGAAAATAATATTGTGCGCACAGCTTATCAAGCTTTAGCAGCTGTATTAGGTGGCAGCCAATCTCTACATACTAATTCTATGGATGAAGCCTTGGGCCTACCAACCGCTAAATCGGCAAGAATTGCCTTACGAACTCAGCAAATATTAGCCTATGAATCAGGTATCCCTGAAGCTATTGACCCATTAGCAGGCAGCTATTATCTGGAGCATTTAACCGACAATTTAGAAAAGCAAGCTCTGGAATTAATAGCTCAGGTTGAAAGCTTGGGTGGAAGCGTTAAAGCAATAGAAGCAAATTTTATTCAAAATGAAATAGAAGAATCTGCTTATCAATTTCAAAAAGATATTGAATCTAAAAAGCGAATTGTCGTTGGGGTAAACAAATTTATTTCTGACGATGAAGCTAATATACCAATTCAAAAAATTACGCCCGAATTACAAAAGGCTCGAGAGGAAGAAATTAAGCAATTTAAAAGCAATCGAGAGCAAGATTTAACTACTGCCAGTTTAGAAAAATTAGCAGAAATTGCAAAAAGCACAGAAAATATTTTCCCTTTTATATTAACTGCTTTTAGAAATAAAGCCACAATTGGTGAAATTAATGATGTGCTAAGAAATATCTGGGGAGAATATTCAAATTAAGTCGAGATTTTAGGTATTTCAATTTAGCCAATCTAGGGCTAATATACGGTCAAATTCAATGTTAGTTTGCCCTTGTGAAGTTTTTCTAAAAGATGTATACTAGCTGTTAGGATTTAGGATTCCTACTACCATTATCCTTGGTGGGTGCGCTGCACGCCATCTTTTTTTTGGTCTTGGTAAGGCTTACAAGGGGGGTTTATGGACCTAGAAGCTGCCGCAAAAAACCTGCTTGAGCCCTTAGGCTTTGAGGTTTTGGAAGTAAAAATAAATAAAGAAAGTAAAAACCGAGAGATACTTTTAAGAATCGACAAAATCAATGAAGAAATTGTTTCTATTGATGATGTTAGTTTAGTAGCTAATGTGTTTGGGCTCGAGCTTGATCAAATAGATCCGTTCGAAGACCCATATCAACTCAATGTAGAATCGCCTGGTAGTAAAAGGCCTTTAAAAACAAAAAGACATTTTGAACGCTTTATTAATCTAAAAGCAAAGGTGAAAACCAATAAGAATACTTTTATAGGCGTAATTAAAGAAGTAAGCAACGATAGTGTAAGTTTTTTGCTAAAAAAGGAATTGAAGACTTACAAATTTGCAGAAATCAAGGCGAACTTGGCTGAATGGCCAAAAACCCCGCGATAAAGGAGGATTGAATGAGCAAAGATTTTTTAGATGCACTTAACCAACTGGCTATGGAGCGCAATTTGGATAAGATGGAATTAGTAAATAATTTTGAAAATGCGCTCGAGCAAGCCTATGAGAGAAACATAGAACCTGGCAAAGAAATTGATGTAATAATTGACCCGAATAGCGGTGAATTAGAAGTCTTAATTATTCGTAAAGTTGTAGAAGAGGTATTAAACCCAAATACTGAAATCAGCTTAGAAGAAGCGCTTGAATTAGACGATGATATTTCTGTAGGTATGGAATTAGAATTTCCAGTTGACCCTGAAAAATTCACTCGAATAGCATTGCGAACAACTAAACAAGTGATAACTCAAAAAATACGTGAAGCTGAAAAACAAATGATTTTAGACGAATACAAAGATCGCAAAGGCGAAATTATGACTGCTACTGTTTCACGGCTTGATAATAAACGCAATGTCTTTGTTGATCTTGGTCGTGGCGAAGCCCTTATGACCGTCCGTGATCAAATTCAGGGTGAGCGTTATCCAGTGGGTAATCGGATTAAAGTCTTTATTAAAGAGGTTGAGGCTTCTAACCGTGGGCCGAGCATTTTGGTTTCAAGGTCAGCTCCAGAGCTTTTAGAATATCTAATGAAGCAAGAAATCCCAGAAATTGCCGATGGCACAGTAGTTTTAAAATCTATTGCCCGTGAAGCAGGGCAGCGTTCAAAAGTTGCTGTAAATAGCACTAATCCAAATGTTGATCCAATTGGTGCTTGTATCGGCCAGCGTGGTAGCCGCATTCAGGCAGTCACTTCCGAATTACAGCGTGAGCGAGTAGATGTTATCCTCTGGGATCCTAATCCAGCCGAGTTTATCCGCAATGCTCTATCACCTGCTAAAGTTGGTAGAATAATAATTGATGATGATGCCAAAGAGGCCTCGGTTTCAGTGCCTAGTGATCAGCTATCTTTAGCAATTGGCAAAAGTGGGCAAAACGTCCGCTTGGCAGCTAAATTAACTGGTTTTAAATTAGACCTTAAACCAACAGAAGGTGTTAGCGATTTAGATGAAGCAATGATTATAGCTGCTTCTGAAGAAGGTGAATCACAAACTCCAATTAGTGGCTCTAAACAAGCTGCTTTTGACGCTTTATTTAATGATTCAGCAAAAGAAGCAACAAAAGAAAGTGATAGCCCTAAGGAATAACTATAATTCTATGAGTCTAAAGAATCAAACTAAACATATACCTCTAAGACGCTGCATTAGTTGTCGCCAATCAAAGGCAAAGGATTCTTTGCTAAGATTTTATAAAGATGCTAATAATAACTGGCAATTTGATAAAAAACAAAAAATGCAAACTAGAGGCAGTTGGCTATGTAAAGATTCTTTAAATTGTTATGAAGCGAAATCTTTTAAAAAATATTTTGGCCAAAGCCATGCCCGAATATTTGAACTAATAAAATTAAATACTAATTTTCAAGCCTCTAATAGGACTTGTTAAAGGAGATAAATGTCGAAAGTAAGAATATACGAACTAGCAAAAACCCTAGGAATTGAATCAAAAGAGCTAATGCTTATACTTGATGAAATGGGCGTTGAATACAAGTCTCATGCTAGCAGTTTAGATGACGAAACTGCTGACGCTGTTAAACAGCTTGTGCTCGAGGATAGTCAAAACGAGCCAGAAGAAAAAAGTTCTGTAAAAACTGAGCCCAAAACTAAAGCTAAAGGTTCAGCCGAGTCAGCAATAAAAGATATTCCATTGCGTGCCCCAGTTGTAAGTGTAATGGGTCATGTAGATCATGGAAAGACAAGCTTATTGGATTATATAAGAAAGGCCAAAGTTGCCAGCGGTGAAGCTGGTGGTATAACCCAGCATATCGGTGCTTATCAAACTAATACCTCTCATGGCAAAATCACCTTTATTGATACACCCGGTCACGAGGCATTTACCAGCATAAGGCAGCGTGGTGCCAATGCTACTGATATTGCAATTATTGTAGTAGCAGCAGATGATAGTATAATGCCCCAAACCCGTGAAGCCATAGCTCATGCCAAAGCTGCTAATATTCCAATCATTGTTGCTATTAATAAAATTGATTTGCCTCAGGCTAACCCAAATAAAGTGAAACAAGATTTAATGCAAGTAGAATTAATCCCTGAAGATTTTGGTGGTGAGACAATTGTAGTACCACTAAGTGCCATGACAGGTAAAGGGATTGATGATCTACTTGAAATGTT
The DNA here is from genome assembly GCA_947311535.1 of uncultured Deinococcota bacterium. Classification (GTDB taxonomy): domain Bacteria; phylum Deinococcota; class Deinococci; order Deinococcales; family Trueperaceae; genus CAMZLP01. The sequence goes on along the minus strand of CAMZLP010000024.1, from coordinate 31,677 downwards.
GGCACTTGTTGCTGAAATGGAAGACTTGCGTGCTGATCCAAATAAAGCAGCTAAGGCCATTATTGTAGAATCTGTAAGAGATAAGCAAGCAGGTATACTGGTTACCGCCATTATCCAAGAGGGTACTTTGAAAATTGGTGACTATATTGTTTCTGGCGAATCATGGGCAAAAATTAGAGCTCTTATTTCTCCGGATGGTAGCCGAATAAAAGATGCTGGCCCGAGTTTTCCTGTGCAAATAATGGGATTTAGTAGCCAACCTTCAGCCGGCGACTTAATAGAAGCAATTGCATCTGAAAAAGAAGCTAAACAAATAGTGGAAGAAAGAATAGCAACAAGAGAACAAGAAGAGCTTGCCAATAAAGTTCAAAAAACTATAACCTTAGAAGATTTATTTGGTCAAACAAATACTATTACCGTTAATTTGATTTTAAGAGCTGATACCCAAGGCTCATTAGAGGCAATTAAAGGAGTATTGGCCAAAGAAGCTGAAGCAGCTAAAGATGTAGATCTTAATATTATGTTAGCAGCCGTTGGTGCTCCTAGTGAATCTGACCTATTATTGGCAGGTACTGGTGACGCACATGTTTTAGCTTTTGGTGTTAACCCAAGTGGGGCTGTCAAAAAAGAAGCTAAACGCTTAAACATCCCACTAAAATCTTATAAAATCATCTATAAACTAATTGAAGATGTACAAAGGTTAATAAGAGGTCAAAGTGAGCCAGAATATGAAGAAAAAGTTATTGGCCATGCTGAGATTAGACAAGTAATTAGAGTACCTAGAACAGGTAATATTGCTGGTTCTTATATAACTAATGGTATTATTAAACGTGGTGCAAAAGCCAGATTAATGCGAAAAGGTAAAGAAGTTTATAAAGGCTCCATTGCCCAATTAAGACGCTTTAAAGATGATGTACGTGAACTTGGCACTGGTTTTGAATGCGGTATTAATTTAGATAATTATGACGCTTTTAAAGAAGGCGATATCATTGAAGCTTTTGAATTAGTGGAGATTCCTCTTAGCTAATGACTTATAGAGATAAATCTAGACTAGCAATATTTACAACAATAGCATTATTGCTACTTAGTCTTTCTTTATCTCTTTTTCAAAAACAAAATATTAGCTGGCAGCCAGATGATAATTCAATGGGATTTAACAATCCCATTCTTCTTTTTACAAACGCTATTTCTATTAACTCTTTAGGCTTGTTAAAACGAGAAAATGAGCAACTTAATTTTTCTAATTCCAAGAAACTATACTTACAAAGGTTTCAATATTCATCTAAAGTAAATAATCATGACTACTTCATTTTATCACAGCAAAAGCTTTTAAATATATTTCAGAAATATCAGCTCGAGGGTGGCTGAATATATTTTAAGATTTTCATTATAGTTTAAAATTAAGATATATAGTCACAAACAATTAACTAAAGGAGAAGATATGAATAAAAGGAATACTACAGGACTATTGGTTCTGGCAGCCATAATTGCTTCGGTAATGTATTTATGGCAGCCTTGGAACCCTGGTAAAGAAGCAATTAAACTTGGTCTTGATTTACAAGGTGGACTAAGAGTTGTTTTACAAGCTGATGAAGAAAACCCAAGCCTAGATGATTTAAATACCGCCCGCAACATTGTTGAAAATCGAGTTAATGAATTTGGGGTTTCTGAGCCTTTAGTTCAAACCAGCGGTACAAACCGTATTGTTGTTGAATTGCCAGGTCTATCAGCAGAAGATCAAGACCGTGCCTTAGGCTTAATTGGTCAACAAGCCGTTTTAGAATTTAGATTAGTAAAGCCCGAAAGTGAGTCAAATGTTCGCAATGGTACGATTACACTTGATGATTTAGAAGATGTCGCTTTTACAGGAGAAATCTTGAGTGATGCTCAAGCAGACTATAACCGTGTGGGTGGTGCAACTTTAAATGGGGCAGTTGTTCAGTTTAATATTAAAAATGCATTTGCCAGCGATTTTGCCAAATTTACTGGAGAAAATATTGGCCGTAATATGGCCATTGTTTTAGATGGAGTAGTGCAAACAGCACCTACTATTAACGGTACCATTTCTAATAGTGGTGAAATTAATGGCATAGCCACAATTGAAGAAGCTACTGATACAGCTCTTGTACTTCGATCTGGTAGCCTGCCGATTAAATTAAACCAAGAAGAATTTAGGGTTATTGGCCCTACCCTTGGTCAAGATTCGATTTCAGCTGGTAAAACTGCTGCCTTAATTGGTGGTCTTGGCGTAGTTGTTATCATCTTATTATATTATGGGCCATTATTTGGTGGAGTCTTAACAATTGGTTTATTGCTTGTTTTACTTTTCCTATTTGGTATGCTCGCTGGCTTAAATGCCGTTTTAACTCTACCTGGCTTGGCTGGTTTAGTATTAACAATTGGTGCGGCTGTAGACGGCAATGTTATATCTTTTGAAAGAATTAAAGAAGAATTACGAGCAGGCAAAGGTTTACGCTTGGCCATGAAAAATGGTTTTGGTCAATCATTGTCAGCGATTTTAGATGCTAACTTTACTACTCTTTTAGCTGCTATGGCTCTTTATCAATACACTTCAGGCGCTGTGCGTGGTTTTGCAATAACGCTATCTTTGGGTATTGTTGCTGCGGTATTTGTAAATACAGTAGTAGTACCATTTTTATTAGACGTTTTAACACTTAAGATTAATAAAACATTTTTACCAGCTGGTTTTTATATTGATAAAACAAAGCTAAGATTCTTAAAATTTGCCCCTATTGTTTTAGGTATCTCTGGGCTTATTGCTGTTGGCTCTATTGGTTTATTGGCAACACAGGGCTTAAACTTATCTGTTGACTTTACTGGCGGTACCAATGCACTTTTAGAAGTAGACAAAGACATAAGCGTGACTGATGTACGTAATGCCATAGACGAAGTTGCCATTGCGGGTATTAATGGGTCAAACTCTTTAGTACAAGAGGTAAGTGATGCAACTGCAACCCTAGGTGATGAAGCTACTACCAGCAGCGACTATAAATTAATCTCTGTTAAGAGTAGAGCAACTGACGGAAGTACTGAGTTAGCAACAGCATTATCGCATAATTTGGGTGCTAAATTAAGATCAGCTGACTTTGTAGGACCGGCTGTCGGTTCTGACCTACGAGCAGGTGCAATTAAAGCTATGCTTGTTTCACTACTACTAATTTTACTCTATGTTGCTTGGAGATTCTGGCCAACCTGGATTGTTGCCATTGCTGCAATTGTTGCTGTAATTCATGACGTGGGTATTACTTTGGGTGCATTAACTATAACTGGTGCCGAATTTAGTATTCCGGTATTAGCAGCCCTACTCTTTGTAGTTGGTTATTCCTTAAATGATTCAATTATCATTGCCGATAGAATTCGGGAAAACTTTAAAAAAACAAGAGCAGCCAATTATGCTGAAATTGTTGAATTATCTGTTAATCAAACACTATCACGTACGGTAATGACTTCTTTGACTACCTTAATACCAGTATTTGCTCTGCTAATTTTTGGTGGGCAAGTGCTACATGATTTTAGTTTGACGCTGCTAATTGGTATTGCTGTGGGCACATACTCGAGCATATTCATATTAGCTCCAATGGTTGTTTGGTTCCGATCTCGCTCCTCAACTAAAACGGTAAAACGCCGTGGTCGGGCTCGAGCCTAAACATCTTTAAACTCATTAAACCGCCAAATAGCTTTATTTGGCGGTTTTTATTTTGGGGCCAATTTAAGCTCAACTACAAACTGCCTTAATAATTGATTATCAAATGAAACCACCGCTCGCCACAAACCATCAGTTAATTCAATATCTTCAGACAAAATAAATTCTACCGTCTCCCCTTCTAATTCAGGGTTTATCCAAATGGCCTCTGAGCTTAGCTCTTTATTATTAGGCGCAAACCACTGCACTGCTAGCCAATCTTCTTTTCTAATGCTTGTAAGCCTGAGTGATAGCCTTAGCCTAGCTTCAGAGAAACTAAGCCCCTGTGAATTGCTCAAGCTAGTTGTTTTTTCTAAATCCAACTTTGCAGGCACAGGTGGAAAATAAAGCGGTACACAAGAACTGAGAATTAATACTAAAAATAAAATCAAATACCTCATAGTTTTAATCATATAGCATTAGGTATGAGTAATCCTGAGATTACTGCAATTGCTGCTGTTTCTACTCTTAGAATACGTGGCCCTAAGTTAATGAGCTCCATATTTTGTTTAAAATGGGCAAGCTCTTCTTTACTAAAACCACCCTCTGGACCAATAAAAACCGTAATACCCTCTTTGTTTATTTCAATATCAGCCAAGCTATCTTTGGCATAAGGATGTGCTAAAAGATTAATCTGTCCGAAGTCAATATCTTTTAAAGCAACTGGGGCATATATTTTAGGTACAACTGCTCGAGCAGACTGCTTAGCCGCTTCTAAAGCTATTTTATTAAGGCGTTGCAATTTATTTTCAGATATCTTTTGAACTTGGGAGTATTGACTATAAAACAGTTTTATTTCTTTAACTCCTAGCTCTGTTGATTTGCGAACAATATCTGCTAATTTATCAGCTTTTAGTAATGATATTGCCAGACTAATGTTTAGTTTAGCTTCAGTTTTTGACTTATAAATCTCAAAAATTTCAATATTCACGCTGTATTTATCAATTGAACGAACAATGGCTTTTGCTTCATTACCTAAGCCATCAAAAACTCGTAATTCTGCATTAGGCTTGACTCTTAATACTCTGATAAGATGCTTGGCTTCATCAGAACGCAAGCTAGCTTGACCAACTGCTAGTGGGTTTAAGTAGGCTGGGTGCAGTCTCATAGTTAAAGTCTCATAATCTGGCTTCGACTATGGCCCATTCACCTAAAGTTCTGGACTTGATTTTAAAGTCTTTTACAAATATTTTTTCTAAATTCTCTAATTTAGATATCATTATGCCTGTAATAATTAGTCTTCCACCAGCTTTTAAAACTCGCAAGTAGTCTTTGATTAAGATTTCATGCACCTCGGCATAAATATTAGCAATAATGAGATCAGCAAAGTTTGTATCTATAGACTCAATTGTAGCTTCTTTAAACTCTACTCTTGTAGAATTTAATATATTGTTTGTTTTGGCTACTGGGATTGTGAGTGGGTCGTTATCTATACCCAGTACTTTTTTAGCAGCCAATAAATCAGCAGCAATTGCCAAAATCCCGGAGCCTGCTCCTAAATCCAAGACTATTTTGGAACGCAAATCATGCTTTTCTAAGTTCTCTAAAGCCATTCTGGTTGTCTCATGATGGCCACTTCCAAAAGCCATCCCTGGGTCTAACCAAAGTACTCGTTTTGGTGAATTTAGTTTTACAATTCGGTGCGTCGGGGCTATTACTAAGCGATTTAAATGGATAGGCTCGAGCTTATCGTAATATTCGGCAATATAGTCTTTCGTATCAACATTTTGCCATTCTCCAGTTATCTCTAAATCTATCTGCTTATTAAAAAAAGCAATTATCTCATTGTTATTTTCCTGAATAGCTGTGCAGCCTTTTAACCACAAGCCATCTAATATGTAATCCAAATTATCAATATCATTCTTAAAACAAAATTGCATCATATGCTATTCCTCAAACTTTTCATCATTAGTAATTATTTCAAAACCTAATTTTTTACCTTCTGCCAAATAATAACCAATATTTTTTGTTTTTGTTATTGGCCCCAAAGAAGCTTTATCAAAAGACCTAGTGGCCGTCATTATCATAGTCTCAGCCATGCAAGCAGGAATCATAGCATCTCCAAAATGCAAGTCTATTTCTGAAAGCATTTGACCAGGGGGTTTTACCATTCCCCCCGGAATTATATGAACATTTGGCATAGCCAATACATCTTCTGCCACATCTGCGGGGCGACCTAGGTCAAAAACCCAAGCATCATCTTTTATATCAGCAGCAAAAATTACAGGCTTGGGATCCGAAGTTGCTGTAAATATTAGCTCGGCATCTTTTATATCTGCAATATTTATGCTGCATTTAATCTCGGTCTCTGGATATTTTTTTCGTAGTGTTTTGGCACTTCGCTCTAATCTTTTTAGCTCGGTACCTATCAAAATCAATTCAGCGACCTCAGGGGCAATGCTACGAGCAACTCCAAAAGCAACTACCCCATTAGCCCCCACTACAGCTGCTTTGCTTTTAGCCAAGTTTCCACCATCTTTTGCAAAGCTAGCTAACAAACCCGGCACAGCAGCTTTTACGGTAGCAGCTGTATATGCTCCACCATTGGTAATAGTAATTTCTGGCATGGCTTCTTGTACTATTAAACCTTTGTTGCCAACCGTAGACCAAAAAGCACCTAATCCAAAAGCTTCTGCACCATGGCTTTTGGCTATTCTTGCTCCTTCTATTGCCTTCTGAGTTGCTAGTTTATCTTGCTCTCTTATAGCTTGGGGGAGCATTGGCGCTCCAATTAATAGCACTTCTAAATCCCGATTATCAGAAAGCTTAATTCCTTTGACAATGCCCATAGCTTGAGGCTTTGTATTAACTAATATTTTTAGAATGAAATCTTTAAGTGGTAATTTAGAATTCCAGATAGGCTCGAGCCAGCGCATACTAGGCGTTTGCCAAACATCTTCTATAGTCATAGGATGAATCATAAAAGCCGCCAGAACTTTATTAGGGTCACGGCCAAAAACAGCCGGTGGGCTCCCAAATTTAGCCTCGGTTTTATTTAAAATACGCCCCACACTAGATTTATTTCGCCACAGTACTAATATACTAAGCACAACTATTGCTGGCATTAAACCTTGATCAACAAATATTAAATACACTAAAGCCAAAGAAATAATAGCAATAATACTAGCTAAACTAGCATAACGGGTCAAAGCTAAAACAATGGCATAAGATATAAATACAATAGCAGCAAGCCACCATGGCAGTGCCATATTGATTACCCAAGCTGATAAAATACCAACTAATACCCCATTGCCTCGGCCCCGTGGCAAACTATAACTTTGTAACGAGCTATTAGGCAACAAGGCTCTAAAACGATAATATAAAAATGGATATAAATGGCCTAAAAATACACCTACTGCAACCCACAAGTTGGACTTAAACAATAAAACCACTAAATATGCTTTTAAGATATCTATCGCAAAAGAAGCAATAGCAACCAGTGGGCCAATATAATAAAAAACATTTTCTACACCTAAATTGTGTACGCTATAATTACTTGGGTCTTTGCCAGCAATTTTTTTTATGAAATATCGCCCAAGTGGAAGCGAGCCAAGAAGCATTGCAAAAAAGAATATTAGCATATTGTTTAAAATCAAAGGCATCTATTGCATTGTAACCAACCTAGTTAAGAACATAGCTTTACAAAAAACAATAATAATGTAGAATGGTAGTCGGCTGTATCTAGCCCAATTCTCAAAATCTATCAAAAGGGGCCCAAAATGGAAAGTCGTACACCTCCTCAAAATCTTGAAGCTGAACAGAGTATTCTCGGTAGCATTTTAATTGATAATGGTGTATTTGCTAATATTGAGGGCATTTTAACTGATAAACATTTTTATAAAGAGGGACATCGTAAAATCTACCGTAGCTTTTCAAAACTATTTCAACGCCATGAACCCATTGATTTAGTAACAGTCACAGAAGAGCTAAGGCAATCGGGTGACCTAGAAGCAATAGGAAGCGTTGCTTATTTAATAGGTTTAGCTGATGGTGTACCCACTGCGGCATATGCCGAGAACTATGCTCAAATTGTTTCTCAAAAAGCCATTTTACGTGATTTAATTTCTGCCAGTGGTGAGATTATGCAAGCTGCTTATGACCAAGCTTTACCCCTTGAACAAATCTTAGATAAAGCTGAGACCAATATTTTTGAGCTAACTAGCAACAAACGTAAGACCTATTTTGAAGCAATGAGTAGTTTGGTAAATCAAACCTTTTCTCATATTCAAGAGCTATTAGATAACCCTGATCCAATTTCTGGTTTAAGGACAGGTTTTAAAGAATTAGATTCTATGACTGCTGGATTACAGCCTGGTAGCCTTAATATTTTAGCCGCTAGGCCAAGCATGGGAAAAACGGCAATGGCCTTAAATATGGCTCAGCATGTAGCATTAAGAGAGAAAAAAACTGTTGGCGTATTCTCTTTAGAAATGTCGGGCGTGCAATTAGTAACCCGAATGTTGTGTAGTGAAGCCAGAGTTGATATGAGCCGAGTAGCTAATGGTCAATTGTCAGAAAGAGATTTTCAACGCTTGGCAAATACTGCAGGTGAAATGACCGAAGCACAGATTTTTATTGATGACAAATCCAGCTTAACTATTATGGAATTGCGATCCCGAGCCAGAAGATTAATGACTGAACATGACTTGGGTTTGATTATTATTGATTATCTTCAACTAATGGAAGGCAGTAGTGACAACCGTCAACAAGAGATTTCTACTATTTCTCGTGGTTTAAAGGCACTTGCTCGTGAGCTGGATATACCTGTCTTGGTTTTATCACAATTATCTCGAGCGGTGGAAAGTCGGCCTAATAAACGACCGATGTTATCCGACTTACGTGAATCTGGAGCAATTGAGCAAGATGCAGATTTGGTCATGTTTGTTTATCGAGACGAATACTATGATCCACAATCAGAAAAGCAAGGTATTGCTGAAATAATAATTGGTAAGCAGCGTAATGGACCAGTTGGCAAAGTGGAATTACAATTCCATAATGCCCATGTAAGGTTCAATGATTTGGCCAAAACAAGCCCGTAAGCGTATTTTTTAAGTTAATACTGAGATTTTTAAAGTATTTTGGGCAAAGCATCACTGCTAATAATTAGCTCTTAGGTACAATATTGCATGGTTAAGAGAACTCAAAGAATAGGCTTAGGAATTGTTTTATTGGGAGTATTAGTAATAATTTTGGTTTTTGCAAATATTAACAAGCCTGAGGCTAAATCGTTAAACTACTTTATTGCTCAAACTGAGCAAGGAAAAATCGAGAAAATAATAATAAATGGCAACAATTTCATTGTTAAAGATTTTGATGGCTACGAATTTATTATAAGAACAATTGAAGCATTACCTTATTCAGAACAAAAAGCACTGATGGCAAAAGGGATAATCGTAGAGCATAGGCTCGAGCCTATTTGGCAAAAATACCTACCCTATTTACTACTATTGTTAGCTTTAGCAGTCTTAGGAATGTACCTTTTAAGATTTTTAAAACGCAGCCCTATTAACAGAAATAGCCCTAACGAATTTGCGAAATCCAAAGCAAAAGCAATTCAGCAAGAGCATTCTAATATAAGCTTTGAAGATGTAGCAGGTATTGAAGAAGCCAAAGCTGATCTACAAGAACTTGTCGAATTTCTAAAAAACCCCAACAAATACAAACTCTTAGGGGCTCGAGCCCCTCGTGGAATACTTATGATTGGCCCACCAGGATCTGGTAAAACCCACTTAGCTAAAGCTGTAGCTGGTGAGGCTGCAGTACCGTTTTATAGCATCTCTGGCTCCGACTTTGTAGAACTATATGTGGGCGTAGGCGCTGCTAGAGTAAGAGACTTATTTTTAACCGCAAAAAAGAACTCACCTTGCATAATTTTTATTGATGAAATTGATGCGGTTGGTAAAAAACGAAGCAATAGTATCCATGCTTCAAACGATGAGCGGGAACAAACCCTTAATGCTCTTTTAGTAGAAATGGATGGTTTTGAGTCAAATAGCCAAGTTATTATAATGGCTGCCACCAACAGACCTGATGTTTTAGACTCAGCCCTTTTAAGACCAGGCCGCTTTGATAGGCAAATTACTGTCGACACTCCTGATATAAAAGGTCGTGAAGCAATATTGCACATTCATGCTCAAAATAAACTCTTGAGTAACGAAGTAGACTTGCATACAATTGCCAAACGTACAGCTGGTTTTGTTGGAGCAGATTTAGAAAACCTACTAAATGAAGCAGCCCTTGTAGCGGCTCGAGCCAATCATATTGAAATATCCACGGCTGATATTGATGAAGCTGCTGATCGAATAGTTATGGGCCCTGCCAAACACAGCCGAATAATAAGTCAAAAAGAAAGAAGAATTACCGCCTATCATGAAGCAGGTCACGCTCTAGCCGCATATTACTTAGAGTATTCTGACCCAATTCATAAAATCACAATTGTGCCTCGCGGTCAAGCTGGTGGCTTTGTTATGCGGGTAGCTAATGAAGACAGAATTTATGCCACCCGCAAAATGTTGTTGGATAATATTGCAGTTGCTCTAGCTGGTAGAGTTACCGAAGAATTAATTTTTAATGACGTAACAACTGGTGCCCAGAATGACTTTCAGCAGGCCACCGACATTGCCAGAAAAATGGTTACTAGCTGGGGAATGAGTGACGCTCTTGGAAGCATAATGTTAGCTTCTTCCAATAGTATTTATGATAGTAAGAGCTATAGTGAAAACACAGCAGAGCTAATAGACTCAGAAATAAGACGAATCCTTACTCAACAATATAATAGAGTCAGTGAGCTAATTTCAACTAATAGCCAAAAACTAGAAACTATAGTCCAAGCCTTGTTTGAGCGTGAAACCTTGAATGCGGTGGAGTTTGAAACGCTAATGATTGGTAAATCATTAAAACCCTTAACAATAAAAACCGCAAAAAATACTCCAGCAATAAAAGCAAAACCCGTTGCCCAACTAAGGATTACAAGACCTGCTACCTTGGCAAATTAAATTACTATTTAGAGTTATTTTACAAGAAGATTTTCTACGGTCAAAACAGCTATTAGCACACCTAAAAGAGCACCAAGAAAAACTTGTGGCAGGGTATGCCCTAATAGGGTTTTAAGGGTTTTGGGTTGAAACCCCTCGTCAAATAAATGACCGAGTTCATCTATTAATTCGTTAATTAGCTGAGCATGTTTGCCAGCAGCTTGCCTTACTCCTGTTGCATCGTACATTACAATATATGCAAAAATAAATGAGATTGCAACCAAAGGGCTATCCCAGCCATATTTCATACCCAAACTTACTGAAAGAGCAGTAACAGATGCCGAATGAGCTGATGGCATACCACCTGTTTCTATAAATCTGTCCCAAACTATTTGTTTTTCTGTGATTAAAGTTAATATAACTTTTAAAATTTGAGCAACCGAGCCAGCAATAACAGCAGAAAGGAGTACGCTATTATTAAATATACTATTCATTCACTTAAACCCTGCTAGCCTTCAGTATTTTTGCTAAAACCCCATTTACAAAACGGCCAGATTCTTCACCGCCGTATTTTTTAGCTAGCCTTATTGTCATTTCAGTGGTGACTTCTTTAGGAATATCTTTTAAATAATCTATTTCCGCTATAGCCATTCTTAAAACATTAAGATCTGTTTGAGCCATTTGTCCAAAGCTCCAACCCTCTAGGGTATTTTCTAATTTAATATCTATTTCTTCGTTGTGATTAGCAAATACTTCTAATAATTCTGCCGAAAACTTTAAGGTCTCTTCATCAAAACCATCACCAAAGACTTCTTCAATTTCATTTTCAACACTGTTTTCTAAATCTTCACTAACTTGTTGCCAAACTTCCAGAACATCCATACCACCACGTGCTGCTTGGAAAAGGGTACGAAATGCAAGCTCTCTAGCTTTACCTCTAGCCACTTATTGCAAGCCCTTCAGGTAAATCAATTGCTACCACAGTTACATCAACCGTGTGCACGTTAATACCAGTCATAGAGCTAATTGCGTCACGAATAGCTTTTTGAGCAGATTTAGCTAATTCTGGAATTATTTGACCATATTGTACACGTACTGTTAAAGATATATTCACAGCGCCGTCTTCTTGCTCTACAGAAATTCCTTTAGCTCTTCTTCCTGTAAGAATTTCCCCCATGCGTACAGGCGGAGTATTAGGGCTAATACCTTCAACCTTATCCAAAGCTAATTGAGCAATCCCAAAAAGAACATCTCTTGAGATATCTAAGTTTAATTCCTTCATTCAAATATCCTCCGACTAATAAAATTAGTATAAACTGCCCCACGCTTATAAAAAGCATTTGCCAGTACCTTTTTGTGAAAAGGAATAGTGGTTTTAACACCCTCAATAATTGTTTCATCTAAAGCTCTTTGCATTCTAATTATTGCTTCTTCGCGGCTTGGTGCCCATGCGATAATTTTACCTAACAAACTATCGTAGTGAGGAGAAATAGTATAGCCAGAATATATATGAGAATCAACACGTATTCCTGGCCCACCTGGCCAATGCAAGTCGCTAATTTTACCAGCAGATGGTCTAAAATTATAATCTGAGTCTTCAGCATTTATTCTTAGCTCAATGGCATGGCCATTAACAACAATATCTTTTTGAGACAGGCTAAGCCCCAAACCATAAGCTACTCTAAATTGTTCCTGCACGAGGTCAAATTGACTTATCATTTCGGTAACAGTATGTTCAACTTGAATACGAGTATTCATTTCTGAAAAGTAAAAATTACCATCTCTATCTAACAAAAACTCGCAAGTACCAGCACCTCGATAATTAATATGTTTAGCAAGTTTAACAGCCGCTTTAGCAATTTTATTTCTAAGAGTTTTATTGACAATACTTGGGGCTTCTTCTAAAACTTTTTGATAGCGGCGTTGAATCGAACAATCTCTGTCAAAAAAATGGATTACATTGCCTTTACCATCACCAAAAATTTGAATTTCTATATGTTTTGGTTCTTCTATGAATTTTTCCATGTACATTTCAGGATTGCCAAAAGCATTTAGGGCTTCTTGTTGGGCACTTTGAAAGTTTTTCTCAAGCTCATCTGCATTATAGACCACTCGCATACCACGCCCTCCTCCACCAGCAGAGGCTTTTAACATAACAGGATATGAAATCTTTTTAACAAATTTTCTAGCTTCTGCAAAAGACTCTAAGGCTCCAGAACCAGGAGTAAGCGGTATACCAACTTCTTGGGATAAGGCTCGAGCACTAGCTTTGTCACCTATTACACTAATTGTCTCGGGGGTAGGGCCTATAAAAACTAAATTATGTTCTTCACATTTTTTTGCAAACTCAGCATTTTCTGCCAAAAACCCATAACCAGGGTGAATAGCTTCCGCACCTGTTACAATAGCCGCGGCTAAAATATTTCTGACATTAAGGTAGCTATCAGAAGCTAAAGCAGAGCCTATACAAATTGACTCGTCAGCTAATAAAACTGGCAAAGAATCCTCATCAGCTTGAGAATAAACTACAACTGTTTCAATACCTAATTCTTTGGCAGCACGAAGCACTCTTAGGGCTATTTCGCCTCTATTTGCAATTAATATCTTTTTAAACATAGATTAATCTGGTTTTATTCTAAAAAGAACCTGCCCGTATTCTACCGGGTCTTCGTTATTTATTAATATCTCAGCAATTGTTCCACTAAATTCCGATTCAATTTCATTCATTAACTTCATGGCTTCAATAATGCAAAGTACCGTGCCCGCTTCCACCTTTGCCCCAAGCTTTACAAATGGGCTTGCATCTGGTGCTGATGCTTCATAAAATGTACCTACTATTGGTGCAGTTATATCGATTAAGTTATCATTTACCGCTACAGCAAGTTCTGAAGCAGCCTCTGTTACTACAGGTGCTGCTACTTCTTGAATAGCAGGCTTATTTTGTGCGATAGGTTCAGCAACAGTCACAACTGTATTAACTTGGTTACGATTAATTGATAATTTATAATCGCCTGTTTCTAATACAATTTCATTAGAATCAGTTGCTTGCATTGCCTCTAAAAGGCGGCTTATATCTTTAACATTCATTGTACCCGCCCTATATATTCTCCGCTACGGGTGTCTACTTTAATAACCGTGCCTTGTTCAATAAATAATGGCACATTTACAGATGCACCAGAAGACAATTTAGCAGGTTTTGTACCACCAGCTGCGGTATCACCTTTTAGACCTGGGTCAGTTTGGATAATTTCAAGTTCTACAACCGTTGGCAGAGTGACTTTGATTGGCTTTTCTTTATAAAAATCAACTTTGACTTCTAGATTTTCAACAAGATAAATCACCCCTTCACCAATTTGCTCTTTAGTAAATGAAGGTTGCTCATAAGTTTCTAAATCCATAAAAGTAAAGCTTTCACCATCACCATAAAGATATTGCATAGGGCGATAGTCGATAAAAATATCTTTTAGTTTTTCTGTAGCATTAAAGCTTTTTTCTACGATTGAGCCGGTTTCTAAGTTTTTAAACTTAGCAACTACCTTGGCTCCACCTCTACCAATTTTCTGATGCTGAAATTGCAAACACTCCCAAATACCGCCGTCCATTTCAACTTTGGTATTATTTCTTAAATCTGAAACACTTATCATTTTTCCTCCAAAATTTTATAGTTATGAAACTCAATTACTAGCTAGTTTAACATCAATTAAGCCAAGACGAGTATATAATAATTTGTACTCGAGCTTGGGATTTTAGAAAAAATTCAATACTCTAATTAAAAGAATTTCAAGAAATGTTATTTTTTATCTCAAAAAGCTACTAACAAGCCCGTTTTAGTTCTGATCTTAATAAGGCCATTAGTCAATTTATCCTCGATAAATTCAATGACCTGCTTTATTGCTTTTTCTTGCTCTGTTATTGGCATTAATTCTTCTAGTTTGTCAACCGCAGTCATAGACATAAGATATGCCATTATTGGCTCTACTTTATCTACAATTATTTCTGCATTTAAATCAAAACGCTTCACGGTCTTAAAATATTTGTTTAGGTAAGCAGGTGCAGATTCTAAAGTAAAAGAAGAGCTAAAGCTATCAGCTACCAGTTCTGAGGGCAGTATTTTAGCTACTTGGGCTAACATTTGTCTAATCTCGAGCATATTCCCCTCGCCATTAGTTGAAGCATAAAACTTGCCCTTAGGTTTTAAAACCCGCCTAATTTCTTTTATCGCCTTATCAATATCTGGCACGTGGTAGAGCATATGATTAGCCATAAGCATATCAAAGCTATTATCATTAAAAGGAATATCTTGAATATCTATTTGTTTAAAACTAAAGTTCCGCTTAATATCCATAAGATTTTTTTTAGCCTCAGCCAGCATCCCTTTAGAAAAATCAGAAAGAGTAATACTCCAATCTTGCGGTATTCTATCTCTATTTTGCACCCAGACTCGAGCCGAACCAGTTCCTAGCTCTAAAATTACGGCATCGTCTTTTATATCAATATGTTCAAAAATCCATTTGTGAAGATCAATTTTGCCAGTTCCATAGTTTTCATGTAAAGCAATTCGGGCTTTTAGATTATTTGCAGATTTGTATTGTGAGCTAAGCAGATAGCTTTGCTCATTTAATTTTTTAGAGCTCATTGTTATAGCTTAGATAGTTTAAGCCTGCTTTGTCAATTAATAGTTTTGCAGGCTAGTTGCAACACAATAAGCAAGCTAAAATAGTATAAAGATCTAAAAAGCCAGCAGCTAGAAGCTAGAAATTAAGCAAATAAATTTTTTACTTTTCACTCATCACCTTCCACTGTCTTTTTCCCCTTTCTCCTCAAAAGAAAACTAAAAGAAAAACCATCTGTTGAATTTGATATTATATCTAATAGAAATCTAATTAAAAGTATTATCAATCTCCCACAAAAGCACCATAATTAGTAATATAGATTATGTTAAATACAGCTTTAGTAGAAAAAGTCTTGAAACTCGCTGGCTCAAATGGAGCTAGCTTCGCCGAATTATATGTAGAACGCTGGCGCAAAAAAAGCATGCGGCTAATAAATAAAGAGCTAAAAGAAGCCAATAGTGGCATTGAATACGGTGCTGGTTTGCGTTTGTTTTATGGTACTGATGTGGTCTATGCCTATACCAATGACTTAGATGAAAAATCACTATTAGAACTAGCTGACACCATGCGCAAACTAAAAACTAGCCAAGGCAGTGTAGATAAAAAAGGGGCTGGCGGTCTAGATTTTCGCAAAAGCGGTGCCAGTGGTTTGCATGCTCCTAAAATTGATTTTAGCACCGAGCCTAAACGCTACCGCATGGAAAGATTAAAAGAACTCGACGACGGAGCTAGAATAAGCCCAGATATAAAACAAGTTGAAGCCAATATGCTCGAGTGGGAACAAGATATATTATTGGCTAATTCTGAGGGTGTTTGGGTAGAAGATAGCCGTACAAGAAGTAGGCTTATAGCATTGGTAATAGCAGAAGACAAGGAAGCAACCCAAACTGGATTTTCAGGACCAGGTCTTAGTGTTGGTTTAGAAATATTTGATATATATAATCCTAAAGATATTGGCAAAAAAGCAGCAAAACAGGCCTTGACTAATTTAAAAGCAAAAAAAGCACCTGCTGGCACATTTCCGGTGGTAATAGGTAATGGTTTTGGTGGGGTTATTTTCCATGAGGCTTTAGGGCATTTGTTAGAAACAACTTCTGTTGCAGAAAAGGTAAGCGTTTTAAGTGACAAATTAGGTGAACAAGTAGCCAGCAAAACTGTGACTTATGTTGACGATGGCACTATCAAAAAT
Source organism: uncultured Deinococcota bacterium (assembly GCA_947311535.1). GTDB lineage: Bacteria > Deinococcota > Deinococci > Deinococcales > Trueperaceae > CAMZLP01. The sequence goes on along the minus strand of CAMZLP010000024.1, from coordinate 15,198 downwards.
GCTTGGGGCTCGAGCGAATACGATGATGAAGGCTTAAAAACCGAGCGCACTGTACTGATAGAAAATGGCGTATTAAATTCTTATATGGTTGATAAATTAGGCGGTCTAAAAACTGGCTACAAAGCTACTGGCTCGGGTCGTAGGCAAAACTATAGCTTTGCCCCGACATCGCGAATGCGCAATACTTTTATTGTTAATGGCGATACCCCCAAAGAGGATTTATTTAAGGGGATTGAATTTGGTATTTATGCAAAAAATATGGGTGGTGGGCAAGTAAAGCCAGGTTCTGGTGAGTATAATTTTGGGGTAACCGAGGGATATATTATCAGAAACGGTCAAATCGAAGAAGCCATAAAAGGCGCTATGCTATTAGGCAAAGGGCCAGAGAGCATTAATAAGATTGTAGCTGTATCTGACGATTTGGAAAGTGGACCAGGTATGTGTGGCAGCCTGTCCGGAAGCATACCTACAGAAGTGGGGCAACCGCATGTGCTAATTAGTGAAATTGTTGTAGGAGGTGAAGCATGAATTATCAAGAAGCCAAAGACTATTTGCTACAACGAGCCAAAGATATGGGGCTAGAGCTAGAAGTCTTAGCAACAGAAGCTCGCAAATTAGAACTGGATAGCTTGCATGAAAGACTAGCCAAAACCAGCATCTCTAGCCAAGGTGGCATTGGGGTACGGGTAATCACTAATGGCAAAGTGGGCTATGCTTCAACTGAAGAAAAAAGCCAAGAAGCCCTAGACTGGGTAATAACCGAGGCCAAAGAAAATGCCGAATTACAAACGAGCTCGGAAGCATTTTTGCCAACTGGTAAAAATCTGGGTAAATCTGACCTAATCGGTGAGGGTTTGAGTGCCCCTATAGAAGAAAAGATAGCTGCTGTGGTTGGGCTCGAGCACAATCTACGTCAAGATCAAAGACTAAAAAGCATTATGATGACTCGCTACATAGAAAGTGAAAGCTCTACTACCATAGCCTCGAGTAATAACTTGGACGGTAGCTACCGCAATGGCTTTAGCGGAGTCTATGGTGTATTTGTGATGCAAGAGGGCGAGAGCGTAAAACAATCTTTTGATATTGATGTTTCTAAAGAATTTTATAACTTAGACCCCACCGTTACTGCTCAAAAAATGATAAAAAATGCGGCTCGAGCCTTGGGTGCCAAAAATTTGCAAACTGGCAAATACAAAGCCTATTTTGAACCAAGAGCCTTCTCTCAGTTATTAGGTCTCTTGCAATTTATGTTAAATGGCAAAACTCTCTTAGAAGGTAAAAGCTTGCTAGCTGATAAGCTAGGAAAATCGGTTGCTTCAAAACTGGTAAACATAATCGACGACCCAAATTTAGAAAAAGGCTTAGCAAGCCGCCCTTTTGACAGCGAAGGTACTAAAACCAAGAAAATTACTTTGATAGAAAATGGCATCTTAAAAAGCTTTTTGCACAATTCGGCAACTGCCAAAGAAACCGGCCAAGCAAATACTGGCCATGCCAGCCGATCTTATAAGTCTAGCTTGGGTGTCGGTGCTTCAAATTTTTACTTAAAAGAAGGTGCTGGCATAAAAATGGATAAAGGTATTATTATCACTGATTTAATGGGTGTACACGCCGGTGTGAATCCAATTTCTGGTGATTTTTCATTACAAGCTTTTGGCTTAATGGTGGAAGATGGCAAAGAGCAGCAAGCCGTAGAAAACTTTGCCATCTCAGGTAATTTTATAGACCTATTGCAAAATATTTCGGCAATTGGCGACAAAATAGATTGGACACTATTTGCCGGAATAATTGGTACACCGATGGTCGAAGTCAGTGAACTATCATTTGCTGGTAGCTAGCTAAATTTAAAGCATTAATAGTTCTAATTGAATCAAATAAATTACAATTTGTAATTAGCTAGATATTAAAATCATATCTAGCTTCTTTTTTATAGCATTTTCATGATTAATAGCAACACGATTTGTACTTCAAAATTCTTCAATCAGTGTTCCTTGTTTTCAAATTTCTTTTATTAATTTCTTTCTCTTTAGCATTTATTATCAGCTAGTAAGCTTAGCTAGTACAGCTGCCATAGTAAATTCAAAAGTCTTTAGTTGAGCATCTTTTGCCATTAGTCTTAGTTTTTAGGCTATTTTTATTTTTTATAGCTTCTGCCCCAATACCCTCTCAAATTATTGTATTTTTCTTTATATTTTCAAGTATCTAATTTTGAACTTTGCTCCTTAAAATTTATATTACACAAAAATATCCTCATCATAAAATCTGGGGCCATTTCATAAAACAACAAAACATACGTTAAAATAGCTTATGAACAAACCCAAAGGAATGCTTAGTTTAGAAGAGCTAGGAAACTTAGTACAAGCTGATGAGATCGATACTGTAATTGTGGCATTTAGTGATCACTTTGGTCGTATGATGGGTAAACGCTTTGATGCAGACTTCTTTTTGCAAGACGCCGCTAAAAATGGCACCCATGCTTGCAATTATATTTTGACTACCGATATGGAAATGGAGCCCGTTGAGGGCTATAAATTTGCTAATTGGAAACTAGGCTATGGTGATTTTCATTTAGTTCCTGATTTAAACACTTTGCGATTAGCAACTTGGCAAGATAAAACAGCTTTGGTTCTATGTAATTTAATAGATGATAATAGCCACAGCAATATTGAGATTGCCCCAAGGTCAATTTTACTAAAACAGCTAAATAATTTGAATGAACTGGGTTTTAATGCTCTCACTGCCAGTGAGCTCGAGTATTATCTACTAGAAGAATCATACAAAGAGGCTAGCAGCGCACAGTACATGGACTTAGAGCCATTGGGCTGGTATTTAGAAGACTATAATATTATGCAAGGTACTCGTGAAGAATTTTTTAATGCCGCAGCTCGCAAGCATTTAAAAAACTCAGGCATAGCAGTTGAAACCTCTAAAGGTGAATTTGGTTTGGGGCAGCATGAATTAAATGTTAGATATGCTGATACTTTAACAATGGCAGATAATCACATTATTTATAAACAGGCCTTAAAAGAAATAGCTGATTCTTTGGGCATTAGTGTTACTTTTATGGCTAAGTATCAACACGGCCAAGCAGGTAGCTCGAGCCATATCCACATTAGCCTTTGGAAAAACAACAAAAATGCCTTTGTAGGTAATAAAGAAATTGGCCCATTTAAAGCTAGTAAGACTTTTGAATACTTCTTGGGCGGGCTAATAAAACATGCCCCCGAATTTATGGTTTTTTATGCACCCACTATTAATTCTTACAAACGCTTTGAAGATGGCTCTTGGGCTCCTACTCGCTTAGCTTGGAGCTATGACAACCGTACTGCAGGTTTTAGAGTGGTCGGCAAGGGCAAAAGCTTACGTATAGAGTGCCGTATTCCTGGGGCAGATATAAACCCATATTTGGCATTTGCAGCTTTGCTTGCTAGTGGTATTGACGGTATAAAAAATAAAATCAAGCCAACTCCGATTTTCATTGGCGATATTTATGCAGCTCAAGAACTAGCACGAGTGCCATATAGCCTAAAAGAAGCAATTCCATTATTTGAAAATAGTGACTTTGTTAAGCAAACACTAGGACATGAAGTAGTTGAACATTATGCTCATTTCTATAAAACCGAGCAAGCCGCCTTCGAAAAACACGTGACTGATTGGGAGTTAAAACGTTATTTTGAAAGAATATAGTTTTACTTTGTTATATCACAAAAGTTTTTTCATGACGATAATGATATTTAGTGTCACAGCCATACTATAATAACTAATATGGAAAATATTACTGAAATCTCAATGAATAAACAGGGCAGGGTAACAATACCGGCAAAGCTTTGTAAAAAGCTTAGGCTCGAGCTTGAGCAAAGTTTAATAATTGGCAAATTTTTAAAATATGAAAGGATTAGACATGCAAATCATTGCTACAATTCTAATTTTCGTTGTAGCAATAGAGAACTTATATTTCTTATATCTAGAAATCTTTTTATGGCAAAAGCCTTATGGTAGAAAAATATTTGGACTATCTAAAGAAGAAGCGAAGGCCACCGCAACTCTTGCAAAAAACCAAGGTCTATACAATGGCTTTCTGGCTACAGGTCTAATTTATTCAATTTTTACAACTGACGTTAATGTGGCATATACAATGAAGATTTTCTTCTTAATTTGTGTCATTATTGCAGGCATATATGGTGGGATTAGGGTTAAAGCAAAACCAACTATAATTCAATCAATTCCAGCAGCAATCGCACTGCTATTAGTATTATAAAAGGAGAAAATATGCGTTTAAAAGATAAAGTAGCCTTAATTACAGGAGCTAGTAGTGGTATTGGCAAAGAAGCAGCCTTATTATTTGCCAAAGAAGGCGCAGAAATAGTTTGTGTAGATGTGAACGATGCAGCAGGCAAACAAACAGTTGCTGAGATAATTGCCCTAGGTGGCAAAGCGGCTTATGTGCATGCAGATATTTCAAAAGCAAAAGATAGCGAAAACATGGTCAAATTTGCCGAAGAAAAATTTGGCAAATTAAATGTCATGTTTAATAACGCAGGAATTATGCACAGTTCTGACGATGATGCCATTAACACCGATGAGTCAATTTGGGATTTGACTATGAATATCAATGCTAAAGGTGTATTTTTAGGTTGTAAGTATGGCATTCCTGCAATGCGTCGGGCTGGTGGTGGCTCTATTATCAATACTGCATCATTTGTAGCAGTAATGGGTGCAGCAACTCCTCAAATTGCTTATACAGCTAGTAAAGGTGCAGTTTTGGCTATTAGTAGAGAGCTTGCTATTGTGCATGCAAAAGAAAATATCAGGGTTAACTCATTATGTCCAGGGCCCCTACATACTGAATTATTAATGAAGTTTTTAAATACTGACGAAAAGAAAAACCGCCGTTTAGTGCATTTACCTATGGGGAGATTTGGTGAAGCCAAAGAAATGGCAAAAGCTGCCTTATTTTTAGCATCTGATGATTCTAGCTATGTAACTGCTAGCGACTTTATGGTAGATGGTGGCTTATCAGCTGCCTATGTGACAGCGGAATAAGGTATTAAATATGCCTGTTCAAAAAACAATCTCCCCTGTTGACAGCTCTGTTTACGTAGAAAGAGAATATGCAACTGAAAAAGAAATTGATGCTAGCTTAGAAAACGCCAAAAATGTGCAAAAAGATTGGCGAAATCTACCCTTAGAAGAAAAAGCTGAGCTAGCTAAAAAGGCAATTCAGCATTTAGTTGATAAGGCCCAAGACATTGGCGAAGAACTAAGCTGGCAAATGGGCCGCCCTATTAGCTATACCCCTAGTGAAATAACTGGCGGTACGGCTGAGCGAGCCGAATATATGATTAATATTGCTAAAACTGCCTTGGCAGATATGAAAATTGAACCAAAAGAAGGCTTTAGTCGTTTTATTCGCCGTGAGGCATTAGGAAATGTATTGGTATTAGCACCGTGGAATTATCCTTTTTTGACTTCTGTTAACGCAATTATCCCAGCACTTATGGCTGGTAACACAGTAATTTTAAAACACTCGTCACAAACACCTCTAGTTGCCGAGAGATATGCCCAAGCTTTTAAAGCTGCTGGCTTGCCCGAGGGAGTATTTCAGTTTTTGCATGCAACACATGCAGATGTTGCAAAAATGGTAGCGGATAAACGAACAGATTATGTAGCTTTTACAGGTTCAGTAGCGGGTGGCTATGCCGTACAAGATGCCGCTAGCAAGAGCTTTATTGGGGCTGGGCTCGAGCTTGGTGGAAAAGACCCTGGCTACGTGCGTTCAGACGCAAATATAGAACATGCAGTTGAAAACCTAGTTGATGGTAGCTTTTTTAATGCAGGCCAAAGCTGCTGCGGTATAGAAAGAATATATGTTCATGAAAGCCAATTTGATAAATTTGTAGCAGCTTTTATAGAAATAACTCATAGCTATAAACTAGATAATCCACTAAACCCAGAGACAACAATTGGCCCAATGGTAAAAACAGCCGCTGCCGACTTTGTACGAGGGCAAATTAACGAGGCGGTCACACAAGGTGCAATTGCTCTAATTAACCCAAAAGAGTTTAAAAACGATAAAATCGGCAGCCCCTACATGGCACCTCAAATATTAATAAATGTGAATCATAAAATGCGAATAATGCAAGAAGAAAGCTTTGGGCCAGTAGTAGGCATAATGCCCGTAAAAGATGATGAACAAGCCATAAAATTAATGAATGATAGTAATTACGGCCTTACTGCCTCAGTATGGACAAATAATATAGACTCAGCTATTGAAATTACAGATCAGCTAGAAACTGGTACGGCCTATATGAATCGCTGTGATTACTTAGACCCAGCTTTGGCATGGACTGGCATAAAAGACTCGGGGCGTGGTTGTACTTTGTCAGCAATAGGTTATGAGCATTTGACAAGAGCAAAATCATTTCATTTAAAAACAAAGATCTAAGTGATATAATTACCTTCATCAATTTTGAATAATTGCTTAGAATTAACTAGGAACAGGCTCGAGCCTGTTCTTAGTATACAAACACTAAGATTAGATGGCTATCAAAACATCTAATCAGGAGAAGACAATGGTAAAAAGCCTCTATATAGCAAGCTTAGAAAAAAATAGTGGAAAACTCATAATCAGCTTAGGCATCTTAGAAATGCTTTCACAACAAGTAAGGCGGCCTGGGTTCTTTAGAACAATAAGTACTGGTAATGCCCAAGAAGATAGTCATATAAAGCTATTTTCTGAAGTCTTTAATTTAGCCCTTAAACCCGAAGATATGATTGGTGTTAGCCATGAGCAAGCCAAAACATGGATTGCAGCAGGTAAAGAGCGAAAACTATTTCGTGAAATAGTCAAACGCTATAAAGAGGCCGAAGAAAAATGTGATTTCCTACTCTGCGAAGGTCCCGATATCAGTCATCTTTCAGATGCTTTTGACTATGATATTTCTATCCGCATTGCCCGTGAGTTAGGAATACCCGTAGTCTATGTTTCATCTGGATTTGAAAAAAGCAATGAACATATCATCGAAAATATTCGAGTTGCCATCAATAATTTCCAACAGCTTAATAATCCATTACTTGGCATTATTGTCAACCGTGTAAATCTAGATAGTATCGAAGAAACCAATACGGAACTTGAGAATAACTTTGCTAATTTAAGCATCGATGTCATACCTGAAATTGAATCTCTAAGACAACCTACTATGTCCGAAATTGTAGAAAGCCTTGATGCCAAATGGTACAGCGGACCCAAAATAAATCTGCAACGAAATATCTACAACTTTAAAGTAGCCGCTATGAGCCCAGCACATTTTTTAGAATATCTCCACAAAGATGATTTAATTATCTGCCCTGGTGATAGAGCAGATATCATCTTTACAACACTGGCAGCTATAGCTTCAAAAAGTTTTCCTACTCCGGTAGGGATTATCCTCTCTGGCGGCCGAAAGCCCCCTGAAACAATAACGCAACTTTTACTCGGGCTAGATGAAACAGAACTACCAATTCCAATATTTCAGGTTAAAACAAATACTTTTGAAACAGCTATTCAGGTTTCAGCAACCAAAGGAAAATTATTAGCAAGAAATAAACGTAAAATCACAAAAGCAATAAGTATTTTTGAAACATATATAGATACTAAAGCATTTCAAGAAAGTATTAGACTCAGCCCTGGCACTACCATGTCACCACTTATGTTTGAATATTCCTTATTCCAACGTGCCCGTCAAAATCGCAAGCATATTGTTTTACCAGAAGGTAATGACGATAGAATCCTGAGAGCTGCCGAATTATTACTATTACGCAATGTTGTTGACTTGACTATTTTAGGCAATGAGAAAAAAATACAGGCTCGAGCTACTTCTCTTGGCCTTAAACTAGAAGGTGCAAAAATTGTTGATCCCGATACTTCAAAATTACGTGATAAATTTGCAAAAATCTATTATGACTTAAGAAAACATAAAGGCATAACCATGGATAATGCTTTTGACACCGTAAGCGACGTTAGCTACTTTGGCACCATGATGGTTCATACAGACATAGTAGATGGCATGGTATCTGGTGCTGCACATACTACCGCCCATACCATCAGACCAGCATTTCGCATAATCAAAACTGCACCCGAGGTTTTAATAGTCTCTTCGGTCTTTTTTATGTGCATGGAAACAGAGGTGCTAGTTTATGGTGACTGTGCTATAAACCCAAACCCTAGCTCAGAAGAACTAGCAGAAATTGCTATAAGTTCAGCAAAAACGGCACTTTCTTTTAATATTGAACCAATAGTTGCCATGCTCTCTTACTCCAGTGGTAGTTCTGGCTTTGGAGCAGATGTTGAACTGAGCAGAAAAGCTGTTGAACTAACTAAACAACGCTGGCCCGAATTAGTAGTAGATGGGCCTATTCAATACGATGCTGCCATTGATGCTTCTGTAGCAGCTAAAAAAATGCCTAATAGTAAGGTTGCTGGCAAAGCTACAGTTTTTATATTTCCGGATTTAAATACTGGTAATAATACTTACAAAGCCGTACAGCGCTCTTCGGGTGCTATAGCTATCGGACCAGTATTACAAGGTCTTAACAAACCAGTTAATGACCTAAGCCGTGGTTGCACAATTTCTGATATTATCAATACAGTTGCTATTACTGCCATTCAAGCACAGCAAATTAGCAAATGATTTCAGTAATAGCTTGTACAAGAGGATAGTTCTATGAAAATTTTAGTTCTTAACGCAGGCTCATCATCTTTAAAGTTTAAGCTTTTTGAATCCCAAAAGCTAAAGCTAATTGCTAGCGGCTTAATTGAGCGCATCGGCGAAGAGAAAAGCAATGCTAAGGTAGATATTTTTAATAGCTCTAAAGCAAAAAGAATAGAGCAAAAAATAAAGATAAAAGACCACCGTCAGGCAATAGATCTAATGAGCAAAATCTTAGTTGATTCTAAATATTTAAAAAGCTTAAGTGAACTTTCAGCTATCGGTCACCGAGTTGTGCATGGTGGGGAGTTATTTAAAGAACCTGTACTTATTAAAGAAAATGTAATTAATGCAATTAAAGAATTGACTCCATTAGCTCCTTTGCATAATCCCGTCAATTTAACTGGTATTGAACTAGCAATTGAGCAAGCTCCCAATATACCTCAGATTGCGGTTTTTGACACAGCATTTCATCAAACAATTCCAGTAGCTGCTTATTTATATGCTCTTCCTTACAAGCTTTATGAAAAAAACAAAATAAGACGCTATGGTTTCCACGGTAGCTCTCATTCTTTTGTGGCAAAGCAAGCAGCAAGGCATTTGGACAAAAACTTAGAAGATATAAATATAATAAGCTTACACTTAGGGGCTGGAGCTAGCGTTGCAGCAATTAGGGCAGGTAAATCAATAGATACCTCTATGGGTATGACTCCTTTAGAGGGCCTAATTATGGGTACCCGCAGCGGTGATTTAGACCCTGCAATTGTTTTCTATCTTAATAGAGAGCTCGGGCTTAGCACAGCAGAAATAGATGAACTTTTAAATAAGCAAAGCGGGCTTAAAGGGATTACTGGCAATAACGATATGCGCGCCATCATCGAAATGGCTCAGCATGGTGAGCAAAGGTCAAAAATAGCTATTGAAATGTTTACTTACCGAGTAAAGAAATACATTGCTTCATACATGGCTGCATTAGGGCATACAGATATCATTATTTTTACTGGTGGAATTGGTGAAAACTCTGCCTTAATTCGAGAATTAAGTAGCAAAGGCTTAGAAGAACTAGGAATAACTCTTGATCAAGATAAGAACCTCAATATTAATAATGGAATAACAGAGATTCAGTCTAATAATAGCAAAATTAAAATCCTTGTCATTCCAACAAACGAGGAACTGGAAATTGCAACTCAAACACTCCAAATAATCACAAAATAAGCAGCAAAGTTTTTGTATTCTCTTCAACACAAGCAACTGTTAAGATTGATAAATTATCCACTAGCGATGCAGCCCCATTAAGGAGGCTGATTACTCACATGTATGGCGAGTAATTGTATTTGAATTTGATGTTTTGGGTACTATCTTTTTTCAGGAATAGTATCCCAAATCTCAATATCATCAACCCATTGATATTTAGGATTGGCATCACCATAAATCTGGGCTAGCATAATAAAGTCTATTGCCTTAGAATTTCTAGTAGTTGGGCCATAATGGTCGGCAACTACTTTGCCATTAATTTTCCAAAGAGCTCTTCCATCATCACCTTCACTCCAGTGCCAATAAAACTCAGTCAAAAACCATTCATTTTCAGGCACAGGAATTTTGCGATTCTCAATCTCCCAGATAGGGTGCTCGGGGTTAGCATCACCCTGCCAAACCCAATATGGTTTGGAATCATCATCGGTATAAATAAAAGAAATTAGCCTAAAGCCAGTTCCTTTGGCATAGTCAACAGTTTTCCACTCAAAAAAGGTACGCCAGCTATTTTCTTGATGTAAACTTTCTTTATCTAGCTTTATCCAAAAACGAATATATAAGTCTCTTTTTCCCTCAGTTATATTTAAAATCTCATATGGGCACTGCGTAGCATCGTAGCCATACCGCTCTATACTAAACAGTGCCTTGGTAGGCTTGCCATTGTGGCCAATAACAGTTTCTATTTTTGCACTAACCGCTTTGCCATTGTCACTGTCAATACAATGCAAAGCGCTTTCGCTTGCACCCAAAACAGAAATTGGCCAACTAAAAGAAGTTTCCGAATCTGTTCCTTCAATATATTGATAATCCCAAACTGTTTTACCGATATATACACCATCTTCAAAACCTGAGCTAAATAACAGCTTAGGGCTAGTCGTTTGTGGCTCATCACATGCAGCAACTATAAATAATTGCAAAATTGCCAAAATCAAAAACCAATACTTAAAATATACTATAAAAGTACTTTTCTCTATCATAACATTGATTTTACACTCAGATTTGGCAATTAAGCTCTAAAATCTGACAAGTGGTTAGCAGAAAGCGTTCAAATTTTTCTATATCAGAAAAGTAGGTATTAATGTCACTCTTTTAGCAAGCATATTAGAGGTAAAAACACTATATATTTACAATTTTAAACTCTTCAAATTCATTTTCCGAAGGTAGCCCCCAGAGTGCCCAAAACTTGCCTTTAGCTGGTTCTATAATAGCAGCACCACAGGTCTCTACATGGCTAGGCGGTTTAGAAATTGTGCATATAGAACTTGGCTCACGAGTTAATTCTTTTAAATCACTAAGGCTAATTTTTTCCTTAGCTAGAATCTCCGAGGCTTTTTTATAGCGACTTGTCGAAGAGATAAGCGATTCTTCGGTGCGCTCACGTTCAATATTTTGAGTTTCTGGTACTAAGCAATGGTTGGTATGCACTATTGCCTCATCTTCTAATTTACTAATAATACATTTGTCTGGCATTGCCTCTATATTGTAGCCATTAGAATATTTGTCCATTATTAGATAATTATGTGCACCTGCTAAATTTGCTCTTGTAATGCTGTTTAGAGCGGAGTCTAAGGAGTTTTGCTCGAGCACATCCCTAACAACAAATGGCCAAGTCACCCCGATTTTCCCATTAGTTGAGCTTAAGTTATTAATCCCAATGGCTAGGCCCTCGCTATTTAAACCAATCATGCCCAAGCAGCCTACAGTTGTAAAAACAATAAAGCTGGGCTTATTTTTTGGCTTAGCCTTTAGCAAGACCACAAATTCACTAGCACTTGCATGCATATCCCAAGTTTGACCAAAATAAGCATTTTGGCTTTTTGATTTAGTTTTTGGTACTAAAAAAGCCGTGCAGTTATCTGCTGCATGATTAGCTTTAATATGTTTTTTTGCGTCTTTAGAATTATAAACAATATCAATAAAATCGGTAAAACCGCCCGCAATTATCAATTCGGCAATACTTAGACCAGTAGCTTCGGCCATTCCTTTTAGTTCTTGCAATAAGTCAGGGTTATATTTCTCATGCTCATCAATACAAGCATCAGCTAGCAATAAAACCTCCTTTTCATTAAGCTCTTGGCCCGTCCAATACTGATCACTACTTAAAGCAAGCCGTTCTTTAGCCATTTTTACAATCTCATCTTTATAATCAAAACCATGCTTGTAACCCATCTCAAAATGACTACCAGCAATTTCTAATTCTCTAATTTTCATTACCTGCCCCAATTATTGCATCAACTTCAATTTCCACCAGCATTCTGGGGTCAATAAGCCTACTAATTTCAAGCATAGTTGCAGCCGGTCTAATATCGCCAAATACTTCACCATGAGCCTTGCCAATGGCTTCCCAATTTTCAATATCAGTAACAAAAATACGGCTCCGCACTACATCTCTTATATCTGCACCAGCTTCATTTAGGGCAGCAGTGATAATCTCTAGTACTCTTTTAGTTTGACCATATGCATCATTTTCGGCAACTAAATTACCATCTTTATCAATTGATGTTGTCCCAGAAACAAAAACCTGATTCCCCACCTTTACAGCTCGAGAATATCCGACAGTTTTTTCCCAGGGTGCACCTGAGCTAATATTTTTCCTCACTTAATTAACCTCCACAATATGTCCTGCATTTTCTAAGGCTTTTATGGCCTTAGTCAAGAGCTGTTCTTTTACTAAAAGATAGTCAGTATCAAAGCTAGAAATAACAAATATACTTATTTTTGCATCAGCTAAAATTCTGGCCAAGTTTGCCAATATGCCAATTTCACTAAAATCTAAGGGCCCAAGTACTTTAAAAGCCCGCCAATTTTTTTCTGCTTTAATATTTTCGATATTATTTTGCTCACAAACAATTGATAACTCATCAGTTGTTCTAGTAATTGAAATAAAATCTCCACTTAAGCAATTGGGAAGCTGAGATTTTGCATCTAGGCGTACTACCATCAGCTGCGTTTTGAGTAACTTAAGCTTCATTGTTTCATTCTAACATTGGCCTAGCCATAAGGCTAAACTTTAATTTTGTAGTGGATTTCAGATCTCACTAATATAGTATTTCAAACGTAAGGTGCAATCTATAAAAAGCCCTAAAAAAAGATATAATTTAGCTAATGAATCCAAGTAACAATCTGGGATGTGGAGGAAGATTTTGAGTGACTATACCGCCGATAATATTCAAGTTTTAGAAGGGCTCGAGGCCGTACGAAAAAGACCTGCCATGTATGTGCAGGGTGGCACTGGCATTGATGGTTATCATCAGCTCTTAACAGAAATTATTGATAACGGCATTGATGAGTGCTTAGCAGGTTTTGCTGATACTGTTGAAGTTTATTTGAATAAAGATGGCTCTGCCACAATTATTGATAATGGTAGGGGTATTCCTACTGGCATTATGAAAAAAGAGGGCAAGACCGCCATCGAGGTTATCTTTACTATTTTGCACGCTGGTGGCAAATTTGACTCTAGCGCTTATAAGGTCTCTGGTGGTTTGCACGGAGTAGGTTCTTCGGTAGTAAATGCCCTCTCTGAATGGCTAATTGTCGAGGTAAAACGTGATGGCAAAATTCATCGTATTCGTTTTGACCGAGGCAAAGTCACCGAGCCGCTTGCAGTTGTTGGTAGCTATAAAGGCAAAGAAACAGGTACAAAAGTAAGCTTTTTACCCGATAACAAAATCTTTGAAGACATAGAAACTGGCTTTGGTAGCCAACGCATTCGCAAGCGTTTAAAAGAATTGGCCTACCTAACGGGTGGCGTTAAGATTGTCTTTCAAGATGACCGCCATATTGATGTCAGAAAAGAAGTATTTTATGAAGAGGGTGGCGTGAGTGCTTTTGCCCTTGACCTTGCTCCTGAGGGTAAATATCTCTATGACAAACCATTACTATTACAAGGTGTTTCTGATGATGTTGAAGTTGATGTAGGTATGATGCATGCTTCTAGTTATGGGCAGACTGTGCTTACTTATGCCAATATGATTACTAACCGTGATGGTGGTACTCATTTAACTGGCTTTAAAACTGCTTATACCAGAGCTTTAAACAACTATGCTCGAGCCAATAATATGATTAAAAAAGGTGACCCAAATCCAACTGGTGAAGATTTCTTAGAAGGAATATCTTGTGTAATTTCAGTAAAACTTGGTGACCCGCAATTTGAATCACAAGCTAAAGTTAAATTATTAAATAAAGAAGCCCAAAGTGCTACCCAGAGTGTAGTTTATGAAAAATTCACTGAAGTCTTAGAAGAAAACCCAAAAATCGCCAAAGCAATTATTGAAAAAGCCGCTTATGCCGCTAAAGCCCGCGAGGCAGCTCGCAAGGCACGTGAGCTAGTAAGGCGCGCTAATCCTTTTGATAATGATGATTTACCCGGCAAACTAGCTGACTGCCAATCTGAAGATGCCAGCGCCAGTGAAATTTACATTGTGGAAGGTGATTCTGCGGGTGGCAGTGCTAAGCAAGGTCGTGAAAGGCGCTTTCAGGCAATATTACCGCTGCGTGGTAAGATTTTAAATGTTGAAAAAGCCCAAATTGGTAAAATATTGCAAAATGCCGAAATCCGCTCTATGATTGCTGCTTTTGGTGCTGGGGTTGATGGTGCCGGTGATGATTCGTTTTTCAATTTAGAAAACTTACGCTATCACCGTATAATAATAATGACTGATGCTGATCATGACGGCAGCCACATTAGAACACTTATATTAACTTTCTTTTATCGTTTTATGCGACCATTAATTGATGAAGGCTATTTATATATAGCCCAACCACCTCTATATGGCGTTAAATTTGGCCGCGCCAAACAATTAGAATACGTCTTTAGTGAGCAAGATTTAGAAACTCTGCTAGCCGCCAATAAAGGCAAACGTTATGAAGTACAACGCTTTAAAGGCTTAGGTGAAATGAACCCCGAGCAACTATGGGAAACAACTATGAACCCAGAAACCAGAGTTTTATTGCGGGTAACTATTGATGATGTTTTAGAAGCAAATGAAACCTTTGAAACTTTAATGGGCCCTGATGTTCCACCAAGGCGTGAATTTATAGAAGATAATGCCCACTTGGCGCAAATAGATATTTAAAAATAAAAAATAGATTTTTTCAAGGCTTAGCAATTGTGCTAGGCCTTATTTTTTAGGGCAAATAAAATGATAAAAAGCTATGAATATCTAAATTGGCATTGTTTTTATAATCGCTCTCTAAATCAGTCAGAGTTTTTTCAAACTCTGCTCGAGTCTGCCAGTAAGAATTTTGACCAATATCT
>CAMZLP010000023.1 GCA_947311535.1 uncultured Deinococcota bacterium | reverse complement strand
CGTCCAAAATTTAGGGGATGGTAAGATTCAAGTTTAAAACTAGGTTAAAAAGAAGCATATTTCGCTTCAAAATTGCCTATCTAATTACCATATCGCTTCATAACAATTCTTATCCCTTTTTATTTCCTTTGTCAATCTTTGGTCATACGAATTTTCCAGTTGTCTCAAAAACTGATAAAACTAGTAATAATAAAGGGGAAATGATAGGATATAAATTATGTTTATGAAGCGATATGGTAATCAGATGAGCAATTTTGAAGCTAAATATGCTTCTTTTCAACCTAGTTTTAAACTTGAATCTTACCATCCCCTAAATTTTGGACGCACCCTTCTTCTACTGCCTGCTTTTAAAAACTATAGAGCTAGTGTTAAAATTATTCTGTGAAAACAAAAAAAATTATAAAGCTACTCTCTTTTGCAAAATTATCCAAGGTGGAGTAATGGGCAATTTATGGCATCAATGATGAAACTTATGCCTATGCTATGGCTAATATTTTAGCTGACTCTGGGCACATTCATGTGGTTGATAAATCCAAAAAAAAGCTAGCTGCCTTTAAAACTATGCCAAAAGACTTAGCTAAAATTAGCTTACACAATAAAGATTTTTTAGCAGCAAAGCTATTTGATGATTTAGATGGTATCTTTTTGCCATATTCATTACATAGTGTTCCAAACCCAATAAAATTTTTAGGGCAAGCCATGCTTAGCATAAAAGCCAATGGCAAAATCTTAATTCTTGATTACAACAGCAGACGCGGCAACCCATGGATAAAATATCCTGTTGATATTAAGAGGCTTAAGTATTTGGCAAAACAAGTTGATTTACCGGAGCCAAAAATAATACAGAAGTCTAAATCTCGTTTTGGTCGAAAGTCTTATTTGGCAGAAATAACTATCCCTAATTTACGCTCATAAGCTTTCATTAATTAGAGCTTGAATATCAGCAGCTTGCCAGCCCTCTGGTTTTAATTGTTTACCGTCAGCACGTTTGGGGCCTGTTAATTTAAGCATATTTACTCTGTGGATTTCAGCAAATACTTTGTTGGCATCTACACCAAAATCGACAAAAGTTCCATAAGTTACATAAAGTAAATCGGCTAACTCGTGCATTAAACTAGCGAGATGTTTTTCTTTATTATCGCTTGCCTTAAGTTTTTCTAAAACTTCCATAACTTCTTTATATTCTTCAGAAATAAGTGTTTCTCGCAGTAGTACTGTTTCTTCATTAGGAACTAATGGTTTACTAGGGTTAGAGCCGTTAATTGCCTTATGAAATTCAGATAGTTTGTCAAAATTAGTCATTTTGTGATTGTATAATATTTGTGGCAATTTTTTGCTATTTACTGGTTTTGCTTGACCGGGTGTTTAGGCTCGAGCCTAAACACAAATAAAATCTTTTAAAACATATGTTAAGCTTTAGCTAATAAAATATTTGTTGTAAAGGAGTAGCAATGTCAAAGTACAGTGTAGGAATGCCCGACGAAAAGGGTTATTTTGGAGAATATGGTGGCCAGCTTTTACCGCCTGAACTTGTTGAAGTGATGAATGGCATTAATGATGCCTATGAAGAGGTTATTAAAACAGACGATTTCAAAAACGAAATGCAGGAGCTGCTAAGTGATTATGTTGGTCGGCCAAGCCCAATATATTTTGCTAGACGATTAACAAAAAAACTTGCTGGAGCAAAAATATTCTTTAAGCGTGAAGATTTAAACCATACAGGCGCACATAAAATTAACCACTGCCTAGGTGAAGCCTTATTAGCAAAATACATGGGTAAAACTAAGGTCTTAGCTGAAACCGGAGCGGGCCAGCACGGTGTTGCATTAGCAACCGCTTGTGCCCTTGTAGGTATAGATTGTGAAATACATATGGGTGAAATTGATATTGCCAAAGAACACCCAAATGTAACAAAGATGAAAATATTAGGTGCTAAACTCGTGCCTGTAGGGCGCGGTACTAAAACCCTAAAAGATGCTGTTGACAGTGCCTTTGAAGAGTATTTGAAAGACCCTGTTAATTCTTTTTATGCAATTGGTTCGGTAGTAGGTCCACATCCATTTCCTAAAATGGTTCGTGACTTTCAAAGCATTGTTGGTAAAGAAGCTAAAGAGCAATTCTTAGCAAAAGAGGGTAAACTTCCAGATGTTGTTATGGCTTGTGTTGGTGGGGGTTCTAATGCTATTGGTTTGTTCACAGCATTTTTAGATGACGAAGATGTCAAAATTATTGGAGTTGAGCCAGCTGGCAAAGGTCTAAATACCGATGATCATGCTGCGACTTTGACCCTAGGTACTAAGGGCGCTATTCATGGTTTTGAATGTTATATTTTACAAGATGATGAAGGAAACCCATTACCGGTATATTCCATTGCTTCTGGTTTAGATTATCCAGGGGTAGGGCCACAACACAGTCTTTTAAAAGATTTAAAAAGAGTAGAATACAAAACGGCTGATGATAAAGAAACTCTTGATGCCTTTATGCAGTTATCACGTTTAGAAGGCTTGATTCCTGCTTTAGAAAGCGCACATGCTGTTGCTTATGCAATGAAAATTGCACCTACTATGTCTGCTGATCAAAGTATTTTGGTAAATCTATCAGGGCGCGGTGACAAAGATGCTGATTTTGTTGCTGATTACTTGAATCTATAAGCAGCTGTGAATATGGATAAAAAATTCAGAGCTTTGCGTAGTGAAGAACTTGCTGGCGAAATTAAATATAGTCTAAAAGAGCTAGGCCTTTCAGATTTACCTGAAAATGAAGTTTTGGTTGAAGTTAAATATTCAGCCCTAAACTACAAAGATGCTCTATCAGCCACAGGGCATAAAGGCGTTACTAGAAACTATCCACATACTCCTGGGATAGACGCATCTGGAATAGTTGTAAGCTCTAAGGATTCTAAATACAGAGTTGGAGACAAGGTGATTGTGACCAGCTATGATTTGGGTATGAATACTGATGGTGGCTTTGCTGAGTATATCAGCGTACCATCATCATGGCTTGTGCTATTGCCAGAAGGGCTTAGTTTGCGTGAGGCGATGATGCTTGGTACGGCAGGTTTTACAGCAGCTCAGTGTGTTTATGAACTAATGTTAAATGATTTAGAAGATTCTGTACTAGTAACAGGTGCTAGCGGTGGTGTGGGTAGTATTGCCGTGGCATTATTAGCTAAGCTTGGTTTTAAAGTGATAGCTAGCACCGGTTCTATATCTGCTCATAAGCTTTTAAAAGATTTGGGTGTTCATGAGATTATAAATCGGCAAGAGTTATCTGAGGCAAATAAAAGGCCTGTTTTAAAAGCTCGTTTTAACGGTGCTGTAGATACTGTTGGTGGAACTACCTTAGAAAATATTATCAAACAGCTTAAAGTTGATTGCGCAGTGGCTGCTTGTGGCTTAGTTGGTGGTGATAAATTAGATTTAACTGTTTACCCATTTATTTTACGTGGGGTTAAATTAATAGGAATTAGCTCCGAGAATTTTGCTATGGCCAAACGAAAACACATTTGGAAACTACTGGCAAAAGATTGGAAGCTCGATTTAGAAACACTAACAACCGAAATTAAACTAGCAGACTTAGCAGAATATATTCCTAAAATATTAAAAGGCCAGACCCAAGGTCATATATTGGTAAAAGTAGCTGAGCTTTAGTGCTAAAACGTTTAGTTTTTATGGCAGTTTTTTTTTGAACTATTCTATTGTTATGAGCCAATATATAAAACCATGCCCTAAAAGCCCTAATTGTGTAAGTAGTATTGACAACAAAAATGACAAGCATTATCTACCTGCTATTCCTTATACTAGTTCAATTGTCGAAGCTAGAGAGAAAATAAAAGAAATTATAGGGCAGATGCCTAGAAGCAAGCTGATTGAAGAATCAGAAAACTATTTGTCTTTTGAACTTAGGTCACGAGTGTTTAGATTTGTTGATAGCCTTGAATTTTATTTTGATGATGTTAATAAGCTTATACAATTTAGTAGTAGGGCAAATAGTGGCTATGGTGATTTTGGAGTTAATAAGAGGCGTATGCTCGAGCTTATCCAAAATTTCCAGCAATCCCGGTAAGCTATAATTATTATGCAATTAAAATATACCGAATGCCCCCGAGATTCTTGGCAAGGCCTAGATAAGTTTATACCAACTCCCCAAAAGATAGCTTATATTCAAAAGCTAATTGACGCTGGTTTTAAAGATATTGACATGGGCTCTTTTGTTTCACCTAAGGCTGTGCCGCAGTTAGCGGATACCGAAGAGGTCTTAGCAGAATTAAAGCCAAAAAAGGATACTAATTTACTAGCCATAATTGCCAATCTTCGTGGTTTGGAGCGGGCCTTAAAAGCCAAAAACTTAAAATCCGTAGGCTATCCATTTTCTGTAAATGAACGTTTTCAAAAACAAAATACCAATAAATCTTTAGTGCAATCTTGGGATATTGTAAAAGAAATGAAAGAGAGCAGCCAAGGCGAATTAGAGCTTATAGTTTATATCTCTATGGGTTTTGGCAATCCTTATAATGATGCTTGGAAGCCAGTTGATACTGCCCGAATGGTTGGCAGATTACGTGATTTAGAAATAACTAAGATTGCTCTGGCAGATACAGTGGGCACAGCTAATGCAGAAATATTAGAATCGGTTTTAAAAGAAATTGAAGAACCCCAAGACTTGGGTTTGCATTTGCATGCTAAACCAAATAACTGGCAAGAACCCATAGAAAAAGCTCGAGCCTATAGTATCTCTTGGTTTGAAGGAGCTTTTGCAGGTATTGGTGGTTGCCCTTTTGCCGATGATGATTTGGTCGGTAATTTGCCAACAGAGGTTTTATTACCGTTTTTAGCTAAGAATTTTGACATTGCTATTCAAAAAGATAATTTACAAGACCTAGCTGATAAAGCTGCTGAAATCGCTCTAAACTATAGCTAATATTCAATATTATGAATTTTAGAAAATAATAAAAATGTAGGCAGTTTTTAGGCAATTTTCACAAAAAAAAGCTAAGCTCTTTTTATGCTTAAAAAAATATTATTGTTTCTATCCATAGGATTTCTAGCTTCTAGCTCTGCACAAGAAGCTGTACAATTTAACTCAGTAACTATTTCAGGGCAAGAGTACTTGCCAAATGATGAGCTTCCAAGAGACTCGAGCATAATCTCGGGTGAACTAGAAAACGGTTTAGATTATTACCTAGTTCAAAATACCGAGCCGCATAATCGGGCAGAACTAGCTTTGGTTATTGCCGCAGGTTCTGTTTTAGAAGAAGATGACCAATTAGGCTTGGCCCACTTTTTAGAGCATATGTTATTTAATGGTACTAAGAACTTTCCTAATCAAGAATTAATTAGTTTTTTAGAAACAGTAGGCATGGAATTTGGACCAGATGTTAATGCTTATACAAGCTTTGATGAGACTGTATACACTCTTACAATTCCATTAGATGACCCCGAAACTACCCAAAAAGCTTTGCAAGTATTAGTTGATTGGGCAGCTTTTGCTAGCTTAGACCCCACAGAAATTGATAAAGAACGCGGAGTAATTGTAGAAGAATGGCGAGCAAGGCAGCAAAATGTTAGCGGCCGCTTAAATGAGCAAATAAGACCTGTTCTCTATGGCGATTCTCGTTATAGCGAGCGCTTGCCGATTGGTGATATGGATATTGTGCAAAATGCTCCATATGAAGCCTTGAGCCGTTATTACAATAAATGGTATCGACCAGACCTTATGGCTGTGGTTGCAGTTGGGGATTTTGATGTTGTTGAATTTGAATCACAAATAAAAATCGCTTTTTCTAAGCTTAGTAATCCAATAGCAGAAGTAGTAAAAGGAGAATATGAAATAGCTTTTGATAGCGAGCCAGAGTATTTGATAATTACTGACCCAGAGCTTTCGGTAAGCCTTGCTCAAGTTGTTTACAAACGCCCATCAAAAAATTTCAATACAATTCAAGATTTCGCTGATGACTTGGCAAGAGGCTTATTTTCGAGAATGTTAAATACTCGTTTAGATGATTTGACTCGAGCAGATCCTGCCCCATTTTTACGTGCGAGTTATGGGATTAGTGCTTTGGCGGCCGGAGTTGAAACTTTGCAATTTACGGTAATTAGCCAAGAGGGTGAAATAGAATCAGCGCTTATAGCTATGCTAACAGAGCTAGAACGTTTACATGCTTTTGGTTTCAATGATGATGAATTGGCTCGAGCCAAAGCAGCATTTTTGAGTAATTTTGAGCAAAATTATAATCAACGACAAGATATAGATAGTGCAAATATTAGCTCTGGCTTAGTCTCTACCCATTTAGATGGTAGTGCTTATACCAGTATGGAAACAGATTTAGAACTAGCTAAGCAGCTTTTAGAAATAATTGATTTGGAAACTGTTAATTCTTATGACGCTGAGTTTACAAATGC
Source organism: uncultured Deinococcota bacterium (assembly GCA_947311535.1). Taxonomy (GTDB): domain Bacteria; phylum Deinococcota; class Deinococci; order Deinococcales; family Trueperaceae; genus CAMZLP01. Next base: position 415 of record CAMZLP010000023.1, on the reverse strand, counting down.
TAGAGGGAGATTGGTTTTAGTATTAGGCCCAGAAAAAGAGGCTTTAGTACTACCTAATGAAGCAGAATTAGTAACTATCTTTAATCAAATCGAAGATATTCAAGTTGCTGATGTTGAACAAGAAGAAGTTGCTAAGCAGTTGATGGCTCAGCTCCCTGAGCCAAAACCAAGCGTTAAGCAGGAGCATATAGATTCGCTTGATCTTGAGCATCTTGTTTTAGCTAATGGCATTCAGCTTTATATTAAAAAGACTGATTTTGTAGCAGACCAAGTTTTACTATCTGGGGTGAGCTATGGGGGTAGCTCCGTTTATGAAAATGATGACTATTATGAGGCAAGTATTATTTCTAGCATTATCCAAGAAAGTGGTGTTGCTGATTTTGACCTAAATGAGCTCGAGAAGATATTAGCTGCT
>CAMZLP010000022.1 GCA_947311535.1 uncultured Deinococcota bacterium | reverse complement strand
ATTCATAACATCTTTATGAATGCTCACAGCCTCACCCATATAGTTTTTAAATGGCTGTGCCAGAGAGCTCAATTCTTGAGGCTTTAGTGAATCGCTAATTTGTTTTTGGTTTTGCTTAATACCAGAGTATATTCCCCATGCTCCAAAACCTAGTAAAGCCATCATCAATATTGCAAGTTCAAAACTTATAATCATTATTTTCCTTTTTTATCAAAAATCAAGACTCAGCTAATTTTGCTTTTAAAGCTGCTAACTCATCTTCTACCCGCGAGTCGGTCTCTAAAGCAGCAAATTCTTCGTCAAGTGATAGCTCATCTATCAATTCTGCCTCAGCAGCTAATCTATCTTCCATTTGATCAACTTTATCTTCCATTCGCTCAAATGCTTCAAATGCCTTACGGGTATCCGTATATCCCATAGCTCCAGCAATAGATTCTTGGGCTTCTAGTCTTTTTTGGCGAGCAATAATAATCTGGCGTTTGCGTTCAGCATCATTTATCTTGGCATCTAGTGCACGCAATTGCACTTTTAATTTATCAACCATAGATTCATGGGCATCAAATTGCTCTTTTAAACCAACTGACAAATCAAAACTAGCAGTTTTACGCTTTAATGCCTCGCGGGCTAAGTCTTCACGACCTTGTTCTAAAGATTTTTCTGCTTTTACTAACCAAGCTTCAGAGTCAGTAGCTTGTTCTAAATAGTCGCGCTCGAGCTTTTTGCCTTCCGCGATTGCCTGAGCTACTTCCATCCGTGCTTCATACTGGGCTTGGCGCATATCAATAAGAGTTTGGTTTATTATCTTTTCGGGGTCTTCGGCTCGAGTTAATAAGTCATTTAAATTTGCTCGTAAAATTACGCCTATTCTGTCTAATATTCTCATTACAACCTCCGTTTTTGATTTTCTTACAATATTACATAAGCAATCAATCTATTTTAGCTTATTTAAAGATATTTAGCCTAATACAAAAGTATCATAGATGCTCTTTATCGCCCAATATTTAAAAGCCCACAAGTTATTGGGAAATTTTAATTTTTTTAGCCACGCAGTATTTACATTATAACAATTATCATAGCAAACTATTATAATTTAACTATATTCATTTTTTCTACAGTTTGGTCTTGAGCATAATAAAAATCTGCTCTTAGTTTTTTACCAGCCAGAACTCTCGGCAACCAATAAGGGGCGTCGGCCCACATTTGATCATAGGGCAAATTATCAAAACTGAACCAGCTTGGTTTTAGTTCTTCAGTTTCTGCAATCTCACCTTGCCAGCTATTAGTCATAAAAACAAAAACGTGCATACTGTATGCTGGCTTATAAGGAAAGTTAAATTTTAATTCGGCTACTTCTTCTGGGTTTTGGGGCAATACTGTTACTTCTTCAATTGTTTCACGAATGGCTGCCTGCAATATTGTTTCAGCAGCTTCTACCCCGCCACCAACTGCCACAATTTTTCCTTTACCCACACCTCGTTTTTTATTGGCTAATAAAACCTGCTTATCTTTTACTAAAAGCATTAAAGTTTTTTTAGGTAACTCAGTCATTGGCTAATTTATAACAAAGGCTCTGGCTTTTTACAAGTAGATTGCAGTTTAATATATTTTCTTTTTGCTGCCGAATCTAAGCTACTTTGCATAATTTCATATAGATGCAAACCCATCTCTGCACTCGCTCTGTGCTCATGGTTTTGTTCAATCGCATTTACAAAATCTGCTAAAGCAATACCCCAAGCCTGCTTAAGGATTCTTTCTTTTGTTGCAAACTCCAGCTCATGCCAATCTTTATCATTAGCCTTTTTAATCTTTACTTTGGCATCAAAAGAATTTGGAGCTTCTAAACTAATTGTCCCCTCGCTACCATAGACTTCGAATTTTGGTAATTCTGAATGCCAAACATCAAAACTAGTATTTAAAAATGCCAACACTCCATTTTCAAATTCTAAATTGGTATTTATATGGGTTGGAGTAGCTACTTTAAAACTCTTACCTGCATTCTCACCAATTTCTATTTGTCTTTGGGCAAAACCAGTCACCGCAGAGGCACTAAGACCGCTAACAGGTCCAAACAAAGTTACTAAAGCAGCTAAATAGTATGGCCCCATATCTAACATTGGTCCAGCACCTGGGTGATAAAAGAATTCTGGGTTAGGGTGCCAGCTTTCCATACCATGGTGTAGCATAAAACAGTTAGCTGCTAAAGGTTTACCAATTAGGCCATCATCAATTGCTTTACGTGCTGTTTGCACAGTTGCACCTAAAAATGTCGAAGGTGCTACTGCCAAACGTTTGCCCGTTTTATTAACAATTGCCAAAAGCTCTTTGGAATCATTTATATCAGTGCTAATCGGTTTTTCACTATATGCATGTTTGCCGGCTAATAAAATATCTTTGCTTATTTTAGCGTGTACCTTTGGCACGGTTAAATTAAGAACAATATCAATTTCATCTAAAGCTAGTAATTCGGCAACTGTTAAAACCTTGTTAATATTAAATTCTTCAGCTCGTTTTTTGGCTAAGTTCATATCAAGGTCAGCTAATGCCACAAAATCTAGATTATCGAAATGCCGACTTGCTTCTAAATAAAGTGGGCTTATATTGCCACAACCAATTACGCCTATTTTCAAACTCATGTATTTGCCTCCAATGTTTTTAAGCTAATTGGTGCTTTGCCACTGGCTTGACCCGTTTTTAGAGTTTCTACAACAGCCTTAATAGACCAAGGACTAAAACCAAAACTGATTAAGGCGGGTTTTGGTAAATCTTCACTGTGGTATGGATTCCAAAGAGCAATATGCAAAAAGCTTTTGGCCCTCCTTGCTAGTTCTTGGGCAAACTCTCTTTCTGCTTGCGTCATTCGCAAGCGCGAGCTCGAAACAAAAATAATATCTTCATCTTTTATTTTACTTAACACATTACTAGCCATAATATTACGCCTATCATATGGCAATTTTTCTAACTTATAATTAGCTTGCTCTAACGCCTTAGCAAGTTCCTCGGCGGGTGTAGCTATATTGTCACTAGCTGAGCCACCTTCAATATTTTTGGCATAAACAAATTTAAAAGAATTCAAATTTGGCAAATCCCCCAATAAAACCACAGCTTTTTTAGCTACTTTAGTAAGTAAGTCTTGGTCACCATCTTGCCATGCTAGTTCTGGCTTGGCATCAGACTTATATCGTCTAGCTAGTCTTTTAATTCTTTCTTGTGAGCGTTTTATTTCGTTTAAATCTAATTCATTATTTTTTATGGCTTTTTCTATACCTTCAAAAATTTCAATATGAGTTTGAATAGACCCAGTATGTACATCATAAAGTGGCATATCTATACCAGCTTTAAGGGCAGCAACTACCGCTTGGACTGGGCTATGGGTTTTGGCTATTGCCTTCATCTCGAGCGCATCAGTTACACTTACGCCATCAAAACCTAGCTCGTCACGGAGTAAAGTAGTCATTATTTTATGTGATAAGGTTGCTGGATTTTTATTATCTAAAACTGACAAAAAGCCATGATAACTCATAATCGTAGAAACCCCCGCCGCAATTGCCTGCTTAAATGGGAAAAGCTCCACAGCCTGCAAGCGTTCTAAATCAAAGTCTAAAATTGGTAAATCATGATGGCTGTCAACGCTTGTATCACCATGACCCGGAAAATGTTTAGCAGTAGCAGCTACACCCTCGGCTTGTAAGCCCTGTAAATATGCAATTACATGTTTTGATACAAGTCTTGGCTTTTCAGCAAAAGAACGGTCTCCAATTACTGGATTTAGAGCATTGTTATTTACATCTGCAACTGGGGCAAAATTCATATTAATACCCATTGCTTTAAGGCCCCTAGCCGTGGCTGCGGCTACTTGCCTAGTTAGTTCTGCATCATCAGCAGCACCCAAAAGCATATTCCCTGGGCTATATGGGACATCTGTTGCTCGTACAACTCCGCCACCCTCTTGATCAATAGCAATTATCAAATCTTCACCACATACTTCACGCAATTCTTGCGAGAATTCAGCCATCTGAAAGCGGTCTTTAATGTTGCGTTTAAATAAACAAATGCCTGCTGGTTTATGCTCTGTAAACATTGCTTTTTCGTTACTGTTTAAGCTAGTCCCTGAAACATCTAGCATTAATAGTTTTGACATAGTAACTCCTTTTATATTTACCGTAGAGACGCTATGCATAGCGTCTCTACGGAAGACATTGCGTCTCTACGGAAGACATTGCGCCTCTACGGTATAATCTTCATTTACGATTTAGCCACCAAGCCACTAACCACACTAAAGCTAATAAAAATAGACCAATAGAAGCTGATACTATCGAAATAACAAACTCAGCAGAGCCAGGTTTATTGGCAAAAGCCAACGCAATTGAGGTAATTGTTAGGAATATCCCAATTCTAAAAAAGTGTTTAAGAAGTTGTGGAGGCATATAAATTTAAGCCTTTACCAGTAGTCAGTGGCGTACAAGCAACTTTAGCATTGCTATCAGAATCAGGAACATCAGCTAAGACTGGAATTTCACCATCACAAAGCTCTTCTACAAACCAAGGGCATCTGGGGTGAAAAGGACAGCCTGGCGGAAGCTCGGTTAGCCTTGGTATATCTTCACTGCGTAATTGGATTTTTTCTTTGCGCCTTGTTACATCTGGATCTGGCTCTGGCAAAGCTGATAACAAGCTCTTGGTATAAGGATGCTGTGGATTTTGGGTAATTTCTGGAGTAGTACCAATTTCTACAATACGGCCCAAATACATTACCGCAATACGGCCCTTCCAAGCAAAATATTTAGCTAGCGCCAAATCATGAGTAATAAAAATCATAGTAGAGCCTAGCTCTTCACGCATTTTCATCATCATGTGCAAAATGGAAATGCGAATAGAAACATCAACCATGCTTACCGATTCGTCAGCGACTATAACCTTGGGATTAGTAGTAAGGGCTCTGGCGATACCAACACGCTGTCTTTGACCACCCGAAAGCTGGTGTGGATACTTATCAATAACAGCAGCAACAGGAGTGAGACCAACTGAAGTAAGCAGCTCTGAGACCTTTTCACGAGCAGCCTTTCGGCCTTTTACGACTTTGTGTCTATAAAGCGGAAAACTGAGAATATCAAAAATAGTATGAGTAGGATTCAGTGAAGCATATGGATCTTGATGGATAATTTGCACCCCACGGCGATAATCTGTATAGCTACTACCTTTTAATTTGGCTACGTCTTTTCCTTGATAAATCAATTCGCCTGAGCTAGGTTTTAATAAACCTGTAATGATTTTACCAAGCGTTGTTTTACCACAGCCAGACTCACCTACAAAGCAAATATATTCTTGCTCTTTTAAATCCATATTTATATCTTTGAGTACTGGTATTACCGTACGCCCTTTTTTAAACGAGCGGTAGATATTATTAAGCTTCATTATTGATTTTGACATATTAATCCCAAAGACCTTTTCTGGCTTCTATGACCTTTTCGGTGTGCCAACAGGCGGCCTGATGATTGTCTTCGTATTCTACTAGTGGTGGTTCTTTAGTAGCACATTTTTCACTGGCAAATTCACAACGTGGATGAAATTTACAACCTGATGGTGGGTTGATAAGATCTGGTGGGTTGCCTTTAATACTAGATAGCTCTTCATTGGCCTGGCTAAGCCTAGGCACACTTCTTAGCAAGCCTAGAGTATATGGATGCAAAGCCCTGTAGAAAATATCTTCTACTGGCCCTAGTTCCACAATGGCTCCTGCATACATAGTAGCTACTCTTGTGGATAGCTCGGCAGCTAGAGCTAAATCATGCGAAATAAATATAATTGAAAAACCAAGTTCTTTTTGCATTTCTTTTAATACATCAATGATTGCTCTTTGGGTAATAATATCCAGAGCTGTAGTTGGTTCGTCAAAGATGACAACTGGTGGGCTTAGTAATACGCCCAATGCAATTAGGGTGCGTTGCTTCATACCGCCAGATAATTCGTGCGGGTAGCTCTCTAGGGTTCGCTCGGGGTCTAGACGTACAAATTTTAGTAATTCTATCGCTTTTGCGATTACCTCTTCTTTGTTATTCCAACCATGGGCTCGAGCCGTATCCAAAAATTGCTCTCTAATACGCAGCACCGGATTAAATGAACTCTGTGAGCCTTGAAAAACCATGGCACATTCTTTCCAACGCAAGTCACGCATTTGCTCATGGCTATATTCAAAAATATTAGAAGTCTTACCATCTCTATTGGTAAATAAAACCTTGCCACTGGTAATCTCGGCAACCTTGGGAAGCATATCAACAAAACTCAAACTAACCGTGGTTTTACCACTACCACTCTCACCTATTAGGGCTATAGCCTCGCCCTTGTGTAAATCAAAAGAAATATGATTACTAGCTTTTACATCGCCCCTATCAGCATGATAGACAATAGAAACATCTTGTACACTTAAGACCACATCAGACATAAATACTCCAAGAAAAAGCCAAAGTTAAATTAAAAGAGAAAGCTTGCATATTTACTTGCCCCTTAGCCTAGGGTCATAAATCTCTTCAATTGTACGTGAAAAGAAAATTAGGCTTATTTGGAATAAAGCAATAGCTGCAATAGGCGTTAACAACATTAAAATACTATCCGGATTAAACAAAGTACCGCGGCTTCTGGCAAAATAGAGCATTACTGCCCAAGTATAGGTAGAAATCGAAGCAAAACCCAAAAATATCAGGCCAACTTGGTCATACATAGCAACCTTAATACCAGTCACAAAGTTAATTACTACAAAACTCATCATATTCGGTAAAATCTCTTTAAAAATAATGTGCCATTTAGATAAATCTAGCGCAATAGCTGCTTCTACATATTCACGTTCACGCAAACTAAGAACCTGAGAACGGACGGCTCTAGTTAAAATAGGCCAGTGCAAAGAAGCAATAATAAGTGCTAAAACGTACCAGGTATTAATCTTAAATAGCGTTGCCAATACAATCAAAATAGGAAATCTGGGTAGCACAATAATAAAATTAGCAATTGCTACTACCAATCTATCAAATACTCCACCTATTAAACCGGCTGCTGTACCTAATATAAAGGCAATAAAGGTTGATAAAAAGGCTGCAGTTACAGCAGTCAGAATAAGAATTCCACCGCCATTGACAATATGGCTAAAAATATCCCGCCCTTGGGTATCGCCACCTAATAGCAGCGGCTTACCCAGCTTAGGATTAGAAACAACCAAATCTGTATAACTTGCCTCATAATAACGATTACTAGGATCATTTAAAAACTTATCTACAGTTTTAGAAAAAACTACTAAGGCATCAATTTTACCATCTTTTAAAGCTTTAAAAGCTTTTACTACTCCTCTACCAGAAGAGAATCTAAACTTTTTAGCAGTGAGGGTTTCTGAATACGGTTCTAAGAAATCTTTACCTGCACCTTTATCAATAAAACCTACCGTTTTATCAGTTAAGTCAGTCATTTTAATGTAATTACCGCTATCTTCTGGCCTAGTCATCAAAACTAATCTGGAGCCTGGTGGTGAATTAATTTGACTCAGTTTGACTTAACTGATAAAACGGTAGGTTTTATTGATAAAGGTGCAGGTAAAGATTTCTTAGAACCGTATTCAGAAACCCTCACTGCT
>CAMZLP010000021.1 GCA_947311535.1 uncultured Deinococcota bacterium | reverse complement strand
TTAGTAAGCAAAGCCCAAAATGAAGACTATAAAATCGATTCACAATTATTTGACGATTTATTAGAGACTTTGGAGATAGGTTCACTTTGTGCCTTGGGTGGCGGAGTACCGCTTCCTATTAAAAATATCATGCAATATTTTAGTACTGAATTAGAGGAATATTTTAATGTTTAAGCAAAATTATCCGAAAGGGACTAAATCATTATGAAAGCCTATATAGACAATAAAGCCCATGAAATAAAAGTAGGCGAAACTGTTTTGGAATTTGTTCGCCGTACTCAAAATGAAAATCCGATTCCAACAATGTGCCAAGATGACCGCTTAGAGAACTTTGGCTCTTGCAGAGTTTGCTCGGTAGAAATTGCTTTAGAAAAAGATGGCCCGAGTAAAACAATGGCATCTTGCCATACCCCAATTTCTAAAGATATGTATATTTACCCCAATACTGATAAAATAAAAAGGCTGCGAAAAAATATTGTTGAACTGGTTCTAAGCGACTATCCAGAAGATAAGATCTACCCAGAAGAGGGTAAAAAAGCTACCGAGTTTCAGGCGACAATTGCCCAAATTGGCATACCCGAGGTACGATATCCTTGTGGCGAGAATCATTTAGATATTGAGCCAGATTTAGCTCATCCTTATATAAAGTCTAGCCTAGACCAATGCATTAACTGCTACCGCTGTGTAAGAGCTTGTGAAGAGATACAAGGCGAGATGGTTTTGGGCATGTCGGGGCGTGGTTTTGCAACTAATATTATTAAAGGTTTTGACACAAGCTTTGATTTATCCAAATGTGTTTCTTGTGGTGCCTGCGTGCAAACCTGCCCAACCGAGGCTTTAAGCGATAAATACAGCACAAAAACTCTAATTGCCGATGAGCTAATAAGAACCACTTGCACTTATTGTGGAGTTGGTTGCCAGTTAGATGTTTCGGTTGTTGATGGTCAGATAAAAGGCATACAAGCACCTAATGATGCCGAGGTAAATCATGGACATAGTTGTTTAAAAGGTAGGTTTGCATTTCAATTTTATAATCATCCAGACCGCTTAACTGACCCCTTAATAAAACGTAATGGTGTTTTTGAAAAAGTAACTTGGGACCAAGCTTATGACTATATTGCCGAAAAGCTAATAGCAATTAAAGACAAATACGGAGCAGATGCCATTGGGGGTATTTCTTCATCACGAGCAACTAACGAAGAAAATTACCTAATGCAAAAATTTATTAGGGCTGTAATTAAAACTAATAATATTGACGGTTGTGCTCGAGTCTGTCATGCCCCAACTGCCCATGGCATGCAGCAAGCCTTTGGTACAGGTGCTGCCACTAACTCGGTGGCTGATTTAGATAAGACCGATGCAGTATTTGTTTTTGGAGCAAACCCCACAGCAGCCCACCCAGTAACCGGAGCAAAAATAAAACAGCTAATGATGAAAGGGGTAACAAGCATTGTTGTAGACCCTGTAAAGACCACTATGGCTGAATACGCTACTTACCATTTACAACTACGCCCAGGAACCAACGTAGCCATTTTAAATATGATGGCACACTATATTGTTACAGAAGATTTAGTTAATAAAGAATTCATAAGTAAATTTACTGAACATTATGCAGAATTTAAAAAACATGTTATCGACCTAAATATGGATAACCTAGCCGAGTTAACTGGTGTAGACAAAGACTTAGTCAAAAAAGCTGCTATTGCTTATGCTAGTGCTAAAAATGCTATGGAGTTTCATGGCTTGGGTGTAACTGAGCACTATCAGGGCAGTAAAACCGTTATGCTTTTATCTAACTTAGCTATGATGACCGGCAATGTGGGTCGTAGAGGCGTAGGTTTAAATCCGTTGCGTGGACAAAACAATGTTCAGGGTGCAGCTGATATGGGTGTGCAACCTCATCAGGGTGCAGGTTATTTGGATATTACTAAGCCTGAAATACAAAATTATTATTCTGAAAAATATGGCATAGATGATTTACCTAAACATGAAGGTTTAAAAATACCCGATATGTTTGAAGCAGCCCTAGACGGTAAATTTAAAGCCCTGTGGATAATGGGTGAAGATACACTTATGACTGACCCTAACACCAAACACATTCTTAAAGCATTCGATGAGCTCGAGCTTTTAGTAGTTCAAGAATTATTTATGTCTGCTACCGCTGAATCGGCAGACGTAGTATTACCTGCTGCCTCTTATTTTGAAAAAAATGGCAGTTTTACCAATGGTGAACGCAGAGTTCAGCGAGTAAATAAGGTTGTTGAACCAATTGGCAATGCCAAATCTGATGGTCAAATCATCATTGATATGATGTACAAGCTAGGCTATGAGCAGCCCACTGGTAGAACTTATGATGCTGGCAAAATATTAGCTGAGGTGGCTGATGTAATCCCATTTATGGCCGGGATTACAAGAGAAAGATTAGGCACAAACGGCTTGCAATGGCCAGTTGCCAAAGATGGCACTGACTCTAAATACATTCATAAAGATGGTAATTTTAAACGAGGCAAAGGCAAGTTTCATTATTTTGATTTTGAAGAAACTCCTGAACTAGTAGAGCATAGAGAACAATACCCGTTTATTTTAACTACTGCGCGTCAGCTCGAGCATTACAACTCAGGCACTATGACACGCAGAACCGATAATCAAAAAATACTAGCTCATGACTATTTAGAAATAAATCCTGAAGACGCTAGTAAAAAAGGAATTAATGCCGGTGATACCGTCCGTATTTTCTCGGATAGAGGTAGTGTTAATATCCCAGTGCAAGTAAACTATACAGTCAAACCTGGGGTAGTACGTACTACTTTTCATCAACCAGATGTATTTATCAATATGATTACTGGCAATGTTGGTGATTTGGAAACCAAAACCCCTGAATACAAGGTAGTTGCAGTTGATTTTGAGAAAATATAATATTTTGTTCACAAAAGATGCGATCCGATTAATTTAATAGTGTTTTTAAAGAGCGTAATTAAGAGCAAAAGCAAAAATTAAGTAGCCAGTAGTCTAATATAGTCATAATCTCGAAAAGATGTAAATAAGATAAGGCAGTATTTCATAATTGCCTTATCTTTCAAAAAATAGTACTAACGAAATTTAATACAAAAGCTTGTATATCTCGTAATTTGCCATAACCCGCTGCAAATATTCACGGGTTTCTAAGGCATCAATTTTTCTGTAGAGTTCATCTTTATCTTTATTAACAATCGTGCCTTCAAAAAGCCTTTTGATATAACCTTGACCCCGATTATAAGAGCTAATTATTAGTTCAGGATCCGCTGAATAATCTTTATAGTAGCCACTCAACCAATTCAAATAAAAACTCCCATAGCGAATATTAGTAGCAACATCAAATGGATCAGCTGGATTTTCTTTTTGTAATTCTGCCATCCAATCCCAAGTAGATGGAATAACCTGCATAAGGCCTTGGGCATTAGAATGTGACAAAGCTTTTGGGAAAAACGCAGACTCTTGGCGCATAATTGCCCAAATCAGCTCGGCGTCTATGCCTAAGCGAAGTGCTTCAGAAACAACATAGTTGTCATAAGCTTTTGGATAAGCAATTTCATAAGCTTTTAAATCTTGATAACCTCTATTTAAAACCTTAATAGCAGCTTTTGATGATTGCCTATATTCACCCAATAGTTGTAATTGCTCGGCAATTGCCAAAATATCAGTAACTTGATTTGTTTTTGATAAGGAATACAAAAGCTCCCCTTTGGCAGCTTCTTCATCATGAATTTGCAATAGTAAATGGGCACGTTTAACTGCTTCTGGCAAAGTACTTGCAACAGTTGATCTTGCAGGTAAGGTAAATGCTTTATTTACTTTCAGACCAAAAAAACTATTTTCAGGAATTAAGGCCTCAGCCCACTGAGCAGTAGCAGTATCGCCAGAGCGATTTGCTAAAACATAGATTCTATATGCAGAATCATCTGCATATGACGACTTTCCTTGGGCTAAGGTTTTATAGATTTCTATAGCATCTGTGTAACGGTCTTTGGCCTCGAGCCAAGTGCTTGCTAACCACAGGTCTTCAGCGTCATTAGTTTGTTTTAAATAGTTAATTGCCAAATCTAAATTACCGCGTTTTTTGGCAACAAAAGCCTGACCATAAACGCCAGAGATACCACCAAGCTGCTTAAATGCTGCTTCTGATTTGTCTAGATAACCCAATCTATAATTTGACCAAGCCACGCCCTTTAGGGCTTCATAACTATCAGGGATTTCTGCTAACCAACGCTCATAAGCATCAAGAGCCAAAGCATCTTTTTTTAGTCTTTTATAAGCTGGTGCTTCGATAGATGGTGCTTTTAAACCATTTAGGGCATCAATCGCTTTTTGGTATTGCCTTGCCTTTAAAAAGCTATTTGCCAAGGTATAAGGATTTGCCAAAGCAACTAACCTCTCCTCAGCTTCTTTATTTGGTAATATGAGGCTATATAGTTCTATAGCTTTAGCAAGAAAATTAGCTTTATCTGCAACTCGAGCATATTCTAATAAAAACTCTTGCCTGTCCAGTTTATCTAATGGGTCTTTAAACCTTAACTCCCAAGCTCTTTGATAGTGAGCCACTCTGTCAGTGATATTAATACTTTGGGCTCGAGCAATATTTAGCGCAGCTCTGTAGCTCAAATAGCTTTCGCCTGCAAAAGCGATGTTAGAAACAGCTACAAAATCGCCAGAATTTAAAGAATCATAATAATTCTTATAATCAGCTAGTAATGGTGAATCATAAATACTCACAGTCTGAGCTTTTACCCCAGAGCCAAAATGATTTATTTGCAAAAAAAGAAATAAAATAAAAACGGATAAAAAAGAGAAAACAAGGAATCGTCTAAACATTATTTCCAGTCTAACTTTTTAAAAAACTAGTTTTCTGAGAGAACATAACTAAGCCCGATTAATTAAAAGCAAATATAAGATTTCCTACATCAATATAAAAATTCTAAAAATCAAAAGCCTTAGCATTTTTTATGAATTCAATTATTTTTTTATGGTCTTTGCTAGCATCCTTAGCTTCCACTCCCGATGAAACATCTACGGCATAAGGAGCCAAAGTAGTTATTGCCTCGGCAACATTATCAGGGTTTAAACCACCTGCCAAAATCAAATTTGGAAAATCAGCAAGTTCTTTGGCATCTTGCCAACTAAAGGTCTTACCGCTACCAGGCTTAATACCATCTAGTAAAATACTATCTGCTGGATAGTCATATAAATCATCAAGATTCAAGTTTTTAGTAAAAGAAAAAGCCTTAATAATTTTAAATTCCAAAGATAATTCAGCTGCATAGTCAGCATTTTCTTTACCATGTAATTGCACGGCATCTAATCGTAATTTCCTAGCAATTTGATAAACTTCCATAATTGGCAAATCAACAAATACACCGACTCGAGAGATTAAAGGTCCAAGCTCAAAACTAATTTCAAGAGCATCATCAGGATCAATATACCTTTTTGACTTTGTCGTAAATATAAAACCAATTGCATCAGCACCGTACTCTTCACAAACAAGCGCAGTTTCTACATCTTTTATTCCACAAATCTTTACACGCATAAAAAGATTCTACCCTATTTAAAACTATCTAAGGGCTATTATAAAAGATTGCCGAGTCTGCCATAGGACTTCTTTCAAAAGTAATCAAAACTTGCTAATATTAAAAATGAAATATGCGAACATAAGTAAACTATCAGATAAAAACTTTAAAAGGCGAACAGGAATTCAAAGAGGAACCTTCAATAAGATGCATGAACTAGTATGTAAATCAAAAGAAAAAAGGAAAAAGTTATCAGGGAGGCCACAAAAGCTAAGCTATCAAGATCAAATATTAATGACACTTGAATACCTAAGAGAATATCGAACATATTTCCATGTAGCTCATGATTATGGAATAAGCGAATCTAATTGCTTATAAGATAATTAAAAAGATTGAAAACATCCTGATTAAGTCAAAGGAATTTAGCTTACCTAAAAGACTACAGACATTTTCAGAGAATGAAATAGAGGTAGTAACTGAAGCACCAAAAAAGCTATTTACTAAGGCTCTGGAACGATTCTAGAGATGATAAAATGTAGCGAGGAACAGTATTAAATGTACAAACTAAAGAACAAGAGCATTTTGCTAACTTAAAAGATTTAAGAGATTTTATTGATAAAACTCTCATATTAACAACAAGTTCAGAAAATTAACTTCGTATTTTCTAATTCGTAAGAGAGAGCTAATGCCCCAAAACAATCTCGACTTGTACCCCATAAGCCATAGCTAATAAGTCCGAATGTAAAATAGCTTCTTTTATTTCAACCGATACATCATCATCAGCTAAAACCTCAATTTGCAAATAATTATCTGCTACATGACAGCGTAAACCTTGTACACGCTGAGCTTTGCTTCTCTCCAGATATTCTGCTAGCCGCAATAATGCTGCCAGCTTATTTACTCGCTCCATGTCTTTAGCTTCTAAAACCGATTCCAAACCCAAAGCATTTGGCTTGCCTTTGCGGTGGTAGCGTACAAGCAAAGAAATAATCACCTGCTCACGATGGCTAAAGCCTGCCAAAGCAGAACCCATGATTAACATCTGCCCTTGCTTATGATGGTCATAATAGTTGATAGTCATACCAATATCATGCACAATAGCTGCTTGAGCTAATAAATCCTTTTCCCAGTTTCCATAGTTGTGTAGTGGTGCTAGTTGTTCAAATAGCAAAAGGGCAAGTTTACGTACATGCTTATTATGTTTTGGGAAATCATAATAACGCTTAGCCAAATTATTAATACTAAAACTGCGTAAATCTT
>CAMZLP010000020.1 GCA_947311535.1 uncultured Deinococcota bacterium | reverse complement strand
TATGCACTTAAACAAGACACCGTATTATGCAGTCAATTAAAAGACCCTTTAGCGGTGATAGACCGCGCATTACTTTACCTGCACGAACAAAAAATAATTACCCTGCAAAATGGTCTGGCAATCTTCCGTCAGGCAATGACAATCAAAGTATTACCAGAAAAACGTAGATATTCAGTGGGTGATTATAAGCCTCTTGCCCATCATTATGAAGAACGCACTTTTCAAGTTCATGTAATGAATAAATATGCTGAAATTGGATTAGACAAAATCGGGGCAGCGTTAGAATTTGTACTGGCTTATTTTTCAGAAGACAAAGACAGCTTTATCCAGCATTATTTTCCACGTCAAAAGGGTATGCTAGAACGTGCGACCAGCCAGCAATCCTATCAAAAAATTGTAGATGATCTTGGAAACCCTAAACAACAAACCGTTGTTGAAGCATCATTAAATAAAAACAGTTTGATACTTGCAGGACCAGGATCAGGCAAAACCAGAACCGTGGTACATCGCTGTGCATGGCTACTAAGAGTTAAACGCATTCCCGCAGAAGGTATTCTCGTTTTGACCTTCAACCGTAATGCTGCCACTTTATTACGCCGTCGTTTATACGCTTTGGTTGACCGTGATGCCTACGGTGTCACCATCCAGACTTATCACAGCCTTGCTTTACGCCTAACAGGTCATTCTCTGCTTCATGATAAAGACTCATCCAAAAAAGATGATATTACAAAGAATAAGGCAAAAAACCATGCAGAACCTGATTTTGACGCAGCTATCCGTGAAGCCATAGCATTGTTAAAGGGTGAAACTCAAATCCTTGGTATTGAACCCGATAATATTCGAGACCGTTTACTGGCGGGCTATCGCCATATTTTGGTAGATGAATATCAAGATATAGATGAATTACAGTACGAGCTAATTTCAGCTATTGCAGGACGCACACAAGAAGACAAAGACAGCAAACTTACCCTATTAGCCGTCGGTGATGATGACCAGAATATCTACCAGTTCCGTGGTGCTAATATTGGATTTATTAGGCAATTCCAGCAAGATTACGAGTCAGAAACCTATTATCTAGCTGAAAACTACCGTTCTACAAAGCACATTATCAATGCGGCAAACCAGCTAATTAGCGACAACCAAGACCGTATGAAAAGCGACTACCCGATTCAAATCAATAAAAACAGAGAGAACTTACCTGCTGGTGGCGACTGGGAAAAACGAGATCTAGTATCAAAAGGTCGAGTGCAACTACTGGAAACCGGGGATGTGGCAGAACAGGCAGCAGCGATACTGGCTGAAATGCTCAGGTTAAAGGCGCTCTCCCCCGAATGGGACTGGAATAAAGTCGCAGTACTATCACGCGAATGGTCACTTTTAAGTCCTTTACGAATACTGTGTGAACAACAAAACATCCCACTTTATCGCATCTTTCCAAAACCACCGCCACTGTTTCGACTACGTGAAATCCGTCGCTTTCTTGAGTACTTAAAAGCGCATAAAGACAAGTGGCTCAGCCACCAACAACTTGAAGATCTATTACAAAACCTGCAGGGAGAAAAAGAAACCAATTTATGGTGGGATTTACTCCATAGAATACAAACAGACTGGCAAAAAGAAGCAGGCAATATGGAACAGCCTGTCAGCCGAATTATTGACTATTACTACGAATCTTTGATGGAATATAAACAGAACCGACAACTAGGCTCTGGACTGCTACTAAGTACCGTACATTCAGCCAAAGGCATGGAGTACGAGCACGTCTTTATTGCTGATGGAGGCTGGAATAAATATAAAAACAAGGCAGAGGAAGAAGAAAGTAGACGTTTGTATTATGTCGCCATGACACGCGCACAAAAAACCTTAACATTATTCTCAAACCGTAATCAACCCAACTCTTTGGTGAGTAAATTAACAGGTGATTTTCTAATAAAGCGGTCAGTAAAAGCCCTTCAAGAAATGATCCACCGTGCCAGTCAGGAAAAATACAGTTTGCTCACTCTGGAAGATATTTATCTAGGCTATGCAGGTGGATTTTCTAAAAACCATCCAATCCATAGCAAGCTTTCGCAACTACAAGCTGGCGATCAACTGCACATGCAACCAGACTCAAATGGGTTGATTTTGACGACGATTGCAGGGAATGGAGGTAATCCTGTCAGGGTTGCCAAACTATCACAACAAGCTACTAAAACCTGGCAAAACCAGCTTGAAAATATATCCTCGATAGAAATTATTGCCATGGTGCAATGGGCTTGTGAGGACTCTGAAAAGGAATATCAAAGTCGCTGTAAGGTTGATAATTGGGAAGTGCCTTTGATTGAGGTTTGGGTGATGAATAGGATAGACACCCCCCCTGTTTTTTGATGTTTTGTACAGTTATTAGAACAAAAAGGAACAATGAAACTGGTTGAAACTGATCTTGATCTTGCAAATAAAAGCACTATTAATTTTGATTAAAATACGTGATTGGCGCACTAAAAACATTGATAAAGTCTTGAGTGTCCTAAATTACGGTTTAAATTGATTCGATAGAGCTTAAACTACTGTGAATACATATATGGACACCTCTCCAATAACAAGCTTTATTTGCTAAAAAAACTACCTTTCTTGTTTTTTCAAACAAGACAAAACCTTGAGGCTATTTTTTAATAGCTTCAACTTTCTATTCTTTTTAACGGTTTATCTTATAAATATCCACCTTTCTCAAAACTCAAAATACCAGTAAGAAATAACGATATTACACATATATTCGGCTTCTCAAATCGCCTCGCTTTTGAGGCAGAGCCTTGCTGAAAATCAAAAAATGTCTTTGCCTCCATAGCATCCCCAAGATCTTTTATGATCCCTGTATTTATCTGGTTCTGGCAAAGACAATAGCTCGTTTAATCAACACTGCTTTTATCATTTTGAAAGGTTGGTTTACTCCATACACCTGTTATTACAACGTGTGTAATTCTGTTTTGTTAAGATTCATTGCAAGTATTACTTTGCATGATACTCAACTTGATAGGTCATAACTGCCCATGAAATACGCGCCAGTTTATTGGCAACGGCTACATTGACTTTGTTTGGACTCATCCGCTTTTGCAATGACTTTATCCATATGCTTAATTTATCATCCTTTTGCTTAACCCATCTAATGATGCTTCTAGCGCCATGTATGAGCAATTTTCGTAAGCGCCTGTCACCCCGTTTACTGATCTTTCCCATACGACTGGTTTCACCACTGGCGTGTTGTAATGGGGTTAGTCCAATCCATGCGGAAAACTGACGCGAATGCTTGAAATGACTGGGATCACCCACACTGGATATCAATGTAGCTGCTACGATAGGGCCAATACCAGGGATAGAGAGCAAGAAATGATAGAGCGGGGAATCTTTGCAAAGCATGATCAAACGTTTGGTTATCTCATCTTCCTTGTCTTTTAGCTCACGATAATAATCAGACTGCATTTGAATTGCTCCTATCGCAATGGGTGATAATAAATTTGATTCGGGTGCTAATGCTTCTGCCAAGGTAATCATGAGCGACTTATGACCTTTGGCACAAAAAACACCATACTCTGATAAAAAACCATGAATTTGATTACTGGTCATAATCCGGACTTTTTGAAGTTGCTCGCGTACACGCAATAATATTTGCATATCCTGCTGGGCGATTGTTTTTACGGAAACAAAACGTGCCTTGGGTCTAAACGATGCTTCTCCAATGGCTACTGCATCGTTCGCATCATTCTTATTGCCGATAAGAAAAGGTTTCACTGCAAAAGGAGGAATAAGTTTTACCGTATGACCTAGTTTTTGAATCTCGCGACCCCAATAGTTTGAGCTATAGCAGGCTTCCATAACAACCGTCGTAGGCGCTATGTTTCTTAGTTTGTCTAATACTTTATTTCGACGGACTTTTTGATTGAATGCTATTTTATTAAAATCAGAAAAAGCACAGATTTGAAAAACACTTTTTGCCAAGTCGATACTGATTAGTTTATATTCTTTCATGATGGATACCTCTTTTAGGTTGGTGAAACCTCTACTATGGCACATTGATGCCTCAGGAGGTGTCCATCATGAAAGAATATAAACTAATCAGTATCGACTTGGCAAAAAGTGTTTTTCAAATCTGTGCTTTTTCTGATTTTAATAAAATAGCATTC
>CAMZLP010000019.1 GCA_947311535.1 uncultured Deinococcota bacterium | reverse complement strand
TTTCTAAGAATTATAATTTTAAGGCTATTACAACGACTGAATTAAAAGGGGAAAAAGAATTATCCTTTTTTGAAGGGAAAATAATAAGGTTGAAAGACAGTTCATTGAACAATCAAAAAGCAATATCAAGAATTTTACGCTCTTTACTTTTTACTTTTAAACTCAGCTCGAAAACATTCTTTTCCTTAGAAAAAAATGATGTAATTTTTTCAGTGACAAATCCTGCATTTATGATTTTGATGTTAGCTATCATAAAAAAGATCAAAAAAGTTCCTTATGTACTATTGGTCTATGATGTGTTTCCTGAAAATACGGTGGCTGCAGGATTAGTCAACTCTAACTCCCTGGTATATAAAATATCAAAAAAAATATTTGACTGGGCGTACAACCAAGCTGATCGGTTGATAGTGATAGGTAGGGATATGGAAGAAATTATAGGAGAAAAAACGCAGCACCAGGTCTCCTTGACCTTGATCACAAACTGGGCAGACACAGAGTCAATAGTACCAAAGCCAAAAAATGACAACTCAATTATAAAAAAATATGAACTTGAAGAAAAAACAGTTGTTTCATTTACGGGAAACCTGGGTCGATTGCAGGGGATACAAAACATACTTGATGCTGTATCCTTAGTAAATAATGAAAATTTTGTATTGTTGTTTATAGGTGAAGGAGCAATGCTTCCTGTAATACAAACTTATATTGATGAACATCCAAATGGAAAAGTGGTGTATGGAGGATCTTATCCTGCGTCAGAACAAAATACCTTTTTGAATGCCTGTGATGTCGCACTCATTTCACTGAGTCCTGCGATGTATGGATTGGGTGTTCCTAGCAAATCATATTATAATATGGCAGCGGGGAAACCTCTTTTGTTTATTGGTGATGAAAATTCGGAAATCGGTCGTGTAATTATGGAACATGACATAGGATGGATAGTCGGAGCGAATCAACCACATAAATTAGCGGAGCTCTTTGAAAAGATAATCAAAGATGATACAAGGTCAAGCAAGGGACTGCGTGCTCGGCAAGTGGCAGAAAAATATTTTTCCAAAGAGGTTATTTTACACAAATATTTGAAGGTATTTGGGGAGGTATGAAGTCATTATTAATTACGGGGAGTAGTGGGTATTTGGGGTCTGTTTTTATTGAAACATTTGATGATGATTATAAGATATTTAAATTTTCTTTGCTAAAAATGAAATTAGATACCCTAAAACTTGAACATATTAATGTGATACTGCATTTTGCTGCTCTAGTCCATCAAAAGAAAGTAAAGGCTTATGAAGATTACTTTAAAATTAATACAGAGTATCCTGTTGAATTAGCGAGAAAGGCAAAAAAATCCGGCGTAGGTCATTTTATTTATATTAGTTCAGTTGCGGTTTATGGTGACAAGCGATCATTAGTTAGAGAGGCGACAGCGTGTAACCCAGTAACCCCTTACGGTAAAAGTAAGTTAGTAGCTGAAAACGAATTGTTGAAACTAGGAGATGATAACTTTACTGTTTCGATTTTACGCCCTCCTATGATCTATGGCAGAAATGCACCAGGGAATATAGCTTTACTTATTAAATTAATAAAGATGGCAATAATATTACCTTTGGGTGGTATAAATAACAAGCGTAGTTTTGTTTATGTGGGAAATCTTGTAGCTTTGATTAATCAAATTATACAAAAACGGCAATCAGGAATATTTTTGGCAGCTGATGACGAACCCTTGAGTACTACACAATTGATTAATTTGATATCTAAAGGCATGAAAAAAAACGTAGCGTTAGTTAACATCCCTGCTTTCTCTTTGTTATTGCAAAAGCTTAAGCCTTCACTGCACAATAAACTTTATAGAAACTTTGAAATAGATGATAGTTTTACCAAGAGTGTACTAGATTATAGAAATCCATATACGGTTGAAGAAGGTATGAGGTATATGACTAAATTTTAAGAAAAGTTTTGTGAGTAAATGTGATAATGTTATTATTTAAACTATAGACTTGGGTGGTTTGAGAAGAAATGTCTGAAAAAACTGTAAATTTGGTAGTAGTAGCTCATCCAGATGATGAAATACTAGGTTTTGGTGGAGCTGGTTCAGAATTGGTAAAACAAGCTGAGACAGTTCAGCCTTTAATACTGTCAGGGATGGTTGATGCTAGAACTTTGCGACCTAGTGATGAGAAGCTATTAGCTGACATAATTCGGGCGAACAAGTACTTGGGGTTTGAAAAACCAATTTTGGGCCCATTCCCTAATATTCGAATGAATAATGTTGATCATATAGAAATTGTCAAATATATTGAAAAATATATTGAAAAATATAATCCAACACGGATTTTTACCCATCATCCCAATGATTTGAATAATGATCATACTCAAATATCGCTTGCCTGTACGGCAGCGGCCAGATTATTCCAGCGTAGGGAGGGTATAAGCCCACTTAAAGAGTTGTATTTTATGGAGATTCAATCTTCGACAGATTGGAGCTTTAACACCGGCAACAATCAGTTTCAGGCAAACACCTTTTTTGATATAGCTGCATCGGTGGATAAAAAAATCGATGCTTTGGCAATGTATGAAAACGTTATGCGAGAGATGCCACACCCTCGGAGTAGAGAAGCGATGAAAAGCCTTGCCGTGTATCGCGGTGGTCAATCAGGTTACAAGTATGCCGAGGCGTTTCAGCTAGTGTTTAAAAGAGGGATTTAGCATTGTATAGAAATTTTACTAAAAGATTATTTGACGTAATAATCGTAATCGGGCTATTGGTCTTTCTTTGGCCAGTACTGCTTGCTGTTTCTGTACTTATTGCTATTTTTGACAAGGGGCCTGTTCTATTTAAGCAAGCTAGGGTTGGGAAAAATGGCCAATTATTTACTTTTTACAAGTTTCGTAGTATGCCAGCTAACACTGGCGATCTAACATCAGCAGAAATCCAAAATGTTAGCTTATCATGGATAGGTAAATTTATAAGGCGAACCAATTTAGACGAGCTACCGCAATTTTATAATGTGTTAATTGGAGACATGAGCATGATTGGTCCGCGACCATGTATAGAGAAACAAGAAAACCTAATTAAGCTGAGGGAGGAAAATGGCTCTTTAGCGTGTTTGCCGGGTTTAACAGGGCTTGCTCAAGTTAATTCATATGACGATATGCCAGAAGAAGAAAAAGCAGAATATGATGGCAAGTATTGTCGAGACTTGTCATTGCTTAATGATTTGAGAATAGTCTTAGGAACACTTAGGTATTTTACCAAAAAACCACCTAAATATTAAGGAGCGACTATGAAATTTGGTTTTGTAACTAGCGTTAAACTTGGCTTGGCATGTATGGAGGAGATTTATAATCAAGGGCATAAGCTAGATTTGGTTATTACTATACCTGATAGTAAGGCCGTTAAGAAGTCTGGTCGTATTTATGTCGACGAGTTTTGTGCAGAGCATGATATTGATTTGCTTAAGGTAGATCATATTAATGATAATGAAGCAGTTTCTGCGATAAAAACACATGGCATTGATTGGTTGTTTATTATTGGTTGGTCGCAGATTGCAAATAGCAATGTCCTAGATGCTCCCAATAAAGGTGTTATTGGTATGCACCCAACCCTTTTGCCGAAGGGTAGAGGGCGTGCTGCAATTCCTTGGGCTATTATTAAGAGATTGGATAAAACTGGTGTGACAATGTTTCAGCTTGATGAGGGTGTGGATAGTGGACCAATCCTTGATCAAATAGAAATACTGTTGGATAATAAAATAGATGCGGGCAAACTTTATGGCTTGGTTACAGATACGCATGTTGAATTGATTAGGCACAATATTTCGAAGTTGTTTAATGGCAAAGAAATATTAAAAGAACAAGATGATACAATGGCAACTGAATGGCCTGGTCGAAAGCCAAAGGATGGGGAGATCGATTTAACTGCTTCAGTGCAAAAGGCAGAGGCTCTTATTAGGGCGGTTACTCATCCATATCCTGGTGCTTTTTTCTACGATGAAATGGGTAGAAAGGTAACTGTTTGGAAGGCGACTATTAATAATGATTATAGCGGTGAAGATAAAATTGTTTTTAAAGATGGTATTTTGGAGATCTTGGAATTTTCATTAAAAGCCTAAAGGTTTAATGCATTTGTCTAATTGCTTTTATCTTTTGACCAATACAAGCCCAGCAAAAGCCATAGATAAATTAAATTTGTTGCAATACCACAATTCATTTGACAATATTACCTAAAAAGACTAAAATACTATAAAAGACAATAAAGGGTTAATGTATGATAACAAAAACAGTAAGTATCAGAGAATTATTGCGCAACTCCAAACTGTTGGATGACTACGATTATGTTGAGGTAGAAAACAAAAAGACTCATGAGTATAAAGGGATATTTATTTCAGCTAAATATGCAGACGAATTCAAACAATATTTAACAACGCGTAAAAAACAACAAATAGATCAAAAGCTTGATCGGCTTAGAAAGTTTGCCGGTAAAGGAAAGATAGAAGAGAGATTTAGCGAGCTTAGCTCGAGTCAAATAAGAAAACAAATGGCAGAAGAAAAATATGGCGAATAAAAAGGTTTTTCTGGATACAAATATCGTTGCCGATTTAATTGATGCATCCAGAAATGGTCATAAGCTAGCCATGCAGCTTTTGGAAAAATTGCTTTTGGCTGAATATGAAATATGTATTAGTGAAGATATGCTAAGTACCTTGTTTTATATTTCTAATGACAAAAGCAGAACCTTGGATTTTTTTGAGAATGTAATCTTTATTGATTGGCATGTTTTAGCATTTGGCAGAGATGTCATTAGGCAAGCAACAAAGCTTGCAAAGCAGCTTGACTTAGACCTTGAAGATTTGTTGCAATGCTTCTGTGCCAAGAAAAATAGCTGTGAAATATTGATAAGCAATGATAAAAAGTTCCATAATTGTGGGCTAGAGATAATAGGAGTAGAAGATTTTCTAAAAAAAGATTGTAATTCTTGACCGTAGCCTAGGGGTCTCCCATTGGGTGAAATGCGAAGGCATAAAGTAGCTTGCAAATTACCTTTGTTTTAGAATTCATTAGCAGCGTACAACAAGGGAGATCTTTCGACTTGCTATCGCTCGCTCAAGATGACAAAATGTGGGTTTTGTTAAGCGTAGCTGAGGAGTCCCCCATTGGGTGAAATGCGAAGGCATAAAGTAGCTTGTAAATTAACCATTTTGGGAATTACTTTGCACCGCGACAAAACTGCTGTCATTCCGACCGTAGTGGAGGAATCTCCCGTTGGGTGAAATAGTCATTTATTCCGAGAGTAGTAAATTAGCCTAGCTTTGTAATTACTTTGCAGCACACAACACGGGAGATGCCTCGACTCCTTGCAGTCGCTCGGCATGACAAAATGAGTTGCACAGCACGGGAGATCTTTTGACTCGCTTTCGCTCGTTCAAGATGACAAAACTGCTGTCATTCCGACCGTAGCGGAGGAATCTCCCGTTGGGTGAGCTAGCCATTTAGTCTAAATGCGACAAATTAGCCTAGTTTTGGAATTGCTTTGCATCTTACGACACGAGAGATATTTTAACTCGCTATCACTCGTTTCATTTTGTCAAAATGAAACGAAACCGATGGGTCTCTTGTTGGATAAAATGCAAATGTATAAAGCGGTCTTTGGATTAACTTTTTGCAAATTGCGTTTAGTATGCTGCCACGGGGTTCAAAATTTTGAACCCCTAAGGTTTTAGGGCAAAGCAACTAGAGGTGCTAAAACAGCTTATCACCCCCTTTCTCCCGTATTCTTTAACCTTTTTAGCAATGCTCTATGCAGCTCACTAAAACGCTCGGCTTAATTTAATTGCTAATAGCCCTAAATATTTTCATTGCTATTTTTGCTGATATTTTTCTAACAATTCCCTGTTATAATTATAACTATGTTCTACAAGACGATTTTTGCTAAGTATATTTTTGACCTCAGTCTTTGGACTTTGGCGGGTATTGGGGCGTTTGTTCTGCGCCTGGAAGGCCAGTGGCCTACCAATGCCGAAACGCTTAGTTATTTGGGTATTAGTTTAATAATAAAAATAGTAATTGAATGGTACTGGGGTTTTGCACGGCAATCTTGGCGTAAAATTGGCATACTGGATTTGTATAGCCTAATTAAAGGTGTGGGTTTTGCAACACTTGTGATGCTTGGTATAGGTTTTTTACTAAGCCCAAGCTTACATATACCACGTAGTATCCCATTAATTGAAGGTGTTTTGGGTTTGTTATTTTTGGGCGGAGTTCGTTTGCTGATTAGATTACTAAATGAACGTGAGGCAGTGCAGCAGCGAGAAACTAATAAAAGAGTATTGATAGTTGGTGCGGGTGATGCTGGGGTGATGATGGCTCGAGAATTAATGAGGCATCCAGCAGCTGGCCTTAGTCCAATTGGTTTTTTGGATGATGATATTAATAAAAAGAGAAGGTATTTTGTCGGTTTACCGGTCTTTGGCAAATTAGATGATTTATTAGCAGTTGTTGAAAACTCAGTAATT
Organism: uncultured Deinococcota bacterium; assembly: GCA_947311535.1. Lineage (GTDB taxonomy): Bacteria > Deinococcota > Deinococci > Deinococcales > Trueperaceae > CAMZLP01. The sequence goes on along the minus strand of CAMZLP010000019.1, from coordinate 20,714 downwards.
GATGAGGTCCTAATAGCAATTCCTTCAATGTCTGGTGAGGCTATTAGAAAGGTAGTTGAGCTGGCACGGCAAGCAAAAATAAGCTATAAAATCATTCCTGGGATTCATGAGATATTGTCGGGCAAGGTCTCTATATCCCAAATACGCGATGTGAGTTTAGAAGATTTGTTGCGGCGTGAACCGGTTGAGCTTAATACCGAAGAGATTTCTTATTATTTAGAAGATAAAATTATTTTGGTGACCGGTGCTGGTGGCTCGATTGGTTCAGAAATTATTCGGCAAGTGGCTCGCTTTAAGCCAAAGAGAGTTGTTCTTTTGGGGCGTGGTGAAAACAGTGTTTATATTATTCAGCAAGAAATGCATAGAACTTGGCCAGAATTAGAACAAATACCAATTATTGCCGATGCCAGAAATTTTGAAAAACTGGAGAATGTTTTTAAAACTTATCAACCACAAGTTGTCTTTCATGCGGCGGCCCACAAACACGTCCCTTTGATGGAGCAGCACCCCGATGAGGCGATATTTAACAATATTAGAGCGGTAGAGAATATTGCTAAATTGTCATTAAAATATGAGGTTGAAAGATTAGTGAATATTTCTACCGATAAAGCGGTAAACCCGACCTCGGTAATGGGAACTTCAAAAAGAATTGCTGAATTTATAGTTGCCGATGCTGCCAGACGAGCTAAAGACAATCAAAAATTTGTCTCGGTGCGTTTTGGCAATGTTTTGGGGAGTCGGGGTAGCGTAATACCGCTTTTTAAAGCTCAGATAGAAGCCGGTGGGCCGGTTACAGTTACTCACCCTGATATGATTCGCTATTTTATGTTAATACCCGAGGCATCACGCTTGGTCTTGCAAGCTGGTGGTATGGGGCAAAATGGCGAGGTCTATGTGCTCGATATGGGTAAGCCAGTTAAAATTGTTGATTTGGCTAGGGATTTAATACGCTTATCCGGCTTTGAGCCAAATAAAGATATTGATATTGTCTTTAGTGGCTCGAGGCCAGGCGAAAAACTCTTTGAAGAATTGCTTACCTCAGAGGAGGGCACAGTTGCTTCAAAATATGAAAAAATATTTATTGCTATTATCAATGTACCAGATAGTAAAGAATTAGAGCAGAGTTTGAAAGATTTGTACACGGTGGCTGCCAGCTATGATATTGATAAGATAAAACAAGCTATGAAGGAAATTGTGCCGCAGTATGTAGAGCCGAAGGGCTTGTAGTAATGGGTTTGGTGATGACTTTCTTTTATGGCTAAAATTGGCCAGAAGTGGAAAGTTATAGATTGCGAAACTCTAAAATATAAATATACAAAATAGTAAGTTGATTAGCTAAGGCAAGAGCAATAAGTGGACCAGTATCGGCAATTATACTACTCAATAGGCCTAAATTCTGCAAATAGTTCTTCTTCAGGCAGCACGATTGAGGGCAGAATACTCGATTGGTTTTGCTGATGCACTTCATATAGCTACAGCGTTGGTTTTGAATACGGTTTTAATTACCAATGATCAACGCCTAATAAAAGCAGATTTACCGACAGTTTCCTTGCTAGATTTTTCATTTGCTTAAATTCCCTGCTGAGAATAGATACTTATCCGTTGGGGCGGGGTGTGGATGAGACCAAGCTATCTGAAAATAGATACTAATTTAAATCTTGCCAAGTGACAAACGGAAGGACTGGCAAAAAAGCCTGCTTGTGATTTGATTTTATCAAATGATAAAAACTTTGTTTCCAAGGATATTCCGCTGTTAAGTTTTGGGGAATTTTACCTTCAATTTAAGCTCTAAATAAGTCAAAAAAAACAAAACGCGGAAATTGTTTTTGATCTGTTGCTTGATGGCATTAAAATGTTTTTTGTCTTGGATTGACTTGCAATATAGTTATTCAAACGGAGGAGATGCTAGCCGATAGACTTGTCGGGGCTAGAGCCCCGATTCCGTAAATTCGGAACTGAGGCTTCAGCCTCGGCTAAAACGCGGAAAATTGTTCTTGATTTGTTGCTTGATGGTATTAAATTTTTTTTGTTTTAGATTGACTTGTCAAAACGCTTATTCAAACGGAGGAAATGCTAGCCGATAGATTTGTCGGGGCTAAAGCCCCGATTCCGTAATGGAAAGAGTCGGATGCTTTTGATTTATTGAAGAAGAAATAAAAAATCCTCCGCAAACTTGCGGAGGATTTAGTAATATTTTTAGCTAAAGAGCTTTAAATATTATTGACCTGAACCACCATTTTCTTCATAGATATGTAGTAATTTATCCATGAGGTCTTGGTGCTCTTGATTAGTTACAAAACCAGGAGTACTTACTTTTGCCCAGAAATCTTCGTCAGCCATATTTTGGTGACAGCCCATACATAAGCCAGTGCGTTCCATACGGTCACGTTGATCTTGGGTTAGAGGACCGGTTAGATCCCAGTGAGAACCAATACTTACTAGTTGCTTACCATCACGAGTAATAATTTGTGATAAATCGTGATCTAGCTGAGGAATTGGTTGAGATTGGAATCTGGCACTGCTGGCGATATTTTCGCCGGTAGCAGTTTGTAAACCTACAACAAAGCCATTTTCATAACCTAGCATAAAGCGACCATCTTCTATACCGTAACCCAAAGTTTTTGGATTATCGTGGCAGCTTTCACAGGTACGAGCCTGACGGCCTGCAGTATGTGGTTGTACAGCAGCATGGTCTAGGCCTTTGCCTTCTGGTGTATGCCAGATTTCGTTTTCGGCAACAACATTGCCATCTTTATCGATAACAGTGGTAATAACTTGGCAACCAGGCATTAGTGGAGTAACTCTACCTTCACCGTTAATACCCAAGATTGGAGTTTCCCAACGCAGATATGAACGAGTTTCTGATACTTTACCGGCACTTGTTAGGCCGTTGGTACCTAGTTCGTTATCTGGGCCTAAGCCGTTAGCTGCTGCCCTGCCAGCACTTGCGTTATTAATCCAATCAACGTCAGTTTTGCCTTCAGAGTAGTCAACGGTTACGTGACAGCCATAACACTGTGGTGCCCAGTCGGCGTGACATGCATAACACTCTAGTTCTTCAACGTGAGCGCTTACTTTACTCATGGCAACTTTGGCATCTTGAGATTTCCAGTTGTCATCTAAATCAAGTTGTTTTAGAACTGGAATTTCAAAGTCTAAACCAGATGCTGAGTGCAAAATAACTTTTTTACCATCTAAGACAACATTGCCAAATGGATTGCCCCTAGCAGTTAGTAAGTAGCCATCTTTTTTATCATAGACAGTACCGTTAACCATAAAGCTAGGAAGTTTGTCTGCTAAACCACGATCTGGGTTAGCACTTAGGTCTTTGTCAAATTCTTCGGCGTAGCCAAGTGGTAATTCCCAAGGGAATTCAGCTACAGTACCGTGGCAATCTTCGCATTCAATTTCAACTTGTGACAATGTAGTACCGAAGATATTGCCGTCACCGTGCATATCAATTGAGGTATGGCAATCTTGACAGAGTAATCCGCCTTCTGGGTTGCCTTCACGTGATTGAATTTGGTGGTGTAAATCATCTTTGATAAACAGATATTTTTTGGTGTGCAGTTTTGGTTGTTTTTGACCAATTGGTTCATATGGGCTTCCATATGGGAATTCCATAATGCCTTGATAGCTAACACCAATACGCTTACCACGGTTATGGCAAGTGTTACAGCTCTCGGTTGGAATGCCTGAGTAGCTAACATCGCCTACGGTTACTACAGACTCACGAGTAGCTTGTCTGCTATGAACTAATAGTTTACCCGGAACATCACGAGGGATAGTTGGGTCATTGCCTTCATAGAAACCTTCGTTTGAATAAGGAACATGGCAAGCAGAGCAGCCAGTACCGCGGTAGTCACCGCGTTTTTCACGGCCTGTTACACCAACATGGCAGCGTTGACATTGCTGACGAGAATAAGTAATACCAGCCATATTTGGATGATCTGGGATTTCTTCTACGACAACTTCAGGAACTTGAGTAAGCTCGGTTGGATATTGGTCTGGGTGATCTTTGGCCATAGCGAGCATATATTCTTTGTACTCGTCTGTACCTATATCAGGGGTTTGACCGTTTTCATCAGTCATACTGTAGTTACCCCAAACAACTTTTCTATCCTGTTGAATGCCCCATGACCACAAGTTGCCTTGCAATTTGCCAGCTTCTGTGTTCATGAGTGATTTTGTTAAACGTTCGGCATAGCCAGGGTGACATTGACCGCAAGTATTTTCGGCGATCCAGTTATTACCTGGGTCTGGGTAGAACATTTTTGGACCAGCACCGTTTTTTAGCATATCTGGTGCGCCCATGTGAGCTTCTTCAGCGGTTGTCGCTGCTGGGTTACCACCGTGACAAACTACGCAACCTTCTGCGTCGCCAGCGGCATTACCAATTGCCTTATATTGGGCTGCCATTGCACTGCCATCAGCGGCAAAATCTTCGATACCGTCGTGACAAGCTAAGCAACCTTCTTTATCCGAAGTGGCCAAGAATTCTTGGCTTTCGCTTGTTGCTGCATGACTATCTGCTAATAAAGCAGTATCATGAGTAGTTGTGTTTGCTACTACTTCGTGAGCTGTTGTTGTTGCCATTAACTGGCTATTTGCAGCACTAGGCTGGCTATATACAGCAAAGCCAACTAGAGCGACAAATACAGCAACAAGGCTGTACAATGCAGCAGCAAATTTTCCATTATTTTTCATTAACTATTACTCCCTTACAAGTAAAAACTAACGACTTTACTCGAGCAGGCTCGAGCATATCCAATAGATAAAAACATCTATAATATATTCTTAATTACCTCCTTTCTTAGAAATCTATCAGGCAAAATGATATTATTGCCTAAAAAACCCCCAAGATAACTATTACCATAATATCCAAGTAAGGAATTATTTTTCGGGACAATTGACTTTTTTAAGTACAAAGCCAAATGTCCTGATTGTGTAGTTTATTTATGAACTAAAAGTAGCTATAAAGGCTTGGCACTAAAATATTTTTGTGGGCATTTAATAAATACTACTGAATTGGGGTTTATAAAACTGCTAGAATTAGTTATGCCTATTCTAGATTTGTCAAAACCTTTATATTTTACTGATGATTGGGAAATTGCCGAGAAAACTTATGCCATAAATAACCCAACAACTGGCAAGACTATTTTAAATATTGCAGATTGTGGTGTTAAAGAGGCTAAAAGAGCTGTCAAAATTGCTGATGAAAGCTTTTTGCTTTGGCGACAAAAAACGGCCTTTGAGCGCTCAAAAATTTTAATGAATTGGTATGAGCTAATTTTGGAACATGTTGAAGAACTAGCCCAAACTATGACTTTAGAAATGGCAAAGCCAATTCGTGAATCTAGAGGCGAGGTTGCCTATGCTGCTGGTTTTGTAAACTGGTATGCAGAAGAAGCTAAACGAGTTTATGGCGAAACATTTCCATCACATATGGCTAATAAAAGAGCCATGATGATTAAACAGCCTGTGGGACCAGTTTTTGCAATTACTCCTTGGAACTTTCCCTTAGCTATGCTTACCCGCAAAGCAGCTCCTGCTCTGGCTGCTGGCTGTACGGTTATTTTAAAACCTGCCGAACAGACTCCGATTAGTGCTTTGTTATTAGCTAAACTTTGGCAAGATGCGGGCGGACCTAGTGGAACATTGCAAGTCTTACCTTGTGAAAAACCCGCCGAACTATCCGAGCTAATTATTGCAGACCCGAGGATACGTAAAATTACTTTTACAGGTTCAACTAAAGTAGGTAAATTGCTTTATAAACAGTCGGCAGAGACGGTTAAAAAGATTTCGCTCGAGCTGGGTGGGCATGCGCCTTTTATAATCTTTGAAGATGCAGATATTGAACTTGCTGTAAAAGAAGTAGTGGCAAGTAAGTTTAGAAATTCTGGGCAGACTTGTGTGTGTACAAATCGTATCTATACTCATAGTTCTATTGTTAGTGAATTTGCTCGAGCCTATGCAAAGTCAGCTCAAAACTTAGTAGTTGGTGACCCCGCTGATGATACTACAGATATAGGCCCATTAGTTAATCAGGCAAGCTTGCAAAAAGTAAGCTCTCATGTTGATGATGCTTTATCTAAAGGGGCTAGGATAATAACTGGTGGCAAAGCTTTGCACGGTTTATTTTATGCACCGACCGTAATCACTGATATTAAAGATAATATGCTAATAATGCAAGAAGAAAGCTTTGGACCTATTGCTCCTATTATTTCATTTGATTCTGAAGAAGAAGTGCTAAAAATGGCTAATAATACCGAATATGGCCTAGCCGCATATATATATACTAATAACTTGAGCCGAGCATACAAAGTTGCAGAAGCGCTAGAATACGGTATTATTGGGGTAAATGACGGCGTTCCGTCGGCACCATATGCGCCTTTTGGTGGTTTAAAGCAATCAGGTTTGGGTAGAGAAGGAGGCAAGTGGGGAATAGAGGAGTTTTTGGAAACTAAGTATATTTCTGTTTCTTTGACGCAATAAAGGTTGAGGTTATGTGGCTTAAAAGACAAGTCGAGAATATAAATGTGCAGTCTGAGCCGGTAATAATTAGTTCTAGCTCTAATGATGCTGAGGTTATTTTTGGTGCAATCAGAGATAATTTTGAAAATGTTGTTTGGTTAGAAATAACAGATAAAGAAAAAGATGACCCAGTTGCCTTGGGCAATATTCTTTCAGACGCGGTAAAGCGTGCTTTGGGTTCTAGGCTCTTTGACTATGGACTGCCCTATAAATACGGCCTAAAGGTCTTAGGGAATCAGCTCGAGCTTTTGGGGCCATTCTACTTTTTGCTTTCTAACGCTGCTGGCAATAGCCAATTTGCTCAAGATATCCTAAGTCTAAACAAACATGGCTCCAAGGTAGTTTTATCTTTTTGCACTAATCAGATCTTAGGCAATCTGGATGATGAAGCAGTTGTGATTTCTGATACCGATTTAAGGCTAAAGCAAGAAGAAGCCAGAGAGCTTGCCAAAGAGCTTGATAATCAAGATTTTCTATTACTTTGGGAGCAAAGCAATAGAAAATACCTGTCATTTTTAAGCGAGTTAAATAACTACTTGGGTATAGAGATACCAACTGTGCCAAGCCCAGCCAGCAATAGGCTATTAGCTGGAAATGCCTATAATGTAGAGCCTGACTTATTGCTAAATGTACTAATAAAAAAAGAAAGATGGTTAGACGCCCTAGAAGTTGCTGCACCATTATTGCCAAACCGAGTACCAGAGATAATATCTAAAGCAGGCTATTACTACAATGAAATAGGGCAGACCAAAAGACTTTGGGAATTATTATCAGAGCTGCCAAAAACTATTCAATTGCAAGAAGATGTTTTATTTTGGTTGCTTTCTTCGGCATTTTGGCAAGGTAAAGCCGAGGAGCTAAGGGCAGATGTCGAAGCACACCTCAAAAACAATGATGCCCCAGAATTGCGAGCTTTATATGCGGGGGTGTTGGCAGCACCAGAAGATAGATTAAAAGAAGCAAGAGCTGCGTATGATTCGAAAAAAACATCAAATACTAGCTATATTTTAGGTAATTTTGAACAAGATATGAATACTAGGATAGAACTATTACATCAGTCTTTAAAGCTAGCAGAGACATCAAATAAAGGCTATGAAATTGTGCGTAATGCAACGGGTTTGGTTAGGAATTTAATGCACATTGGAGAGTATAAAGATGCTTTGCATTGGAGCGATTGGGCTCTAAAAAAAATAGAGGCCTTTGATATTAAAAATAATTCTTTACGTCTTTGGTTAGTCAGTCACTGGGTAAATTTGAGAATTTTATTAGGTGATAAATCTAATTTATTTAACACTTTGTTTTCGGAAGAGAAAAATTTAAGAAATGTTGCTCCTTATCAAGCAATGGTTTATCGAGAAAACTTAGGAGACTATCTACTATCAATCGGAGATGTAAATGCTGCTTTTGAATATTATAATCAAAATTGGGAAGCATCCTCACGGCAGTATATGGGGAGAAATGCTTTTAATTTAATTAAAGCGTATTTATGGAGGGGGGATTATAAGAAGGCATTTCGAGTAATTTCACAAGCAAAAGCTTTAATAAATAAAGAGCACCCGATCCAACAGGACTATTTAAATTTAGCTTTTGCTTGTACTATGGTGATGGTAAATAATGAAAAAGGAATAAACAAATTATTAATGATGAGTGAGGATAAAATATTTAAAAAATGGAAGTCTGAACAAAAGATATTTCTTTGTCTTTATCTTGCTTGGGGGTATATTCAAGCAGGGGAAAACAATAATGCTAAAGCCGTATTGAAGGATTGTAAACTTGATAAAATAAGTTTCCCAAGCTCTGGCCTTTTGGTCTTTGCGGGATCAGAGGATAAATTTAAACAAGTATGGTCTTTAATAGGCAATAAGAATTTTAGCTTAGAGCTTAGGTTCGTTGAAAAAAAGAGTAGCTTTTGGTACCAAAATGAGAAAATAAGTTTAACGACTCAAGAAAAAGAAATCCTAGCTATTCTGGCTAATAACCCTCAAGGACTTTCCATTGAAAAATTAGCTTTGATGTTAAGTTTAGATAATATAAATTTGGGCAGAATAAAATCCGCAATTACCCGATTACGTAAGAAAATCCCAATTACAAAAGATATCTATAAAATTGATACAGATTACTCTGTAGACTTTCTAGAGATTATTAAATTAGCTAATAGCGGAAAAATGCGAAAAGCAATGGATATGTACGGACAAATTCTTTTGGAAAAATCAAATTCAGATGAAGTAATAAGAATACGTAATGTTCTGCATCAAACTGTGCGAAACGCAGTTTTACAATCTGATGATGTTGAGGCAATTATGAATTTTGCTGAAAGCACTAACGACGATTTAGAAATTTGGGAAAAGCTTCTCGAAGCTCTTCCAGTATATGATAACCGCACGCCCTATGTTAGAGCAAGAGTTATACAAATTAGTAGAGATTGGTTATAAATATATTAGCTAGCAATAAGTGGGCAAGGCATATCGTCATCTTCACTACCAGCAAATGGAATACCCGTGTTACTCAAGTTGCCACCAGCAAAAGTTATAGTACCTAACGTTGCAAAACCCAATAATAAAGCTATTAGCAAAATGGTTATACCAGAAACAAGTTTTTTCATGTTTTCATCCTCCCAGATGTGAAGTAATTCTCTTCCTGACAAGTGTATAAAATCAAGGTGTCAGTGTGGTCACAAAAATGCTCTCAATAATTGTGACCACTCTGTAACCTCAATGTGCTTTAATACTTGGCATGACATATTTCGTTTGTAAATGTGCAACGGGTCGTTAGAGAAAAGGGATTTTAGTGATGGTGAGAAACGTATTTTGAAAGGATTTTAAGGTATGAAAAACACCAACTCTATTTTTTATTCTGGTATCGATTATTTGCCCAATAGTAGACTAAGATATAAGTTCCCACGAAATAAATGCGCAACACTTATCGACAAAAGTAGTTTTGAAATAATAAAAAAATATAGATCAGATAAAGCTCTAAGTAAAAGTGAAATAGAACATAAGGATATGTCAAGGCGTTCTGGTGGGGCTGTGTTTAGCTATTAATTTAGCTCCAAAATGGATTTGGGAAACTTTTGAGCCATTGTTTTGCGTAAAGTAGATGTTATTTGGATAAAACTGTAAACAGCTTGGTTCAAAAAAAGAAGTAATTTTTAGAAATGGAAAGGCTTAAAAATATGAATATGATTGTAAACCCAAATGAATTAAAAAATATAAAAAATAAGCTAATATCTCAAGAAACTGTAATAAATCTTGGTGGAATTAAAATAGTAAATGATAGATTGGTCTTTGTGAATGATATTGATTTAATTGATCTTATTGAAGAAGAAGAATTTAATAAAACAATCAATAAAAAACCACCTTTTGTTAACCCTAAAATTAATATTGACCGAGATATAATTGTTAATCAAAATGATAGAAGAGGTTATCAAAGTAGCCACTTTTAGCCACTTTTTACTCATTTAATATTGATAATAAATCTAAAAGCTACATTGCAGATAGAAAAATACTATTTGCTATTTTGAGCGGTTATTTCATAAGCGGTAAATCGCATTTGTATTTATCCCAATTATCTTTTATCCAAGCATGTTTTTCTTCGTCAACTGGGGCTATGGCACGCTCATCGCCGATTAGTTCACCAGCCAAGTAGTTTAAAAAATACATAGTATTTCGAGAATCTTACAATCAAAATCACAATTATAGCCAGATGATTGCAACTGGTGTATTTAGCGAGCTTAGCAAAGGCTCGGTTGATTTTAAGGCGGTTTTGGAAGTTTTAAAAGAAATTAACTATCAGGGCTGGATAGTTGTGGAGCAAGATGTGTTACCAGGAATAGGCCAGCCATTAAAAAGCGCAATCTATAATAGGTAGTACCTAAATACAACAGGAATATAATTTGCTGGTTTAAGATAAGATAGTAAATAAATATCTTGGAGGAAAATATGTCAAAACAAAAACCCTTATTAAACTTTATCAATGGAGAATGGCAGCGCTCAAGCGCTAATGATTTTTTGGATGTAATCAACCCTGCAACCGCAGAGTCAATTGCTACTGTGCCACTGTCTATAAAGTCAGAAGTAGATGAGGCAGTCAAAGCAGCCAAAGCGGCTTTTCAAGAATGGCAATATGTGCCAGTTGTAGAAAGAATTCAACCTCTATTTAAATTCAAAGCATTATTAGAAGAGCATTTAGATGATTTTGGCAAAATCATTACCAATGAATGTGGGAAGACCTATAATGAATCAGTTGGCGAAATGCGCAGGGGTATAGAAAATGTAGAAGTAGCTTGTGGCACGCCTAGCCTAATGCAAGGTAGTAATAATGAAAATATTGCTCGGGGTATTGATGAGCATATGTTTCGTCAGCCTTTGGGTGTTGTAACTGCTATTACGCCATTTAACTTTCCGGGTATGATTCCACTTTGGTTTATGCCTTATGCTCTTGCTACTGGTAACGCATTTATTCATAAACCAAGTGAAAAAGTGCCTATGACCACACAGCTCATGTTCAATTTGCTCGAGCAATCTGGTTTCCCTAAAGGTTTGATTAGCTTAATAAATGGCGGTAAAGAAACTGTAGATGCACTACTAGATCACGATGATATAAAAGCTGTTTCTTTTGTTGGTTCTACTCCGGTTGCTAAATATATTTATAGCCGTGCTAGTGCTAATGGTAAGCGTGCACAATGCCAAGGCGGTGCCAAAAACCCTGCTGTAGTTATGCCAGATGCCAATATGGAGATGACTACCAAAATACTAACTGATTCAGTCTTTGGCTGTGCTGGCCAGCGTTGCTTGGCTACTTCGGCAATTGTGACAGTTGGTGAGGCCCAAAAGGAATTTACCCAAATGATGCTTGATTCAGCGAGTAGCCGCAAGGTGGGCTATGGCTTAGATAAAGAAACAACCATGGGCCCAGTTATTACTGCTGAGAGTAAAACTAGAATTGAAGGTTTAATAGAAAAAGGCGTTGCTGAAGGTGCTAAATTACTATTAGATGGCAGACAGCAAAGCCTAGCCGATGAATTTAAAAATGGTTATTTTGTACACCCAACAATTTTGGGCGATGTAGATCCAAAAAGTAATATCGCCCATACCGAAATCTTTGGCCCTGTTCTTAGTATGATGCATGCAGATACCATAGAAGAAGCTATAGAAATAACTAATAATCGCCGTTTTGGTAACCAAGCTTCTATATTTACCTCATCTGGTGCTGTTGCTAGAGAGTTTAGAAACAAAGCCTTTGCTGGCAATATTGGTATTAACTTAGGCGTTGCTGCACCGATGGCATTTTTCCCGTTTAGTGGCTGGGGTGAATCATTCTTTGGTGATTTGCACGCCCAAAGCCATCATGGCATTGAGTTTTATACCCAAACTAAGGTGGTCATAGAACGCTGGCCAAGCGATTGGAGCCGCCAGTTTTGATTTTATTTGTTGTTAGCATTTTTGTAGAGACGCGCTTAAGCGCGTCTCTACAATGGCACTATCGCGTCTCTATATAATTTAAACCAACAAAAAAATAATGAAGTGTTTATGAAATATGATTTAATAACTATGGAGCGGTCGTCTATTGATTTGTATTCTAATGATATTGGAATATAATCTTAATGATAATGATTCCAAAATCAGCCCGTTTTTAGCGAGCTACATTTTCATCATTTACTTGCTTGGGGTCTTTGTAGAAGGCAATAATTTTATCCTGCGATAAAGTTGCCCAAGTTACTTCTTTGGTCATAGTAATTGCTGCAACTGGGCAGGCAGAAACGCAGGCGTCGCAGCCGTTGCAATGATCTGGTTTTATCTCTAAGACTGTACCTTCTTTATCAATGGGTTCAAAATCTCGGCTAAAAGCTTTAGTAGGGCAGATGTTAGTGCAAACTGGGCAAAGAATGCAGTTATCGGCAATTTGGGGCAATTGCCAAGGTACAATTTGTTCATTTTTGGGTTTAGCAAGGGCAATAATTTGTTTTTGGTAAATGCTGTTTCTTGGCAAAAAGCTATCTTCATCATCACCGGGGTCAAAGGGGAGAAGGGCATCAGAAGCACCTTGCTTAATACTACGCCAGCCACCTTTTAATAAGTCTCGTCGGCTGATGGCATTAGGGTTATCGGTGTTGTTGTATTGCTCGGTTTCTATTATCTTTATTTCTAAATGTTTATTGCGGAACTTGGCTAGTTCTTGGGCTTTGGCTTGGCTAATAGCTAGTTTATCCAAAACCTCTCCATTGCCAATCTTGCAATTATTACAATCGGCTCGAGCCAATACTAATTTATCCTTACTAGCTGCTAATCTAATTAAATCAATATGGCTTAATCTACCCAAACATTGCACGCTTTGGGTATTGCCTTTTACCTGTGAGCATCTAATATCTGCTCCAGATTGATAATTTAAGCGAGCCTCTAAAGCTTGCGAGGGGCAAACCTGCACACAAAGCCCACAGCCGGTGCAGTCAACATCGTCTATGAGTACTTCTTTGGCTTGCTTAAAGCTGATAGCCTCGTGCGGGCAAATATCTTTACAAGCAGAACATGCCGAAGTGCTCTGATTATAGGCAATACAGTTGTTCTTGCTGTAATTAGGCTCTATACTGGCGGCCTTTAAAACAAATTTAAAAAGATTATCCCACATGGTTTTTTAGGGGTTCAAAACTATGAACCCCTAGTCCTTAGCTATGTTAAAAACCGTATACTTCGCTGCGTTTTTTACTTAGCTTAGTTTTATAAGCGGTGTCTTCTAGGTATTTATCAAAGCCATCAAAATCCAACTGTTGTTTTTGGTCAGAGAGTGCTACGGCTGGGTTTGGGTGAACTTCTACCATAATGCCATCAGCACCAACTGCCAAACCAGCTTTGGTGAGTGGTACTAATAAGTCACGGCGACCGCCAGAGTGAGTTACATCAACTATTACTGGTAAGTGGGTTTCTTGTTTGGCTAAAGCCACCGCTGAGACATCTAAGGTATTTCGGGTGTATTGCTCATAGGTGCGGATACCGCGCTCACAAAGCACCACATTCTTGTTGCCCTCGCTCATTAAATATTCAGCGCTCATGACCCACTCTTCAATGGTAGAGCTAAGACCGCGTTTTAGCAAAACTGGTTTATTGGTTTTACCTATGGTTTTTAGAAGGGTAAAGTTTTGAGAATTTCTAGCACCAACTTGGAGCATATCTACATATTCTACAAACATATCTATGTCTCTGGCATCCATAATTTCGGCAACAAACTGTAAGCCATGTTTATCACAAGCGGCTCGAGCCCATTGCAGCGCTTCTAAGCCAATGCCTTGGAATGAGTATGGATTACTACGAGGTTTAAAAGCCCCACCACGGAACAGCTTTATACCGTGCTTGGCAACCTCTGCGGCAGTTATATCTACTTGTTCTTTGGATTCAATGGCACAAGGGCCAGCTATTAAAATAGGTGCATGTTCGCCACCAATGGGCACATCACCAACATAGACAACACTGTCTTCTCTGTCCCCGCGAGAAGTCAAAAACTTAGGCTTGTCCGCTTTTTTGCCAACTTCCATACTTGCCTGAAAGACAGACTTAAATAAGCTCTTTACAGTAGCATCACCAAAAGGACCTTGGTTATTGGCTAAAATATCTTCTAGCATTTCTTTTTCGCGCATTGGGTCATAAGAAGACATGCCCAAGTTGGTTTGTAAATCACCAATTTCTTTGGCAATATTGGCACGTTTTGATAGTAATTTAAAAATATCTTGATTTAAATCATCTATTTCATTTCTTAATTCTTTAATTTTCTTTTTCGGCATTTTTACCTTTCTAAAACAGGCGTGCTCATAAGGCTAAGCAAATATTAAATTTTACAATAGAAATACGGCTAAGTTATTAAACTCAGAAACTAAAATATCGAAAATATCGAAAATAAAGCAAGCTCATATGCCTTTCTTAGTCTACCCAAAACCTAGGGCGAAGTGGCTTCTTCGCTAGCTTGGGCACGCCGTTGGCTTAATCGTACAACAATTATGGTGATTTCGTAAAGTACCACCAAGGGTATTGCAACCAAAGCAAAGTTAAATGGGTCGGCGGTTGGAGTAATAACAGCCGCCAAAACTAAGCCAGCAACTACCGAATATTTGCGGTATTGCACCATAATTTCAGAGCGAAGCAAGCCGATTTTAGCTAACAAAAAGCCTAAAACGGGCATTTCAAAAATAAGCCCAAAAACTGCCATTATCAAAATCAGCTTTGAGATATAGTCACCAATAGAAGGCAATATATCAGCTTCTGTGCCTAAAAAACCCAAGATGATAGGAATAGAAAAAGGCAAAACAACATAGCGACCAAAAAGTACCCCAGAGCTAAAAGCAATTGCAGTTAAAGAGATAAAGGGAACTGCCCAGCGACGTTCTTGCTGGTAAAGCCCCGGAGCCAAAAAACTCCAGACTTGATGCACTATAATTGGTGAAGCTAAAACAACTCCAAAAAAGCTAGCGATTTGCATGCTGACTACAAACGGCTCCATCAGGCTAAAGGCATTTAGGGTTAAATTACTAGGTAATGGTTCTTTTAACCAATTTAAAAGCTGAAAGCGAAAGCCAAAAGCAATGCCCGCAGCAACGACCCAAGCACTAAGGGCTATAAAAAGCCTAGTGCGTAATTCTGCTAAATGTTCTACTAATGTCATTGATTATCCAAAATACTGTTCAAGTAAAAACCCCAACAATGTGGGGCTAAATAATTAACTCTCAAATATTAAATCAAGAAGATTCTTCCTCTAATTTAGTTTTTACCGTTTCAACAGAATCATCTTTTTCAATTTCTGTTTCAATATCGTTTTTGATATCTTTTATGCCTTTTCTAAATTCTCGGACAGATTGTCCAAGGCCTTTAGCCAATTCAGGTAGTCTTTTTGGGCCAAAAAGCAATAATACAACTACTAATATTATTAAAATTTCAGGCAATCCAAGTGGTCCAAAGCGCATAGTATAACCTCCGTTACTGCTTTAGCTTAACACTTTTTTAATATTAGGGTTGTGTTCAAGCCTGATTTTTAGCCATCAAAACTTAATATTTTTGCAAAATACAGCTAATTATAGTAATAAAAGCCCTAAAAGCTGCTTAAAGCCTAGACATATACAAGAATAACGAGTATTCTATTAAGTTGCTGCTTGCAGCCTTAAACTAATATTTGATTTCCGGAGGAATTATGGATTTAACCGCCACAAAACGTAGCATAGGCAACGCTACTAAACTAAGACAAAAGGGCTATTTGCCAGCTATTGCTTATAACAAAGAAACCAATATCCCTGTTTCTGTAGAGTTGCGTGCTTTTGATAGAGTATTTCGTAGCCAAGGTACGTCACGTGTGATTGATTTAAATATTGATGGCCAAGCTGAAGAAGTTTTGGTAAAAGCTGTTCATATGAACAAACGTACCCGCCTACCTCAGCATGTTGATTTTTATATTTTGACTGCTGGTCAAAAAGTAGATGTTGATGTGAAGATTGACTTTGTTGGTATACCTATTGGGGTTCGTAATGGTGGCATGGCAGATGTTCAAAGACGTGAAGTCAGAGTTAATATTTTACCAAGATTAATCCCTGGTACTATTGAAGTTGACGTTAATCACTTAAAAATTAATGATTCTATGCATATGACTGATATTATTAGTTTGCTACCAGCAGAAGCTGAGGTATTAGAAGAGCTAGAACGCACAATTATTGCTATTGTTCCACCACGTGTTGAAACAGAGCCTACAGATACTGATGAGCTAGCAGCTGCTGAACCAGAGGTTATTGGTGCTAAAGCAGATGACGAAGATGGAGATGACAGCGAGCAATAGTTTAAAACTAATTGTTGCTCTGGGTAACCCCGGACGACGCTACCAAGAAACCCGGCATAATGTCGGGTTTTTAGTAGCTGATGAGCTAGCACGTCGTAATACTTTAGAGTTTAGAGAAAAGGACCATGCCTTTGAAGCAAAATTAGGACAAGTTTTTTTGATTAAACCAACAACTTTTATGAATCTGTCTGGCACGGCGGTTTCCGCTTATGAAGCTTACTATAGGCTCGAGCCTAGTCAAATCTTAGTAATTCATGACGACCTAGACATGCCCTTTGGTAAAATTAGAATTAAAAAAGGCGGTGGTTCTGGCGGCCAAAAAGGCGTTAAAGACACAATCATGTGCATTGGCCCTGATTTTATCAGGCTAAAAATAGGCATTTCACGCCCGCCCCAAAATTACTCAGTAGCTAATTGGGTGCTTAGCAAATTTGCTGATAGTGAACAAGCCTTGTTGCAAGATATAGTAAAAACATCTGCTGATGCCGTAGAAGCGATTTTGCAAGATGGTATGACTAAGGCTAGTAATAAATTCAGTAATATAAATCTTCTTAAAGAGGAAAATAAAGAAGAGCAAGAAACAGATCTAGAACAATAAAACCTTGCTTGAAAGTATTTATTGACAAATCGCTAAGCAAGTCAAAAAACTTCTAAAACCAGAATTTAAAGCAGTATTTATTTGAGCAATGCCAGAATTGTTGCTTAAGCTCCGCTTAGGTCATATTGCATTTGGATCTATTATTACTAAAATTAGGACTAGGTCTTTTACAATTTATGAATTAGACAATTCTTTGAAGATAATGATTGTTAGATTTATGGTTAGCTAATATTTTAGTTTTGATATTTTGCAATTATTTTTTTTGTTTTTTGATAAATATCAGCGTCAATTTCATAATAACCAGGGTCAAAACCTCGCTCACTGAACTGCTTTTGTAAATTTGCTCTGGGGATAATAAAGTCTATGATTTTGGATTTGCCAGCAAACAACCTAGCTTTAAATTGCTTGCAAATATAATAAAAAAGCATACTCATTACAAATGGAATGCCGGAACTTATAACTGTGCTGGTTTTTCTAAATCTTTTTCTAAGCCTATGATTTTTGAGCTCAGGTTTTAGAAAATTAGTAAGCTCAGAGTATTTTTATATAAAAACCCATTGGAAATAACACTTATACATTGTAGAATCTAGCATACAATTTGTGAGTTTTGCTCATAAATTTGAAATGAGGTTCTTATGCCAGATTTATCAACCCTAATAAAAGCCCTTAAACCATCTAGTACTATGGCTTTTAATACCAAAGCTAATGAGATGAAGCGCTCCGGAATTGATGTAATAGCTATGACGGCAGGTGAGCCTGATTTCCAGCCACCGGAGCATATTTTTGCAGCTGCCAGAGAAGCTATTGATAAAGGCATGACCAAATATACCGCCGCTGCTGGTACGGTTGAACTTCGTGAAGCAATTGTGGGTAAGTTTAAGCGTGAAAATAATTTGAGCTATGAGCCTAGCCAAATAATAGTTGGCACAGGTGGTAAACAGATTTTATACAACGCTTTTATGAGCATATTGAACCCTGCTGATGAGGTAATAATACCTGCACCATATTGGGTTTCTTACCCAGCCCAAGTGCAGCTTTGTGGTGGGGTCAGTGTACCAATTATGACCAAGCCAGAAAACGGCTTTATACCCGATATTGCAGATTTTAAGGCAGCAATTACTCCTAAAACTAAAATAATAGTTTTAAATTCACCATCTAACCCAACAGGTGCAGTATATCCACGTGAGCTTATTAAAGACATTGTAGAATTGGCTGCTTCTAAAGATATTTGGATTTTTACTGATGATATTTACGAGCACTTAATCTATGATGGCGAATTTACCGCGGCTGCTGGTTTTGCTCAAGATAAAACCCTAGTTATTCACGGAGCTAGCAAAGCTTATGCCCTTACAGGCTGGCGGATTGGTTACGGGGCGGGCCCAGTTGAGCTTATTAAAGCAATGGGACGTTTGCAAGGGCAATCTACTAGTGGGGCTAATGCCTTGGCACAGCATGCAGTTGTTGCTGCCCTAAACGAAGTAGAAAAAACTCAAGAATTTATTGATATGACCAAGCGTGAATATGTGAAAAGACGTGATGTTTTAGTTTCTGGTTTAAACAGCCTAGGCTTAAAGACTCCTAAACCACAAGGCGCATTTTATGTAATGGCAGATCTTAGCCCAATTCATGAAGATGAAATGCAGGCAGCTCTAATTTTGCTAAATGAAGCCCACGTTGGTGCAGTACCAGGGACTGACTTTTTAGCAGCGGGGCAAGCTAGATTTAGCTACGCTACTGGTTTAGAGAATATTGAAAAAGCCTTAGAGCGGATTGAAAAATTATTGAAAGATAGAAATACTGGCTGTTGTTAAGATAAATAAAGTAGGAGAAAGAATTTAGAAGCTAGTAGTTAATAGGCTAAGGAATTTATTAATGAAATAAGTATTTGACCCAGAATATTTCCCTTAATCTATGAGCTATGAAAGTGCCATATTTATTATCTTCTACGGCGTAACCTAATAAGAGCCTCTGACATACTCACTCGTAAACGCTCGAGCGCATTGCTAATATACTGTAGTTCATCGTTGCTTTGTGATTCAATTTCATTATTTAAATTACCTCGGCTAATCTCATCTGCAGTGCGGCCTAGTTTGATTATATTTTTAGCGATACGATGACTTCTAAAAGCAGAAATAATATAGCTCAAAAATAAAGGAATAAGGCTAAAAGCAAGCCAGAGTAAAAGAATTCTATTAAGAAGATTATTAATAGCTTGGTTGGAAACCCCAATAATTGTTGCCCCAATAACCTGAGAATCTTTTAAAAGTGGCTGATAGGCTATGCTGACGGTATTTGGGTTTAAGATATTTTGTAAAAACCCAGTACTATCATTTTGTTTATAAATACCAGTGTTGCCTTTTATAGCAAATTTGGCTTGTCTGTTAATTTCTTGTTCTAAATTGCTACTAATTGCAAAATTTGGATGCCAATTGCTTACTGTTTTGGCTTTTAAATCACTAATTACCAAAAAATCAACTGATTTTGTATCTATTGTTTTTACTAATTGGGTTAGTAACTGAGGTGAGACTTTTAAACTATCATTATCAATCGTTACACTGTCACTTAGGCTGGCACTCGAGACTAAACTAGGCTCGAGCCTAGCCATAATAAGTTGCTCTTGTAAAATTGGTCTAATTGCAAACCAAAATATTGCTAAGTTAGCAAAAAATAATAATAAGGCCGTAGTCGAAGATATAGAAAATATTTTACGCCATAAACGGGTTCTAAAAATAGGCTTATATAAGGCCGCACTATCAAGCTCTCTGATACCTGATTTTTTAAGATTTGCCTCTACAGTTGCTTTTTCTTGGCTGCTTGCTTTTGTTTCTGCTTTTATTTCTGTGCTTGTAGCTATTTTGCTTTCATCGCTTATTACTGCTACTGGTTTAGTTTCTATTGGCTTGTTTAGCGATTTGCCAATAATTGCTTTTTCTTTACTGTTGCTCTCTTCTTTAGCTCTAATTTCTGTCTTAGATGTTGTTTTGGTTTTGATAGCAGTTGAACTTGCTGTATTTGAACTAGTCTTTATATTTGAGGTACTAGGCTTAGTTTGACTAATATTTTGAGGCTTTGCTTTAGAAAAAGCTTTTACAGTAGTGCTAACCCCTGCTTTGGCAAAGTTTTCAGCTATTTGTTTGGCTTGGGCTTTTGAGAGTGGTTTTGTAATTGGCCCTGGTACACGCTCCAAAAGTTTATTTACGCCTTGCTCAGAGATATTTAAGGCTCGAGCCAAAATCTCTTGGGCTTGCTCTTTTATAATTTCTTCTTTAGTATCATTAACTTCTACAAAAAAAAGCTCTTCCATTTCACCCGTCCCAAGCTAACAATACTATTGTTTTGATTTTGTCTTAGTAGACCATCTTGCAAAATTCTCATGTATTTTACATAATATGAATAATTGAACTAATACCAAACGCAATGAACGAGTTCTTTTATGAACAGTATTTCTTAAGCCGTTTGCTGTGTTCATAGTTTAAAGCATAGTAAGAACTAAGAGTCTGTCTGAAAAGTCATTCATCTGTTAAGAAAGAAGTAAGAATAGATGTGTGAAAAACTATAAACAATACCCAACAGACCTAACAGATGAACAATGGAATTATATCAAGGAACTGATACCAGCAGCAAAACAAGGAGGACGACCAAGAACACTGGATATGCGAATGGTGGTTAATGCAATCCTGTATGTAGTAGTTGGCGGTATTCAATGGAGAATGTTAGCAAAAGAATATCCAAACTAGAAATCGACTTATCATTATTTTAGGATTTGGCGTGATGCTAA
>CAMZLP010000018.1 GCA_947311535.1 uncultured Deinococcota bacterium | reverse complement strand
GCTTTTACATACTGGGCATTCAATATTTTGTACACTGATATTGGGATAGGTATTTGTGTTCATAACAATTCTTATTCCTTTTTATTTCCTTTGTCAATCTTTGGTCATACGAATTTTCCAGTTGTCTCAAATTATTTAATATCTTGTAATTCTATAAAAACTTTAGTATACCTTGATATAAATTAAACACTCCAAAAGCAAATAAGACAATAGTAGAGATACTTAGCAATACAGGCCTGAGATTGTTTTTTCTTTGGCCTGCCTTAGTAAATATTACTACAAAAGCAATATTTGTTATTACCATTGCGCTATAAAACCCTATTAAAAATAAAATTGCTATTATTTTTTGTTTTTGCCAGTTAGTTATAAGTAAAGATGCTCCAATTGTTGACCAATACAACCAGACATTAGGGTTTAAAAAATTTATTGTTATAGCTTTTAAGATATTAAAAGGCTTGCTATCTGTTTTTAAATCATCAATTTTTCTAGAAGATTTAAAAGCCAGATATGATAAATATATTATAAAAATACCACCGATAATTTTTAATAAATCTAAAAACCAAAGCGGAGCTTGGTTAAGAATTAGCATGGTAATAGCTATTATCGGTAGGTCGCTAATTATTGGAACAAAAGCAATTGGTAGAGCTTTTTTTATACCTTTTAATAATGATTCGGAAATTAAATATGTTTGAAATGACCCAGGCATTACAGCAGCTGAAAAACCTAGGCCAATACTTTGCGAAAGAATTGCCAGCATTTAGGCTGTGAATACTTCTTTTCTTACAGTTAAAGACTCTATTAAATCGTGCCTTAGTTCAATACCTAAACCGATACCTTCAGGAATGCTCTGTATGCCGTTAATTGCCTCTAGCTTATTAGTGACTATATCTTCATGCCAATATCTACTAGCACTAGATGTGTCACCGGGTAAACTAAACCCTTTTAGTGAGCTTAAATGCAAGTTAGTTGCTCTACCAATACCAAGCTCGAGCATACCTCCACACCAAACTGGCGCACCAAAGCTATAGGCAACATCATGGGTTCGCCTAGCCATTAATAAGCCTCTCACTCTGGCTAATTTAATGTTAATTACTCTTCCCGAGTCCATTTCTAAACCCTTACGGGCATCTTCGGCTGAGTGTATTGACTCATCTAAGCAGATAGGAGTTTTTAAAATTGCCTGAAGTTTACGATGATCTATTAAATCATCATAAGCAAGTGGCTGTTCTATATAATCTAAGCCCAGCTCATCTAAACCCTCAAAGACTCGAGCATCAGTTAGTTTATAAGCACTGTTAGCATCTACTGTTAATGGCATATCAGGAAACTCTTTGCGAATAGCACGCATAAGTTTTACATCCCAGCCGGGTTTGATTTTAAACTTTAGGCGTTTATAGCCTTCATCAATATATTTTTCTGCCTGAGCAATAGTAGCTTCTATAGATTTTTGAATACCAATAGATATACCAACTGGGTGCTGGGTACGCTCACCACCTATTAAAACCCAAAGCGGTAAGTTAGCGGCTTTGGCTTGTAAATCCCAAAAGGCAGTTTCTAAAGTTGCTACTGCCATATTGTGGCCACGTATGCCCTTTAGACTAGTTAAAAGCTGGGCTGGAGTCTTAAAATCTTTACCAATAGTTAAGGGGATAATATCATTTCTTAAAATATCCCAATTGGTATCTACTGTTTCATAGCTATAACCAGGGAAATTATGAGCAGTTGATTCACCGTAACCTTCTAAGCCCTCAGAATAAACCGTTAATATAATTTTCCGTAATTCTTGTTCTGTTCCAAAGCTTGTTTGAAATTTAAATTTTAGCTTTGTTAATAGCTCTCTTACTTCAATCCGTTCAATTTTCATTTTTTACCTCCTATTTAAAATAAGCTTATAATGTTTTTGTATTTTTGGAAAGCTCGGATTATTGTTGTTCTTTTTTTTTATAGATAATATAGAGTTCAAATTTTGGACATGTTCTTAGACAAAATATATCGGCTAAAAGATATATTTGAAGAAAATATGATTTTTTAAACAAAGATTTATTCGCAAAAAAGAGATTGTGCTTTTAAAGCTATATATTGTTATTAAAATTAAGAACTTTGAAAAACTCAGTCTGCTACAGTATTTATGTGAAGTATTTACCTTTTTATAGTCGTTTATGATAAGCTTTTGTGAGATATTTTAAATTTAGGCTCTAAAAGCTTGCACAGCCTAAATTTTTAATGATATATCTAGCTTATGGATATGAATATGAATGAATACCCGAGCCTTGTATGGCACTTAAAAAACACACCTTTATTTGAAGACCTAACTCCAGAAGAGCTCGAGCAGCTCTCAAGAATTACTCCTTATAAAAAGTATAAGGCTGGAGAAGTCATTTACTATATGGAAGATCATGCTGACGCACTTTACTTCTTACGTGATGGCATGGTTAAGCTTTCTATGTATTTTCCAAATGGCAAAGAGATGATTTTGGGTCTGTTTGGTAAATATGATATTTTTGGCGAATTATTGCTACTAGAAAGCGAGCGTCGCCCTAATCAGGCTGAGGCCGTTACTGATACAACCTTAATTGTTTTACCAGAGCAAGATTTCCAACGCTTACTAGTCCAGTATCCAAAACTTGCTATGAAGTTTATCCAAGTAATGTCAACTAACCTTTGGCAAGCCCAATCTCGCTTTGCTGAAGTAGGTGCTTTTGATGCTCCTGGCCGTTTGGCTAACTTATTACTAAGACTTGCAAAAGACTTTGGGGTAGAGGGTGAACGCGGTACTGTTATTGATTTAAACCTAACCCAACAAGATTTAGCTAAAATGATTGGTGCTACCCGTGAGACTGTTTCACATTGCTTGGCACGTTTATTAGAGTATGGGGCAGTACGTCGCCGTCGTGCACCGATTACAGTTAATAAAGACTTCTTACAAAAATTCTTAGACGAAGATAGCGAATAGTTTTTTTATCTCTTTTGGGCCCAGAGCTATTTAATAGCTCTGGGTTTTTTATTGATATAGATAAAGCACTTCAATTTATGATAACTATTAGCAGCCCTAGCTTAAACCCTGCTTATGATTAATAATTTTGAGCTTTTACGATGGCTTTTATGACAACACTATGTCATTTTATTTCGATTTAGCTATACCGCTTGCTTAAGGCATATTGCCATTTATACTAAATGGTTTGCAAATTATCATAATTATTGCCTAAGATTATTCTTATATCGGAGGCAATTATGAAAAAAGCAATCTTAGTTTTAATTATTTTAAGTTTGTGCCAAATATTATTGGCGCAAAGCCCACGTGAGCAGAGGATAAGTAGTTTAGAAGAGGTTGAAACTTGGTTTTATTATTTAGCTTTTAATATCCCCGAAAAGGATTATAAAGCCATATTGCACTCAAGCTATGAGATGATTGTGCTCGAGCCTGTATTTACGGAAATCAATAATTTAGACTTTCCAATTGCTAAATTTGTTAATAACTTACACGATTCTAAAAAAGACAGGCTTGTTATAGCTTATATAGATATCGGCCAAGCCGAAGAATGGCGCAGCTATTGGCAGAATGATTGGGCTTTGGGCAATCCTGAATGGATTGTAGCTAGTGACCCAGATGGTTGGGAGGGTAACTTTCCGGTAGCCTATTGGCATAAAGAATGGCAGGATATATTTTTAGCTAAAGATGGTTATTTACAAAAGCTAATAGATGCTGGTTTTGATGGTGTTTATCTTGATTGGATAGAGGCTTATAGTGATGAGACGGTAATTGCTAAGGCGGAGCTTGATGGGGTAAATGCGCTAGAAGAGATGGTTAACTGGGTGGGTAATTTGGGGCGATATGCTCGAGCCCAATCTCCTGAATTTTTAATAATTGCCCAAAATGCTGCTGAGCTCATAGCTAATAAAGATTATGTGAAAATAATTGATGCCATCGCCCAAGAGCAAACTTGGTTTGACGGTAGTTCGGACAATAATCCGGCTGGTGATTGTCCATTACCAACAACAGATGAAGATGTTAATTCTGTTAAGTATTTGTTTTCTTTGTCTAGTGAATGTAAAAGAGTTTATTTAACTTATCCAGATAGCACTTTGCATATGAGCAGTAGTAGTATCTTAGTTTATTTGGAACAGGCTCGAGCCCAAGGTCTGCCAATATTTACAGTTGACTATGCCTTAAACGAAGACAATATTAATGAGGTTTATGCCAAGTCGCATAAATTAGACTTTAAACCCTTTGTATCAAATAGGTTTTTAAATATATTTATCGAACCAAAAAACTAAAACTTAGTCCACTTTTGTTCAGATGATGCACTCTCTAGGGTTTTTTCTATAAATTTAATTCCACGTAAGCCATCGTCAATATTTGGAAAATCAAAATTACTAAAAACCTGCCCCGCTTGTTTAGCTTTTACGACCTTGCCAAATTCTAAATACAAATTAGCAAAAGCCTCTATAAAACCTTCAGGGTGACTTCATAAAATATAAAACGCCGTACTGAGCAAAACAGTCAACTGGCCAAAAACAAATTACAATCTAGAATATGTCGTTTCTGGATAATTTATACAAAGAGATAATTTTAGAACATTATAAAAAACCACGCAATTATGGGATTTTGAGCCCAGCTACGCTTTCTCGTGAGGGTTTAAACCCTAGCTGCGGTGATGAATTAGAAATATTTTTAAATATTGAAGAAGATAGAATTACTGATGTCAGCTTTAAAGGAGAGGGTTGCGCTATCTCTAAGGCTAGTAGCTCTTTGATGACCGTTGCCATAAAGGGTAAAAAAATTGACGAGACCCTAAAACTAACTGAGCAATTTAAAGAGATGATTAGAGGCAACGAGGTTGCCGAAGAATTAGGCGACCTTAGCGTATTACAAGGAGTAGCAAAATTACCCGCTAGGGTCAAATGTGCAACGCTATCGTGGATTACTTTGGAGCAAGCTTTAGCCGAGCTTTAACTAGCTGTATCAATTTCTATTTCTGGGATACTAATAGGCTCGAGCTCAGTCTGTTTAATACTGCTTAGGCTCGAGTCCAAACTTCTTTCAAAAGCTTTTAATATACCTCTAAATTGCTCACGGAAAAGTTGATACTCTTTTTCTAATCTTGATAGTTCAAAGTGAGCTTCTTTTAGCCTTGCTTCAGCATCTCGCATCATATCATCTTTAATGCTTTTAGCTTCCTTTACAACCAAATCTGCTTCACGGTTAGCATTGTGCTTTATTTCGGTTGCAACTCGCTCAGCTGCTATAACAGCTCTTTTTAGATCGTTTTCAGCCTGAAGCATTTTTTCAATTTGCTCATCTTTTTTAGCGAGCTCATTTATTAAATATTGATTATCCTGCTGCAAAGTTTCTATTTGACTAGCCGCTAATTTTAATAAATTACGAACATCAGCCTTTTTATAACCCCTAAAAGCCTGCGAAAATTCCGCATGTTCAATTTCTAATGGATTAAGTTTCATATCACTCCTTAGTTATCCTAGGGGTGTATCAGCTTAACGAAATACAGCAGAGCCTACACGTATAATCGTAGCACCTTCTTCAATTGCTACTTCAAAATCACCACTCATCCCCATAGATAAGTTCCCAAGTCCTAGTCTATCACGTAATTCACGTAATTTCACAAAATAGGCTCGAGCCTCTTCAGGATTAGTCCCATAAGGAGCCATAGTCATCAGTCCGTCTAGTTTTAAATTATCCAAATCTTGGCAGTAGTCATGTAATCCTTCTAATTTATTAACCGCAATTCCTTGCTTTGCAGGTTCGTTTGAGGTATTTACTTCTATTAAAACCCTAAAAATATGATTCTTCTTTTTGCCAAATTTATTTAGCTCATCAGCTAAGCGTTGGCTATTTAATGAATGAATCGTATGAAAGGGCAAGCAGTATTTAACCTTATTTCTTTGCAAGTTGCCAATTAAATGCCATTCAATATTTTCTAATTCTAATTTACTGCGCCATTCTTGAATACGGTTCTCGCCTAAAATTATATGACCTTGGTCAATAATCTTTTCTTGGATTTCATCGATTTTATGATTTTTGCTAACTGCTACTAGTTTTACATCATCAGGGTCGCGGTCAGCACGTTGGCAAGCGGCTTTTATACGTTGTTTGACTTCTGATAACATTTTTTCCTTTTTTTAAATTACTATAGTCTCATTTACTAGCTTAAAACTATAACACAAAGAGCAATTTATATTTGAGACAATGCTCAACTAGACATCTTCTAAAAGCTTAGCTAGTTTGCTAGAAATTTAGAAAAATCATCTCGGAATTTGCTGCAAATAGCGGGCCTTTTAGCAGTAAAGCCGATTGTTTTATAAGCGATAAAAATAGACTGATGGCTTAGTTTTGCTGCATGGCTAGCTTAGTTTTAGATGTTTTGAAAATGTATTATTTTAATTAGCTTATCACTGTGCTTTATGCTATCATTAAAAGTTCGGATTTGGAGTGGGAAGCGTTTATCCTTATATATAATTTACAATTAAAAATTTCTAGCTCTCAGGAGGCATTATGGCAGTGGTGAAGAATGCTAAATCGAAGAAAGCCGTTTCGGCAAAAGCCAAAAAGGCTAAGCAAGCAAAGCAAGAAATAATCGACGATGCAAGTTGGATGGATTCTGAAGAAATTCAAGAGCTTTTGGAGCAAGGAAAAATTGATGGCAGCTTGTCATTAGCTGATATCCAAAAAACTTTTAAGGCAACAGTTGTCAAATACAAAATTAAAGCTAAAGAAAGTGACCTTGAAGAATTAATGGTTTTTTTGGCTAGTGAAGATATTGTTATTGATGACACGGTAGTTGATGAAGACGAAGAAGCAGCAGAAGTGGTTATAGTCGCTGATGCCAATACAGATGATGACGTAGTTAAAGATGATTTAGAAGGTTTTGGCGATGAAGAAGACACCATTGAGATGGATTTGGAAGCTGGTTTAGAAGACGAAATTGCAAGTATTAGTGTTGAAAAACTAAACCGTGAAGAACTTGAAATAAGAGCAGAGGCTATGCTTGATAGCCGTGTTCGTACCAATGACCCTGTGCGCCAGTATTTGCAAGAGATTGGTAAAGTTAATCTACTTAAACTAGAAGAAGAGATAGACCTTGCTCGTAGGATTGAGTCAGGCGAAGAAGCTAAGATTAAGCTCGAGCAAGACGAAATTACTGATGAAAGAAAAAGACGCTCGTTACAGCGAGTTGTAGAAGATGGCGAATTTGCCAGACAACATTTAATAGAGGCCAATTTACGCTTGGTTGTTTCTATTGCCAAAAAATATAATGGCCGTGGCATGAGCTTTTTGGACTTAATTCAAGAGGGTAACCAAGGTTTAATAAGAGCCGTAGAAAAGTTTGAATACCGTAGGCGTTATAAATTCTCTACTTATGCAACATGGTGGATTAGGCAAGCAATTAACCGTGCTATCGCTGACCAAAGCCGGACTATTCGTATTCCGGTGCATATGGTGGAAACCATAAACAAGCTTACTCGCTCTTCACGTAGGCTACAGCAAGAACTATCACGTGAACCAACTTACGAAGAAATTGCCGAAGCAATGGGCCCAGATTGGACCCCTGAAAAGGTAGAAGAAGCCTTTAAGCTAACTCGTGAGCCATTTAGTTTAGAAACTCCAATTGGCGACGAAGAAGACAGCTTTTATGGTGACTTTATCCCAGATATGAATATTGAATCACCGGTGGATAGAGCTAGCAAAACTATTTTGTCTGAAGAATTAGAAGAAGCTTTGAGCAAACTTAATGAGCGCGAAGCCAAAGTTTTAAAAATGCGCAAAGGCCTAATTGATGGTCGCGAGCACACCCTAGAAGAAGTTGGTGCGTATTTTGGTGTTACTCGTGAGCGTATTCGTCAGATAGAAAATAAAGCCCTGCGTAAACTCAAATATCATGAAAGCCGTACCCGTAAATTAAGAGACTTTTTAGACTAGAAAAGAATTTAGATATTTAATAATTAGCCCATGGATTTTTTCTATGGGTTTTTTCTTATCCTAGCTCATAGCTTGCTCTAAATTCCTATAAGTTCTCTTTTTCAATTATCTCTTTTACTTTTTTAAGTCAGCTTTAGTACAGAAACTAAGCCTTAAAATTGTTTAGAATAAAATATGGTTACGATTGGTGAATTAGCTAAGCAAGCGGGGGAGTCGGTCAAGACTATTCGCTATTGGTCTGATTTGGCTATGCTCGAGCCTATCCGAACTAAATCTAACTACCGTTTATACAGCGAGTCTAGCTTAAAGAGAATTAAATTTATCAGAACAAGCCAAGCTTTGGGTTTTACGCTTTCTGAGATTAAAGCATTTATTGACCTACGCAATAGTGGTAAGGAACCTTGCCACGAGGTTGTAAGCGAACTAAACAAGCATTTAAAAACTGTCCAAAAAAATTTACAAGAATTGAAAAACTTAGAATCAGAATTAAAAAACCGCCTAAAATGGGCCCAAGAACACCCCGACGCTGATTGTAACGAGGGCTGTGTGTATTTAGAAGCAAATTAAAGCCTATTTGACTCTCCTGTATACTAGAGGGCTTATAGTTATTTCATGGAAAATAAAACAATTAAGGTAGAGCTTTTGTATTTTGAGGGTTGCCCTAGTTATAAAAGAGCTTGGGCTGACTTATTAGATGTTGTGGTAGAAAATAATTTGCAGATAATTGCTAAACCAATAAATATTGAAAGCCTAGAAAAAGCCGAGGGCTTAGTTTTTGCTGGTTCACCAACAATTTTGGTAAATGGGCAAGATTTAGAAAATTATAACGGTGAAACAGTTATGGCTTGTAGAATCTATCAAGAAAATGATAATAATGGTTGGCCAAGTAAAGATTTGCTAAAAAGGGGCTTATTAGATGGATAATGGGATTAGGCTCGAGCAAACTGCCCTGATAGGTTCTGTTATTTCGGCTTTATGCTGTTTAGGTTTTGCTCCATTTTTATCAATACTTAGTGCTATTGGAGCAGGTTTTTTAATAAATGATTTTATTTTGCTGCCACTGCTAATCTTATTTTTGATAATTGGAGGACTTGGTTTAAAACGCTCAAGTCAAAAATATAAAAACAACAAGCCTCTTTATCTACACATTTTGGCAAGCTTAATTATACTGATTTTTACTTATGCTAAATATATTCCCGTACTCTCTTGGCTTGGTATTGCTGGGCTAATTGTAGCTTCTTTTTGGAGTATTAAGCTATTGCGGGCAAAATGAATAAATTACTACTGTTAGGATTGTAGATTCTAAGACTTTTTAAATATGACTATAATTTTTAGATTTGCAGCTTGTAACTTTACCCTCTGCAGCTTTCACTAAGATAAAAACAACTACAATCACTAATAGGCCTAGGATAATAAAGTTTGTTTTTATCTTAGCTATTCATCAAAATCTAAACCAAGGTGCCTATAAATATGCCTAAGCTTACGTTTTAAATCATTGATTTCAGCTTTTAGCTCATCTTTGGCACTGGGGATATTAACTTTTGCTCCTTGGCGAATTCTGGGTTTTAAGTCTTCTTCATTTAAACCCAGCGTATGCTGCCATCTATCTTGGCTTTGCCCTGGGCTTCGGCCTAGGTTTTTGACCAAAGGTTTCTGGCGGCTAGCAAGTTTTTGCAGAGTTTCTTCGACATCACTTAAGCCCTGCAAACAATTATAGCGGTCACTGCGGGTGCGCAGCTCTCCGGGAGTTTGTTTGCCTCTTAGCATTAGTACAGCCATGATGGCTAGCTCTTTATTGCTTAAATCATAATAGCTATTAAATTTCTGTGAGTGCTTTACCGAGCGTTCATTGGCAGTTCTTTTTGAAACAACTAAGCCCTTATCACGCAAATTTTGCAATGCTGTGCTCAGCTCCGGATGGCTAAAACTAGTTACTGGTTCTCGGCTAGATTTTTGGTTACAAGCCAACCTAAGTGAGTTATCGGTAAGTGGGTAAGTCTCTGGGGTGGTTTTTTCTTTTTCTATTAATGAGCCTAATATTCTTAGTTCTATATCTTTTAACGCCATTACTAATTATTGCAGAAATTTTGGCGAATGGAAAGTGTTTCTAATAGTTTATAATTTTTTGGCTCTAAGCCAATTTCTTAGATTAAAGATTTCCGTTTGGGTCTTGTTCAAAAACTAGAAGTCCTTTTGTTTCCAAGACGTTGGTGGATTGCTTATTTTAGCAATTGGCAAAAAGCCAAAAGAAATAAACAAATCCGTATTCATAATCTAGGCCCTATGACTAATATTGGTCAAAAGAGCTATATAGACCAAAAGAGTTTTATTGATAATCAAAGCCATTTTGATAAAACTGTTGATAGCATTGTTGACTTGGTCTTGGCTTCTTAAAATTCACTAGCCCCAAATAGGCTCGAGCCCATGCAAGTATAAATTTCATAATCACTAGCTAAAGGGATTTTTATTGATGTATTAAATTTTTATCTGGCTAGACCTTAATTTGGATTTTTAAAATATGCAAAAAAATATTGCTGCAAATATTTGCAGCAATATTAATCAAAGGCTTTAATTGATATTATTTTTTAGGATGCAAAAGATTATTAATACCTTCTCTTAGCTTTGCTAAAGCGGAGGCATGTGGCTCTTTTGATTTTAACAACCTTTTTAGTTCTATTAGTTGGTCATCTAAGTCAGCATAACTGACATTGCTATAACCAAGGGCTCGAGCAAGTTTTAGTTGTTCGCGTGCTAAATCCAAGTTACTATCAGCATTTTCTAGATTACCATCGGTGATATCTTTCTCTGCTTGCTCAATTAGTGCTTGAGCAGTAATTACTGGTAATGGCAAATATTCTTCTGTAATAAGCAAAGTATTAAGTGCAGTAAGAATCACATCTTTAGCTTCTTCAGGCTGATTGTTTTTAATGAGAGCAGCGGCCTCGAGCATGGCATCTGGATAGCTGGCCAGTGGCAAATAGACCGTTTTAATTCTGATTTCACTTGCCAAAGAGTTTAATAATAAGCGTGCAGTTATAGCATCGTTATCATTAAGAGAAACTCGAGCTAATCTGAGTATTTTGTTTGCTTCTTTAGAAGTAGTAATGCCCGAATCATATATTTCAATGGATAAATCTACCGGAGCTAAGGCCAAATCTGGCTCAGCAGCAATAACTACTTCAAGTTTACCAGTTGCTGCTGCAAGAGCCTCAAGAGCAATATCATTATCTTGATTGTCCAATGCGCTTAAGGCATCATTAGCAGCTTCTAAAGCTTTTACGGCATCTTCTAGGATTGGGTTTTTAGCTTCTATAGCTTCTTGAGTATTATCAATGCTTTCTTGTAGCTTACCTGATTCTAAACCCAAATTACTAGCCTGATCAATAGCCTCACTGGTAGTAGCTTGGCTTTTTTGGGCAAATACAGCACCAAGACTTAATAAAACCGTTAAAAGAATAAATAGTTTTTTCATAGTTTTCTCCTTTTCATTTTTGATTGGTTTTGATAACCTCGTCATAATGAAATAGGAATAAGCCTATTTTAGTTTTGCCTTTGATATTGATTTTAGACCTATTTCATTAATAAAAACGAAGTTAAATCTAAATCCAACTGTTACCATTATAAAATATGAGTGTATTATTGTCAAGTAATTAGAGTGGTAATAGTATAACTACTGTAGAATAATAGTATTAGAATTTTTTTAATTTTGACTGTTATAAATTTGTGATTATAGCTCGCTATAATATTCTTATGCTAGCCTTCTGTCTTACAAAAGAGCTATATAGATATAGACCAAAAGGATAAGTACCTGAACTCAATTAGATTAAACTATGTATCACAAGTTCTTTATAACTAACAAACAGGATTTTAAGCTTGTTTAGCATCATAAACTCAACTTCGAATTTATGCTTCTCACAAAGAGGTTTTACTTGCAGTTAATATGGTTCTAGTACTTAGCCAAAGCCATTTTGATAAAACTGTAGATAGTATTGTTGATTTGGTCTTGGCTTCTTAAAACTACTATTTCTAAACCTGTAATCATTTGGGCATTAAACTGTTTGTTTCTACCAGTTTGTTTTTTGTCACAAGGGTTAAGCAATAAAAATAAGCCCGACTAACTTGCCGGGCTTATAGTTTTGACTTAGAAAAATGATTTATTTGGCATCTTTTGCATTTTTATTGAGGAAGTCAGCAACGATTTTCTGTTCGCTTTCACTTAGACCAGCTCGAGCAAACATACTTGGTGTAATACCCAGCCACTGTTTTTGAGTGTAATCGCCAGGTTCACGAGGGACATGACAAAGCGTGCAACGCTCGTAAAATAATTTTTCGCCAGGGCTTAGATCGGCAACGGCAGTATGCCTTACTGCAATTGAGCGATCAATAAGATTCATGGCATCAATATCTATGGCAAAAACATTCATTTCTTCATGAGGTGGTTCAAAAGCAAGGTTTTCAGATTCGGCATCAATGCATTTCTTTAAATCAGCAATACAAGTGTTTGCACTGGTTGCTTGACTAAGAGTACTGCTAGCTTTACTGGTGGTTAGCATGTTGATTGCACCACTGTTACAACGTCCTTTTGAGTCTAATTGAAGCCAGTTGCCTTCTTCTAGACTTACTACACCCTTCATGATTTTATCTGTTACCACGGCACCGGCTATAAGCCTGCCGCGTTCATTGCCAAGTTCCACTAAGTCGCCATTTTTTATTCCTTTTTCGGCAGCGTCTTCTAAGCTTATTAGAACATGTTGGCGGCCGCGAACATTTTGATATTTTCGGATATCGGCATTTGCCATTTGAGAGTGCAAACGCATGAAAGGATGCGGGCTTACTACATGTACTTGACCTTCCTTAGCATTGCCCAAATACTCTATAGGCTCAAGAAATTTTGGCATTGGAGGTAAGTCTTCTAAGCCCATTTTTTCAAATGTTTCACTATACAGCTCTATCTTACCAGATACTGTATGTAACGGCTTCTCATCAGGGTTATTATAGAAATCACCATGACGAACCCAAGAGCGCGCACTTTCAGGAACGTCAATCTGAGTAACGCCTTTTTCCCAGAATTCATCAAATGGCATTGTGGCTGCAGAACCCTCATAACCAGATTTGATAATATCCATTACTGATAAGCTTTCACTAAATTGATAACCAACGCCCATCTTATCACCAAGGCGTTTGAAAATTTCAAAGTCATCTAAACTTTCAGCTACTGGCTCTATAACCTGTCTCATAGCGTAAATCTTATCGTTACTATAAGTTCCGCCCGAGGTTATATCGTTTCGCTCTAGGGTTGTTGTTGCAGGGAAGACAATATCAGCAAATTTAGCCGAGGCTGTCCACCATGGGTCTTGAACAATTACAGTATCAATGTTTTTAGCCATGGCATTGATAAGTTCATTGGTATCTTGCTGGTGAGACATGAAGTTATTACCAGCATTATAAATTAGCTTGACTTTTGGATAGACGTGTTCAACTCCATCGCGTTGGTAGCTTGAACCAGGATTTAAAATTAAATCGGATAATCTGGAGGCTGGGCAACGTGTAGAAACGGGATTACGTCCTTGACCAAGCCCAACCGGCATTGCTGCACCGGATTGTACGGTGCCACCGTTACCATAGTGCCAGCTAAAGCCAACGCCCTGTCCAGGTTTACCAATTTTACCAAGCATAGCTGCAAAATTAACAATTGCCCAATAAGACATTTCACCATGGTCAGCTCTTTGAATTGCCCATGATGCAGCAAACTGAGTACGCTTTTTAGCAAACAATTCGGCAAGTTCTTTAATCTTAGCTGCCGGTATTCCGGTTATTTTTGCTGCCCATTCGGGAGTTTTGGCTTCCGAGCCATCTTCGCCAAGAAGATACGGTAGATATTTATCAAAGCCAACTGTGTATTTATCGAGATAAGCTTTGTCATAAATACCAGCTTTATAGACATGGTAAGACATGGCCAAAAATAGGGCCGTGTCGGTATTAGGAATAATCTTTACCCAATCTGAGTCAACAACTTCATCGGTTGAGGTATATTGTGGGTTTATAGATACAAATTTTATGCCCCGATCTTTGAATTCTTTCCAATGAGAATACATTTGGTGATCGGCAACTCTATACTCTATGCGGTTATTTTTCCAAGGATCAGCACCGATTAACACAAAAACCTCTGTATTATCTGCAATGACCTCCCAAGAGGTTTGAGGTGAATAGACTTCCATATCGCCAATTATATGAGGTAGAAGTACTTGACCAGCACCGGCGGAGTAATCACCAGTTGTTACAGTATGACCACCTATAAGACCAAACAAACGACCTTGCAGAACTTGTGGGCGGAAAATACCAGCATGAGACCAGCCACCGTAAGAAGTACTAAAGAGGGCTTCGTTGCCGTATTCTTCAACTGTATTAAGAATAGCATTTGCGGCTAAAGCAAGGGCTTCGTCCCAGCTCACCCGTACAAATGAATCTTTACCGCGTAGTTCTGGTTTGGTATCTCCACTAGCATAACCTTCTAACCAAGACTTACGAACCATTGGGTAGCCTATCCGAGTTTTATCGTAGGTACGGCTAATTATGCCTTCTGTCAACATTTTTGTTGGCATGGCATCGACACCTTCTAGCGGTTGAATTCCGATTAGCACTCCATCTTTGACTACTGCCTTAAAAGGCCCATAGTGGGTAGCGTGAGGAATCAAAACTGTGTCATCTGCAAAAGCATGATTTGGACCAAAAATAGTCAAACCGTCTGCAGCAACTGCCACAGCAGCTAGAGCAAGTGACTTTTTAAGAAAATTACGTCTGGAAATTGTCATGGTAATACCTCCTTGGGGTTTAAACTAACCATGAATACCTAAGCCGAAAAAATCTATTTTGAATTCTGCAAAGTATCGGCCTAAAGGCGTATTAATATTAATGCTTTATTTAATAATAAGATAGATGTGTACCAGTTTTAATATATAAATCCAAATAATTGCTAATCATTAAAGTTCGTCTATGCTCTAATTCCTAGCTACAATAAAAGAGAAATTTTGATATTACCCCAAAAGGCTTAATAGGGACTAATACGGCTTTCCCATAGCTTTTGTATTGTTAGGTTGGCAATAAATCTGTTCTTAGCAAGTGGTTTTTATAGTTTCTAAAGATTAACCGTTTAATTTGCTTTATGAATACAGAAGAATACGAGTCAAGTTTCGCTTGTTTAGTCGTACAAAGGAGTTGGTGGCAAGATTGAGGGCTATATAATAAACAGTTGAAAAGATCGTAAGGTCTTAATTACTATTAGTAAGCCTAGATTGAGAGAATCATTAGATTGGTAGTGTTGAATGGAATCATCATTGGTAGATCGTTTTGGACGAGTTATAAAAGATTTGCGAATTAGCATTACTCCGCGTTGTAATTATAAATGTAGCTACTGTGACCCATTAGGAATAATTCAAAAAGATCCTGTAGGCACGGTTACTGTTGCTGATATTGATAATGTTTTGGCGGCAGCCGTAGAGCTGGGCATAGAATCGCTGCGGTTTACTGGCGGTGAGCCACTTTTGCGACAAGAATTGCCTGAAATGATAGCTTTGGCAAAACAAGTTTATAAAATAGAAGATGTTGCAATTACTACTAATGCTAGCTTGCTAAAAAGACGCTTGCCAGATTTACTTAAAGCTGGTTTAGATAGGGTGAATATTTCATTTGATGCCTCAAACCCAGAAGTATTTAAAAAAATAACCAGTGGTGGCAATATTAAGCAAGTTTGGGAAGGCATAGATGCCGTGGTAGCTGCGGGATTGCAGCCGGTAAAACTAAATGCAGTAATTATGAAAGATGTCAATGATTCTGAAATTATAGGCTTGGCTGAGCTGAGTAGAGAGTTGCCATATCATATACGCTTTATAGAATATATGCATCTTAATAATTCTGACTCTGATAGTTATTTTAAACATTTTGTGGCTGGTAAAGATATAAAGGCCAAAATAGAAGCCAAATTTGGTCAATTAGAAAAAATAGACAACGACCCCTCAGCTCCGGCAAGGTTGTTTAAGGTTAAAACTTGGGCAGGGGCAATTGGTTTTATTAATCCTGTTTCAGAACCATTTTGTGGGGCGTGTAGCCGTATGCGGCTAACAAGTGATGCCAAATTACGGCCTTGCTTGCTAACCGACCGAGAAATATCAGTAAGAGAGGCGCTGGATAGCAAAAAGCCAGTTGAAGCGGTGATAGAAATGTTTTTATTGGCTGCTCATCGCAAAGTAAAATCAGGAATAACAGTGCCAACAAATAGACCAAGGACAATGGTGTCGATAGGTGGTTAGGAATGCTTAGTCATATAGATAATGAAAATAAACCAACAATGGTTGATGTGAGCGAAAAAGGGATTAGCCTAAGACAGGCTCGAGCCCAAGCAAAATTAAAGCTAGGCCAAGAAATTATGTTGGAATTAAATAATGGCGAAATTAAAAGCAAAAAAGGTCCAGTATTTGCCACGGCAATAATAGCTGGTACCATGGCTGCCAAAAAAACCAGCGAGCTAATCCCGTTTTGCCATCCGGTGGCCTTAGAAGCCATAAAAATAGAAATAAATGCGATAAACGCTTCTGAGGTATTGATAGAAGCAAGTGTAAAAACTAGTCATAAAACTGGTGTAGAAATGGAAGCCCTAGTAGCTGTCAATATAGCAGCCCTAACGGTTTATGATATGTGCAAAGCCATGAGTCAGAAAATAGAGATTAGCGAGAGCTATTTATTAGCAAAAACTGGCGGTAAAGCTGATTATAAAAGAGCTGAACAATGAAATTAAAAATAAGATACTTTGCAAACCTAAGAGAAGAAGCAAATAAAGCTGAAGAAATACTTGAGACCAGTGCCAAGACTGCCCAAGATGTTTATAGAGAATTAAAATCAAAATACAACTTTAGCTTGGATAGTGATTTTGTTAAGCTGTCCCTAAATCAAAAATATGTAGATATTAATAGCCAACTTAATGAGGGTGATGAGCTAGTTTTTATTCCACCAGTTGCCGGAGGCTAAAGTGTTTGAAATTTCAGATACGCCCATTGATATTGCTAAGTTAAAGGCCCAACTTAGTGATAAACGTGCTGGTGCACTAGTAGTTTTTGAGGGCTTGGTTCGCAATCACAACGAAGGCTCCGATGTGGGTTCTTTAGAATATGAAGCTTTTAAAGAGCTAGCTATGTCTGAAGGGCAAAAAGTTTTGGCAGAAGCCAAAGAGCGTTTTAAAATAATTGATGCAGTCTGTAGCCATCGCCAAGGGCATTTACAAATAGAAGACTTAGCAGTTTGGATTGGTGTGAGCTCGGCGCACAGGTCAGAGGCCTTTAAAGCTTGTCAATACATAATTGATGAAATCAAATTGCGTTTGCCAATTTGGAAAAAAGAACACTACTTGTCAAAACCAGCTGAATGGGTAAATTGTCAAGGCTGCTATCACCACAGCCATATAGAATTTAGCGAAGCTGAATACTACCAAGCCCAAACTAATTTGCCAAGCTTAGGCCTTAGTGGCCAAGAAATACTAAAACAAAGCCGAGTACTGGTAATTGGAGCAGGTGGCTTGGGTTGCCCGCTGCTGAGCAATTTGGCGCGTTCTGGCATTGGTAATATAACAATAATAGACTATGACAAGGTAGCTATTAATAATTTGCACCGTCAGAACTTGTATAC
Source organism: uncultured Deinococcota bacterium (assembly GCA_947311535.1). Taxonomy (GTDB): domain Bacteria; phylum Deinococcota; class Deinococci; order Deinococcales; family Trueperaceae; genus CAMZLP01. The sequence goes on along the minus strand of CAMZLP010000018.1, from coordinate 3,796 downwards.
AACTGATGATATTGGCAAATACAAGGTAGACGCTGCCAAAGCCAGATTAAAAGCTATGAACCCCTTTGTAGAGATAAATGCAATTGCTGAATATTTTGACATTGATAATGCTAGTGAGCTAATTGACGGGCATGATTTAGTGATTGATTGCAGTGACAATTTCAAAGCTAAATTTTTAATTCATGATGCCGCATTTTTATATAAAAAGCCTTTGGTAGAAGCTAGCGTTTATCAGCGTGAGGGGCAGTTGCAAGTTTTTAAGCCGAGCCAAAGTGCTGGCTGTTTGCGTTGTAATTGGCCAACAATCCCAAGCGATGATTGCGTGCAAAGTTGTAGCGAAGCTGGCATAATGCCGCATACCGTAGAAATAATAGGCTCTTTGCAGGCCCTAGAAGCTATTGAGCTATTGCTGGGTAGAAGAACTGATAATCACAGTAAGATAAGCTTAATTAACTTTCCAAACTTGGATATTGTAAAAGTAGAAAGGGTAAAAAATGCAAACTGCCCACTTTGCAGCGATAAAGCTAGAATTACAAAACTCGAAAAAAGCAATTATGTCAATCTTTCAGAATTTGAACTAATCATAGAAAATGAATCAGAGTTAGCAGATTATGTTTTGATTGATGTATCAGCTAAGCAAAGTGAATACAGCTTAAGTAAAAAAATCAAACATATTCCAGCTAGTAAAAGTGATGAGTTTTTAAATTTAGATAAAGATAAAAGCTATCTTTTAGTTTGTCAAAAGGGTATTGATAGCTTGAAGCTAGTCAAAGATTTACAAGAACAAGATTTTGGAAATGTTTTTTCATTGCAAGGTGGCTTTGATAGTTGGTTTATAGCTAAATCGAAATAAGATAATATTCTGTTTTGGAAATTAACCATAAAAGTTTGAAATTTTGCATCGGAATCGGGGCTTCAGACCCACCTATGAAGCTACAAGTAAGTTTTTTTTGTAAGACCATTTTAGCCAAGGCTGCTAGCAGTTCTTAGGCCAAAAGCAAAATGGTTTAGTCGGAGTACAACTAAAATTATTTGAGAATAATGTATTGATAATACTAATCTGGAGTATTTTAATATTTTCTCAATATATATCCCCATTAAAACCTTGGGAGCTGCAATAAGCCTTAGTCTGATAGCACCGCCTATTATCTTGTAGCTTAAGAATTAAGAACAGTAGCTTAAGTGTAAGCTTGAGGAGTTTATGGTTATGCTGATATTAGTCATAAAAATGCTAATATCAAAGGCAATTTCCGCTCTATCCACTAGCAGCTCCTCCATTTAAATAATAGTTAGCACTTTCATGATTCATAGCAATATTTTTTAATTCTTATAAAGCGCTAATTTTCAACCCCTGATTCGACAAGCTCTGTACAAATCTTCGAGGAGATGTCTTGGTTTGCTCATTCGACAAGGCAAGCTTCTAAACTAATAACTATGACAAACTATTATGATTTAGATCCTTGCTAGTTAAAGTTTAATTTACTTAGATCCCTTATCAAAATAAGTCCAGGGATAGTGTTCTTGCTTTCTACTTCAATCCATTTTGGCCCATAAGATTTGGTGTTTTTTACTCTTTTGCTAGTAATAACAATCTCTTTTATTAAAGATATTGCAAGTTGCTTGGCATCTGGCGTTAAGCTAATTGCTGATATGCCCTTGTCGTATTGCTGGCTTTCTAATAATTTTCCAGTTTCTATATTCCAAAGTCTGTATAAGCCGTCATAGCTGCCACTGGCAAGTATTTTGCCGTCGTTGGAAATAGCTAAGGCTTTTATTAGGCTGTCAGTTTGTTCAAATTCTTTTATCATTTGACCTGTTTTAGTATCCCAAAGGGTAGTTTTCCCTTCGGAATCGCCAGTGGCCAAAATGCTAGCTTTTTGGTCAAATGCCAATGCCTGAATTGTGGCTTCGTTTTGGGAAGCAGTAATTAATTTTTTATTGCCTAGGTCGCTCATTGGCCAAAGAAATACTTGGCCGTTATACATACCAACAGCAATTATTCCTTGCTCAGATTTTTCTAAACTAGCTATTGAACTTGGGTGGGTTAATTTGCTGATGAATTCACCATTGCGAGTACTCCAAAATGTGAGCAAGGGCTTGCCCCGCTCCTCGCTGGGTAATATCATGGCGATGATGTCATAACCTGGTACAAAGACCATTTTTTTGATACTTCTGTCAGTTTTATCTGCCACAGAAAACTCGAGCATCTCTTGCCCTGCTGCATCAAAAATCTGTACCTTTTTATTATCGTTGGCTACTGCATAACGGCCGTCATTAGCAATAGCAATGGCTGTGCTTTTGCCCAAGCGCTGTGCTTTATAATCATCTATTTTAGTCCATTTACGTGTACCATCTAGCCCACGCCCTAGTAAGTATTTGCCATCTTTTGAGTAGCTAAGAACTAGGGCAGAGTTTTCGCCGATATTTAGAGCTTTTAGGCAATTCTCTTCGGCTTTACACAGATTATTAGTTGATATTTTGGGGTTTATAATATTTTTATATCCCCAATAGACTCCAAATATCAATAAAACTGCTGCTATTGCTAAGGCAATTCCTTTTGATGATTTCATATTGATAACTCCTTTTAATAGCCCCTTGGTGTTTTTCTAATGGCTTAAAAACTATTATAAGAGAAAAGCGTTTCATTTGCGTTTCAGTTGCTCTGTATTTTATAGCGTTAGCAAATAGTCTATGCTTTTTTGCAAGTTTTTTTGTGAGAGCATTGCAAGGCTACTATCTAATTTTTTAACTAGCTTCTGCTCGAGCCTAATCTGTATTTCCAAAGCTTCCTGCCTAGTTTCCTCCTTACTAGCGGGGTTATTTATGCTGTGAGCAATTAATTGCAAGCAATCTTGATAATTTTCTTGGGCAAAAAACAAATTGGCAAAGCTCACAAAAATAGCCAAAATACGGGGTAAAAGCTCTATATTGCTAGCTAAATCCAAGGCTTTTTTTAAATACCCTAGCCTAAGACTTGAAGCACATCAGCCATGTTTTAATATAACACTATCTAATAAATGGTTTTGCTAGAAGATATATTAATGTAAAGCAAAATATTGTTTGAACACAGAATAAAGGCTAACGATTTAAATAATTCTTAAATAATTAGCCTTAGTTTTTAATATAGGGTTTAAAAGTCGAGTGCTTGTTCTAAATCTGCGATTATATCTTGGGCATGCTCGAGCCCAAGGCTCAAGCGGATAAGATTAGCAGGAATGCTAGCTAACTCACGGCCCTCTTCGCCTTGTTGTTGATGGGTAGAAATTGCTGGGATTGTAGCCACAGTTTTGGCCCGACCAAGGTCAGTAGCACGCCAAACCATCTTAAATTTGTCAAAGACTTTTCTTGTAGGTTCTATGCCACCTTTTACCCTAAAGCCTAGCAAATAGCCATAATGATGCTCATCGCTATCAACTAGTTTCATATATTTTTTAGCGACTGTATGGCTTTGGTTGCTCTTTAAGCCAGGGTAATGTACAGCTTCTATATTTGCTTGCGATTCTAGCCAAGTAGCCACTTGCATAGCAGTTTTACTCATTTGCTCTGCACGTGAACGCAAGCTGCGTAAGTCATTTAAAATCATAATTGCACTAAATGGGCTAAGGCTTGGCCCAAAGTCACGGGCGGGTAATAGTTTTATATAGTGGGCAAAATTAGCTTTGGCATCGTCACTAAGGTGCTTAGAAACTATATTGTGCCTAGCAATTACTGCCCCAGCAATGCTCATGCCACTGGCATTCATTATTTTACTAACCGAATGAATGACAATATCTGCCCCAAATTCTAAAGGTCGCAT
>CAMZLP010000017.1 GCA_947311535.1 uncultured Deinococcota bacterium | reverse complement strand
TTAGTTAAAAACTATTGATTCTCAAAGGGATTAGGGGTGCTCTTTGTTTTGTACAACTCTAAACTCAAGTAAATTATACACGAAGAAAACTAATCGGGAAATGGTTCCCAACTGTTAATAGCTCTCATGGTAAATTAAAGTGCTTAGCTAGATGAAACTTGTAAATGAATTTTTAGCTGCTAATTGGGACTAAGTAATTTCTATACCAGTGGCATAGAGTATACCTTGGTCATGCTCGAGCCTAATCCTAGGTAAAGGTTTTTGGGCTGGACCACTAATTACTTCAGCTCCACTTAAAGGGTTAAAAATACTAAAATGACAATGACATGTAATCTCAGGGTGCTTGGGCCTATAATTAAATAAGCTTGCCATCGCTTCAATATTTTTATTCATATCGACAATGCAACCCTGATGGGTACAGATTCTACTAAAAGCAATAAAATGCTTGTTATTGGTACTGGCTCCACCTGCTATTTCTTCAGAAATATTAATTATCATTGCAGGAGTACTTTGATAGACAAAATTAAAAGAATCCCATTCATTGTCAATATCTGTAGCAGCTATAATCATTTCTTTAGGACCATCTGTAAATTCTGGGCTTTTGCTGGCTTTGCCCTTTGTAAAATGAACTTTATAAAACTCATAAGCTGCAAAACTAGCCCCCCCAGCAACAGCAATAACTGGTGTGCGCCAGAGCCATTTTATTAGCTCACGGCGTGACTCATCTTTGGGGGGGGCTTTATCACTCATTTAATTCCTTATTGTGACAAATCAGTTGTCACATAGTCAACAACTAAAGCTCTTTCTTCTTCCGATAATTTGGCCTGAAAACCAGGCATAATCCCACGACCATATTTGACAAGGTTTTCAACATTTCTAATATCAGCAGCTCTAGAATTTTTTAGTAAACTAGGCCCTGCACCACCCGAACCATCAGCACTATGGCAAACAGCACAATTAGAGACAAATATTTGTCGGCCTGTCACTGCTTCTGGGTTTGCTATACCATCTATCTTAGCTTGGGCAGTTTCTATTAAACTAGGTACTCGGCCGGCACCCTCTGGGCCTGCTTTTTCTACATAAAGATTCCAAACATCAATTGCGGGTTGGTACATCTCTTTTGTAAAATATGCGTTTCCTAAAAATAGCAAAGCATCTAGATCATCTTGGTTTAATAATGTAGCCCGCTCGAGTATAACAATGGCATCATCAGTTTGGCTCTTTAAGAAAAAGTATTGCCCTACTCGGCTAAAAATAGGTGCATTCTTAGCATCTAAACCGTCTTCATTGGGGTCAATATTTTTCATTAAATTGAGATAGATGTTAGCTGCTAATTCTTTTTCGTCAGCTAGCCAATAAGCGTCTGCCAAGTCTTTTAAGTTTGAATCACTGCTTTCAAGTGTTGCTGCATTAAGAGCAGGGGAGATAGCTTTAAAGTTTGCTAATCTTTGGGCAACATCTTCAAATTCACTACCCTTAGGCTGTGCAACAAACTCTTCTAAAAACTTGATGGCATCATCAATATTCCCTAATCTGAAGTTGACTTCGCCTAAGGCATAAAGCGTGTCTAGGTTATTTGGGTCAGCTTCGTAAGCTAATGTAAAGTATTCAAGAGATTTTGGAGTATCTTGTTGCAGTACCAATAATCCTAAACGATGAGCGGCAATTGCAGGAATTGGCTCTACAGTTTCAACAATTGTTGTATAAGTTTGGCTTGCACCATCTGCATCTTGTAAATGCCAATAAGCCTCAGCAAGCGCCATTAAGTTTTCTTCATTAGGTTCTTTTTTTGCAACTTGCTGTAACTTTTTAAGCTCAGCAGCTACTTCTAACTGGTCAACTGATGACGTAGTTACAGTAGCATCATTACCAATTCTTGGAAATACAAAAGTACTCAAAATTGTTGCTGGTACTATCATTAAAAGCAATAACCCAAATATGGCATATGGTAGGCGTTTGCCTTTAGATATTTTAAATACTTTTGGAGCTTTATTAGAATATTCATCTAAACTACGCAAAACTTTTGCAGTTTTACTTTCATAGCGCCTTTTTAGCTCATCACGTCGCTCTTGGGCTAAATCATCACGGCTATCAATCTCTTTAATAGCTCTAAGCAATGCATCACGCTCTTCTGTTAGTTCTTTTTTGATAGGGTCTTGATAATTAGGCAATGGGTCTGCCTGATTAGGAACAATTAGAGGGATAGCAGCATAGCTAAAAAATACAAGGGCAAGAATAATAATTAATACAATAGTTAACATTTAGTTTTCTTCCTTTAGAGCTTTTTGCACAATATCAATGTCGTCTTGTGACAAAACAACTTCCTGATTAGTTTTTTGTAGCCAATTCTTTATGACAAAACCTAGAATCAAAACTCCGATTATAGCAGCCAAAATTGGCAAAAGCCAAACGAGTAGATATACTCCTTGTTTGGGAGGTGCCAACAAAATCCAATCACCATAACGTTCTTGAAAGTAGGCTAGTACTTCTTTTTTACTTTTGCCGTCTTCGAGTAATTCCTTGGTTTTGTTACGCATATTTACACTGACTTCAGCTGCCGAGTCAGCTACTGACTCACTAACGCAAACGGGGCAACGTAGTTCTTTGGAAATTTCAAAAACTTCGGAATCTAATTCGGTTTGACTATTTTGACTATTTTGTTCTTGGGCAAAAGAGATTATTAGCATCGAAAAGATTACCGTTAAAACAAATAATATTTTCCTCATTGTAGCATTTCATCTAACTTGGCTGCTATTATGGCTTCAGTTAATGGGCCAGCATGTTTATAAAAAAGCTTACCCTCGGTATCAATAAAAAATGTCTCTGGTAATCCAAAAATGCCGTAATCAATACTTACATTATTATCAAGATCTTTAAGACTTGGAAAACTTAAACTAAATCTAGATAAAAAGTCATTGCCAGCGGCATCTTTACCTTTTTCCAAAGTTTGCACTCCAACAAAAAGAGCTTTATCTTTATAATGCTGCCAAGCACTCTCTAACATTGGGGCTTCTTGCAAGCAAGAAATGCACCAAGTTGCCCAAAAGTTAAGAATAACAGGCTTTCCACGATAATCAGAAAGCTTAAAGCTTGGCCCGTATTCGTTTTGATAGCGCTCATAAACAGGCAGTTCAAAATCGAATACTGTTTTACCTAGCATGTTAGATTTTATGTCTCGGTTTGGGCTGCCACGGTCTAAACCAAAAAAAGATATTGCTGCAATGCCTGCAATTGCTGCAAAAGCGATGGCAAAGGCTAAAAGTTTTTTCATACTTCATCCCCTTTTTTATTTTCTGTTGTATTTTGAACTGCTTTAACTTTGATTTGCTTTTTATTAGGAGAAAGAGCGTAAATCGTGCCTAAAATCATAAGTATAGAACCAAACCAAAGCCAAGCAATTATAGGGCTAATTACTGCGCGTATAGCAGTATAACTTTGCCCTACCTTAAACTCGCCCACTACACTTAAAAATAAATCGTGTTTAAAAGTATAATAAATGTCTGGTGTGGGTATGGTTTGCGGATTGCCACCAAAAGTATTGATTCTTGGTTTTAAAGTGGATACCTGTTTACCATTTTTCCAAATTTCAATAATAGAACCAGCCGAAATTTTAGATGCACTTCGCTCCATAAATTGCTCTTTGGCTTTTAGCTCATAGCCTTGAAATATAGCACTTTCGCCATAGTTAATTCGAATTTGCTGATCTACACGATAAGCACTACTGCCTGCAATGCCCAGAGCCATAATAATGACCCCTAAATGAACAATCATAGAGCCAAAGCGTCTTTTGTTTTCAAAAGCATATTGCTTAAAAACAGAGCCAGTTGATTTACCTGTTGCTAGGGCTCGAGGCCGTACGGCTCCTACTATTAAAAGCACAAGGCTGACAACATTATAGGCTGCAATAGCAATAGTTAAAAGAGGATAGACTTTTTTAATACCCATAAAATAAGCAATAATTGTTGCAACGAAGCCACCAACTAACATAAAACCTAGGTTTTTAATTACGGTTTGTTCCTTGGCTTTACGCCATGGTAGCAATGGTCCAATTCCCATTATTAAAAATATAAGTAACCAAATAGGTATAGAAATGGCATTGAAAAAAGGTGCACCTACGGTCACTTTATTATTAGTTATTGCTTCGACAATAAGTGGAAAAGTAGTTCCTAATAGAACCGTAAAAACCATAGCAAGAAGTAATACGTTTAATGCCAAATAGCTAGATTCTCGGCTGAGTGCCGAGTCTAAACTGGCATTGTCTTTGAGTTGGTCCCAGCGTAATATTGCTAAACTAACAGAAGTAATAGTCAAAACTAAGAAAAATACTAATAAATAAGGACCAACGGGGCCATCACCAAAAGCATGAACCGATGAGATAATACCCGAGCGAACCAAAAACGTACCTAAGATACTCAAAGAAAAAGCCATGATAATAAGGGCCAAGTTCCAACCCTTTAGCATACGCCGGCGTTCTTGTACCTGAATGCTATGAATAAATGCGGTTGCGGCTAGCCAAGGCATGAAACTTACATTTTCGACAGGATCCCATGCCCAATAACCTCCCCAGCCTAAAACAACATAACTCCACCAACCACCGGCGACAATACCTGCGGTTAAAAAAGCCCAACCAGTCATAGTCCAACGGCGGCTTTGTGTCATCCATTCGGTACCTGGTTGTTTGGTGATAAGTGCTGCCATGGCAAATGCAAATGGCACAGTTAGCCCAACATAGCCCAAATAAAGTAGTACCGGGTGAACTGCCATCATCCAGTGATTTTGTAGAAGTGGATTTGGCCCAGGGCCATCTAAAGGAGCTTTTAATAGAGTTATAAATGGATTTGCCGCAATAACAGTCATGGAAATAAAGAATAACTGCACAGCCTGCATGACTACTAAAACCCAAGGCCGCAAGATATTGTTTTTAGCGGTTAGCGCCAAAATGGCAGTATAAATTGTTAGAATCCAGCCCCATAATAATACTGAACCCTCTAAGGCTGCCCACAAGGTCACAAATTTTACCCACGTAGGGTTAGCAAGTCGAGAATGTGCAGCTACATATTTTACGCTAAAGTCACTTGTTAAGAGTGCTACCTCCATGGTAACAATAGCTGTTGTCATGGCCAAAAAAACTGCCACAGAAGAATATCTTGCCGAGGTAAGTAATTTGGCATCTCTGCTTATTGCACCGATTGTGCCGACAATTATCGAATAAACGGCTAAAGCTGCTGCTAAATACAGTGCAGCAGAACCGAGTTGCCCTAGAGCAATCATAGACTACCTTCAATTATCACTGGAGTGCATCCTTTAATTCTTCAATATCATAATGATTGCTTCCTTCAGCTGGGGTATATACTTCTGAGTGCTTTACTAAAACCTCATCACTTTTAAAGTTTCCATCTATAAATTTGCCCTCAACTACAACACCTGTATTTTCTTTAAAAAGCTGTGGGGGGGCGCCGTAGTGGCTAACTTTATAGCTTTTTATACTATCAGTTACTACAAAGTTAAGTTCTAAGCTCTTATCGTTAAAGCTAATGCTATTTTGTTCTACAACACCACCTAAGCGAATACGTTTACCAACATAATTATCAGGGTTTGCAGCGTACTCGCTGGGTAATATAAAATAGACTAGGCTCGAGTTGATTGATCTAAAGATAAAAAACCCAGCTAAGCCTAGTACTACTACACCTAGCAAGGCATAAATTGTTTTTTTCATTTGTCCTCCAAGCGTTTTGCACGCCACATTAAATAAAGTTGATAAGCAATATAAACAGCTACTAGCTGACCCCAAGCGAATAAAACCCAGCCCCATTGACTAAAATCAAACATGGATAAAATCTCCTTTTACATCGAGCTCAGTTTCTTTTGCAAAAATTTCGGCTTCTTGCTGACCAATACGATTTCTTTGAATAAAGAAATAAATATATATTAAGGCTGCTACTACAACATTAAATAGTAATATTTTGACAAATATTGGGCTCATAGTACTACTAAGGCCATTGGCATCTACGTTATAACTTTTAGCAGGGTGTAAAGTACGAAACCACTTTGCTGCCATGTAGTTAAACGGCAGGCTTGCCATTACAATTATCATAACAACAGCGCTAATTCTACCACGGCGTTCGGGGTCATCAATTAAACCACGAACAATAAAATAACCCACTAAAAGAGAAGCTAATAGAGCTGTTAGAGTTAGTTTTGCATCCCAGTCCCAAAAAACACCAAGAGTTGGTTTACTCCAGAGCATGCCTGAAGTTATAGTGAGAGACGCAAAAATTAAGGCAATTTCAGCATGTGCTACTGCTCTAATATCATCTTTAAAGCTACCTTTCCATAAAAAGAGCATTGAGTGTAGAGCAGCCAAGGCTACAGCCAAAAACCCAACCCAAGCTACTGCAACATGAGCATATATCATTCTGATAAGTTCACCCATGTTTCCATCAGGTGGGCTAACTACTAGGCCCAAATACATGCCCAATAAAAACAATGCCAAAACGATAAAGCCATAGATATTTAGCCAGATAGGTTGTTTAGTCATAAATTAGCCTCCAATAATTTTATTTTCATAAATTCCATAAAATCATTCCTCCATAATAAAGTGAAAAACTACTAGTGTTACTACAAAATAAACAAGGTCAAAACCAACTAAACGTTGAATCCAAGCCCAGATAAATGCCGGGTTATTATCTCCCATAAGCTCCTGAGAGGCTTTTACTGCCGCTTGTAAAATAGGAATTACAATAGGAAACATTAATACTGGTAACAATGACTCACGAGCACGCAGATTAGCGGTTAAGGCAGCATAAAAACTTGATATAATAGAAAACCCTAAAGTGCCTAATAAAATTACCAGCAAAATTATCCACCAATTATTAGCTAAGGGAGCTTTGAATAAAATACTAGTTACGGGCACAAGTAAAAAACCCAGCAAAGCCATATAAAGCCAATTAGCCATAAGCTTGCCTAAGAAAATAGAGCTTCTGGCTATAGGGTATAAAAGTAATTGCTCGAGCGCATTCTCTTCTAACTCATTTTGATAACTCTGTGCCGCTGAAATAATGCCAGCAAAAGCCAAAGCAACCCATAAAACCCCAGCTGCTGCTATTTTTAAAACAGTATCATTACTACCTAGTGCAAAAGCCAATACCATAAGAACAATGCTAGCAAAAAAAACAGTTGCAACTGTCACAGCTTTGCTACGCCACTCTTGTAAAATATCTTTTTTAAATATGGTTAGAGCGTCTTTAATATCATCCATGATTTAAGTTCTTTTCTAATTTTAGGCTTGCGTCTTCGATTGTTAAAATAGTATCTGCAAATTGGCTCGAGCGCTGCAAATCATGCGAGGCAATAATAACAGTTCTTTGCTCTTCTTTTGCCCTTATAATTAAATTATCTACTAATTTTTTACCTGCACTATCCAAGGCTGCAAAGGGCTCGTCTAATAGCCATAGTTTGGCATCAACAGACAACAATTTAGCGATAGAAAGTCTTTTTTTCATACCACTAGAGAATTCTCGAACCATTTTGTCTTTTACATCTATTAATCCGACATGCTCGAGCCTAGCCAAAAGCTTATCATCAGTAAAATCAACTTTAGACAATCTAAGTGCAAATTTTAAATTTTCAAAAGCACTTAGGTTCTGATAATTGCCACCAAAAACACTTAAATAAGCTGTTAGTTTTCTAATCTCAAAAGCTTCTTTTTTTAGGTCAAAACCAAAGATTTTAGCATTACCAGATGTTGGTCTCAAGCGAGTAGATAAAACTTTTAGAAAAGTTGTTTTACCAGCACCATTGTTTCCTTTTAAAACTATTATTTTATTAGGGCTTACTACTAAATTAACATCGCTAAAAATAAATTGGCGACCATATCGCCGTGATAGGTGTTCTAACTCTATCGCTGCCTTCATAGTTTAGAAAACAACCATTCTGGAGTGAATCTGATTAAATATCTGCCTAATACCGTATAATAGCCTGTTATCATTAGCAGCCCTGCCACCAATAATAAGCCGCCAGAGGCGCGCTCAACCCAGATTAAATATTTTTTGAATTTAGATGAAAAACTTAAAAACTTTTGAGTAGCTAGTGCTGCTAGGAAAAATGGGATTCCTAGACCTATGGCATAGCTAGTTAGTAAAAGCATGCCTTGAGTTAGTGTGCCTGTTGCACCTGCTAAGGTCAAAATACTACCCAAAACTGGGCCAATACATGGTGACCAGCCAGCAGCAAAAGCCATACCCATTAGTACTGCCCCTATCGGAGATGCTGTATTGCCTTGATATTGCTTTCTACTGTCTCCCATTAAAAATGATAATTTAAACAGCCCTAACATATTTAGGGCAAAAAAGATTATCAGTACGCCACCAAAAGTCATAAGATAAGGGCGATAGCTTCTCAAAATATTGCCCAATGCACTTGCTGATGCCCCAAGAGCAATAAAAATAAGTGAAAACCCTAATATAAAAAACAAGCTATTACGTAAAACTATATATTTTTTTGTGTCCACCGCAGAATTGCCACCAATATAGGCAATATAAGATGGAACTAATGGTAAAACACAGGGCGATAAGAATGATAATATTCCTGCGAAAAATGCAAGTGGGAAGCTAGGTGCCATGGGAGCCAATCATACTAGTAATTTGAGCAAATGTCTTATAGACATTTGTCCTTGCGATATTATTACATAGAATATTAATTCAATTTGCTTAGGCCTTTTTTTACAACAGCTAATAAAGCCGCAAGGGGAACTCTATGCCCTAGCAATAAATATAAAAAGCCTCAAATTAATTTGAGGCTTTAGCGTTTTGTTATTTTATAATTAAATATTATTGACTAACTTTAATTATTTTTACTCCACCAAGGCCAGATGCAACTATTAGGTAACCGTCTTTATAAACTGCATGGTTTACAGATTGATTATCTCCAAGGTTTAATTGGCCAAGTATTTCAATATCACCATCATCTTCTTTAGCAACAATAATACCTGCTGAACCACCTGAGCTAAAAATCAAGCCGTCATCAGTACTTACTGCATTGGCAACGTATTCAAAGTCTTCACTGTTAAAATCAAGCCGAGCTTCTACCTCGCCAGTATTTAAGTTAAATATTTGTACTCCACCTTTGCCAGTAGCGATATATGCTTTACGATATTAGAACAAGCTAGGCTCGAGCCTAAAACTTTTGAATTAACAGGTCTTGAAACTCCTAGTGCTAAAGCTAGTTTAGAAATTGTTGGTCGTAAAGCATATATCGCTACTGGCAAAGGTGGAGTACAAATATTTAACTTAAATACT